>CAZDYI010000001.1:0-1805 GCA_964509765.1 uncultured Gammaproteobacteria bacterium
GCCTTGGCGGGCGGCTTGATCCGCACGTGCTGGATCGGGTTGCTGAGGATCTCCGGGCCGATGAGCGACTCGACCGCGTCGAGGATCCCGTCGCTGACCATGATGCTGAAGATCGCGGGGCCCGCGTGCATCGGCGTCTCCGGGGTGATCCCCTCGGGCGGCAGCGAGATGTCGAGCGGCTGGAAGTAGTCGAGGCCGGCCTCGTATGAGGCGAGCAGCTGCTCGTTGAACGGCAGGTCCGCGGCCGTGCGGTCGATGAGCCCCTCGTCGGCCCAGCCGTTGATGACCCCGGCGAGCCGCGCCTCGTACTCGGCCACGACGTCGCGGATCAGTTCCTTGCCCACCAGTCCCTTCGCGACCAGGTAGCCGCGGCGGTTGAAGTGGTCAACCTGCTCCTTGTTCAGGCCCATAAGCCGATTCTATTTGTCGCTGCGCAAAGGGAACCGGGCTGCTTCCGACATCCATGTGCGGGCATTACCCGAGGACGAAGAACGCGCATCTTCAGATATTCATTCAGGGATGGCCCGTGCTTCCGCCGAGGAGCCGGGAAAGTTGTGTTGAACGACGATCAGTGGGTTTCAGGAATGCGAGAAAGTGTCGGAAAAATCATCTGTTACGTTCCGAATTTCACAACAGATAAAACCCCTCGGAAGTTATAATCCCAAGCCCCGAGTTTCCAACACTCAACCATGCCGTTGATGTCGGGCGAAGCCCTGTCATGAACGCAAGGAGCCATCCTTGCGAAAAGGGTATGACAAGGCAGTCGGAGACGCCTGAACTTCCCCAAAAGGGGAGGAGCGCGGCCCGAAGCAGCAGCGTCATGACACAGGCTCCCGCCATGGGGGGGGGGTAGAAATGAGGCTTCGGGCCAGCAGGCGCGTGGCCGAGGTGGCCGCGGCCGTTGCGGACTTCCTGGCCGGCCTCCTTGGTCCCGGTTCCCGGACCTCCGCCATTCCCCGCCGGTCTTGGCGGACCTGCGTCGCCGCGCAGGCGCTCCTTGTGCTTCTCGCGGCCGCCCCGGAGAGCGCGGTAGCGCAGGAGATCACGGAGTCCGGCACCTGGTCCTCCTCGCCTGTGCGCTACGGGGAGTGGGCGACGCGCGCGATAGACATACGCGGCGCCCCTGTTCATGCAAACATCTCCTACCACTTCACTGCCGATGACGGCCACATCCAGTTCCGCGACGGCGAGGGAAACCCCGTGCAGGAGCTCACGATTGTCGGTAACGCGACGAACCCGCAGTCCTTCAGCTTCCGCAGCGCCCTGTTCTCAGACAGCAGCGTGCTCGCCCGGATCAGGGTAAGGACGGCGAACGACGCCGGCGGGCCGCCTGCCGCAGACATATACAACGGGCTGAGGTTCTCAAGGGAATTCACCTTCCGGGCCGACAGGCCCCGCGACCCCTGGGTGGGCGTGTCGGAAGGACCGCTTCGCGCAGGCGAAGACGCATACTACCCCGGCTCCGCCTTGGGCAACGCGCTGACGGTGACGGCCGACCAGGGCAGCTCGCCGGACCTGCGCGTCGGGCCGAACCCCGCCCTGCGGCAGGACCGGGCGCAGGTGGTGACCGTCAGCGTCGACCTGATTGACGACGACGACCTGTCCACTTACAGCGGGCCCGAGGCGATCGTGTTCTCGGGCGGCAACTGGGCCGATCATGCCGTGCAGTTCCGCGCGGGATCGGGCAACGCACATCCTGCAAGGGCAACTTTGCGGTTTCGGACCTCGACGCACCCGGGCAACCCGTTCGGCGCTTACCTGTCGGCCAGGGGAACGGTCTTCTACGCCGAGGTCATAACCAGGGG
>CAZDYI010000002.1:0-6624 GCA_964509765.1 uncultured Gammaproteobacteria bacterium
GTTTTTTTTGTAGCCTCATTGTTAATTCTTATCCCTGAAATGCGCAAATTTCAAGTGTTATATGCCGCAACCGGAAATATAGGAACAAAAAACAACAACGCAATTTGCGGTTTCGACGCCAGTGACAGGCGTCCGGCCTGCTTCCGGATACCGTGAGCCACTCAAATTGCCGCACCGGAGAATCTTAGGATAACATGCGGTTGGGATCATGGTTTCGGAAGAGCGGTTTCTTCGCATAGAGCTCAAGCTGCCGGGCGGGCCGGACGACAGTGTGAGGAATGCTGTCGCGGCCCTGAACAGCCGTTTTGACCCCGAGGAGATGTCAGTCCTGCCAAACCCCCGCGGCCTGGAGGTCCTGTTGCGAGAGGTGCGCATGGAAGACCTGGCCAAGGCTGTCCGCGAGGTTTCAGCGGAACACGGCTGCGCCGGTGCCATGCAAAGGATCCATCGGTCCGTCGCCGGCGTCAGGAGCTTCGGGGTCAGGGGAAGGAAGAGACAGTTCGTCGGATACAAGAAGGAAAGAAAGGTTTCAGGCCGGAAGGAAAAGGAGATCCGGCGAGGCAAGCACTTTTACGCCGACGGCGACAGCCACTCCAGAAAGGCTAATCCCTTTCCCGCAGAGATGGCCGACCGCATCGTCTGCGGCGACAGCGAGGAGGTGCTGCGCCGGCTGCCGGACAACTGCGTCGACCTGGTGTTCACCTCTCCGCCGTACAACTTCGGGCTGGACTACGGTGTTGGCGCCGACGACCGTGACTGGCAGTCGTACTTCGACAAGCTCTTTGCCGTCCTGTCCGAGTGCGTCCGGGTCCTCAAGCACGGCGGCCGCCTGGCAGTCAACGTGCAGCCGCTGTTTTCCGACTGCATCCCGAGCCACCACATCATCTCCAGCTTCCTGATGGAAAGGAAGATGATCTGGAAGGGCGAGATCCTCTGGGAGAAGCACAACTACAACTGCAAGTACTCGGCTTGGGGCAGCTGGAAAAGCCCGTCGAGCCCCTACCTGAAGTACACGTGGGAGTTCGTCGAGGTCTTCTGCAAGGGCTCCCTGAAAAAGCCCGGCAACCCTGAACGCGCTGACATTGACGCCGAGTCGTTCAAGAAGTGGGTGAACGCCAAGTGGTCGATCGCGCCCGAAAGGAAGATGAGGGAGATGGGCCATCCCGCCATGTTCCCTGTGGAGCTCGCCCGCCGCATGCTGCTGCTGTTCAGCTTCCGGGGCGATGTGGTCCTGGACCCGTTCGCCGGTCTTGGGACGACATGCGTCGCGGCGAAAAAATGCGGCCGAGGGTATCTCGGCATAGATGTTTCCGAGGAATACTGCGAAAAGTCCGAGGAGAGGCTGCGGCAAGTCCAGGCATCGTTCCTATGAATGATCCGTCACAAGCCACATCCCCGGGCTGCTTCCGGCGAAGGGTTCGCTTGTGCGTCGGCGTTGCCTGCGCCGCTTGCCTGACGGGCGGAAAGCCATCCTGCATTGGGCGCATTGAATATAATTGACTCCATGGCCCCAAGCAAGAAAGACAACAAGCACGACTGGGAATCCTGGTTCGAGCGCTTTTTCGACCGCGACGGCATCTCCAGCGCCACCAGCGAGATGAAGAAGAGCACGCAGGCGACCCTGTCGGCGTTCGCGAACAAGTTCCACCTGGTCTCCCACGAGGAGTTCCAGGCCCAGCAGAAGGTCCTCGCGCAGGCGCTCAAGAAGCTCGAGAGCATCGAGGCGCGCCTCGAGAAGATGGCCGGCGGCAAGCCGGCCAAGAAGGCGTCGAAGAAGAAGCCCGCCGCCAAGCCGAAGGCGAAGACAGCAAAGAGGAAGTCCTAGCCGCCGGAGGCGGCAGGTTCCCGGGCCGCGCGGCCCGGGTCAGTCAGTCAATGCAAGGACGCCTGCCGCAACGCGCGGCAGGGAAAGGGGTCCGCTCTGTTGGGGGCCGGCTGACCGGCCCTGGGGCCGCTTCCCTAGATCCTGCGCAGGTCGAGGTGCACCGAGCCCGGGTACTCCCGGTGGGTGCCGATGAGCATGTCCGGGATCACGAAGGACTGGTACGACTCCGTGTCGGTGGTCGAGTTGAGGACCGCCGCGGCGTCGTAGTAGCCGTCCTTGGAGCAGATGACGCTGAGCTCCTTGCTCCCGCGCCGGACGTTGTAGACGGTGCCGTCGGAGGTGATGGTCGCAAAGGGCGTCTCGCCGGAGAACGACACGGTGCAGATCGCCTTGCTCGGCTCGGTCGTTACGTGAAGGGACTGGAAGGTGCCCTTCGTGTAGGCGGAGCAGCCGGTGAGGGCCGCTGCCGCGATCAGTGTTGCCAAGACCTTCTTCATCGCAATGCTCCGGTGCCGCGCCACGAGGGGGCGTTGGAATTGCTATTATAGCAACTCTGCCGCACATGTCCCGCGCCAAGGGCCGGATGGCCCGCCACCTCACCGAGCTGCGGGCGCTGCACGGCATGCCGCACGGCGACGGCTTCCTGCGCGGGGGCATAGCAAGGCGGCTCCTCGACGGCGTCGTCGGTGAAGCCGGCAGCGGCCCGTTCGCGGTCTTCGCCTACGGCTCGCTGATGTGGAGCCCGGACTTCGAGCCCTCCTTCGAGGCCAAGGCGCGCATCTACGGCTACTCGCGCCGGCCGTGCATCTGGTCTTCGACCTACCGCGGCACGCCGGAGCGGCCCGGGCTGGTCTTCGGCCTCGACCGCGGCGGGTCGTGCACGGGCTTCCTGCTCGGCCTGCCCCGGCGCGGGCGGGCTGCGCTGATCCGCAGGCTGTTCGTCCGCGAGATGTTCCAGGGCGTCTACTACCCGCACGTCTGCCGGGCGCACCCGCTCGGCGGCGGCGGCGCCGTGCGGTGCCTCGCGTTCGTCGCCAACCGCCTCTCGCCCGCCTACGCCCCGCCCATGCCGGCAAGGCGGCTCAAGAGGATCGTGACAGGGGCGCGCGGCAGGCGCGGGCCGTGCGCAGACTACTGGCGGCAGACCCGCGCGCTGCTCGCCGAGCACGGCATCGGCTGGGACCCCGGCTTCGACCTGGACGGCGGATGATATTCCCGCTGTGGGTCGGCACAGGCAAGCCGGTCAACAGCCTGTGGCCGCTGTTTGCGCTCATCGCGGCCAACGTTGCGGTCCACTTCTGGCTCGAGACGGTCCAGGCGGCGGACCCCGGGCTGCGCGACGCGATCCTCAACCACTACGGCGCGAGCGACTCCGGCGCCCTGCACGTCCTGCTCGCCCACCTGCTCCACGCCGACAGGTTCCACCTGGTGTTCAACATGTGGTTCATGTGGCTGTTCGGCGCCCCGATAGCCGGCGGGCTCCGGCCGCTGCCGTTCCTGGCGCTGTACTTCATCAGCGCCTTCACGGGCACGGTGATCCAGGACAACCTGAGCCACGCCGGCAGCATCGGCTCGAGCGGCGGGGTGTCCGGCCTGCTCGGCTTCTTCTTCACCCACTTCCTGCGCCAGCCGGTGCACTGCCTGCTGATCATCGTCCCGATCTCGCTTCCGGCGTGGCTGTTGATATTCGCCTACCTCGCCCCGGACATGTACTCCGCCTACGCCGGGCTCGACACCCCGGTCGCGCACTGGGCGCACCTCGGCGGCTTCCTCGTCGGCCTGGTCTTCGGCGGGATCGTCAAGCGCCGCGACGAGGCGCAGATGCGCAGGGCTGCGCGGGGCTGACGGCGGACGTGGCGGAGGGCTTCGACCACATCGTCGTGGGCGGCGGCTCGGCGGGCTGCGTCGCCGCCGCGCGGCTCGCCGGGGAGGCGGGCGCCCGGGTGCTCCTGCTCGAGGCCGGCCACTCGCACCGCCACCCGCTTCTGGACATGCCGCCGGGGATCTTCAAGATGTTCTACGGCTCGAAGTACATGCGCTACCACAGGACGGTTCCGCAGGAGCACCTCGGAGGGCGCGTCCACGACGTCCCGCAGGGCAACGTCCTCGGCGGCGGCTCGTCGGTCAACGCCCAGGTCTACATGCGCGGCCGGCCTTCCGACTACGACGGGTGGGACGACGTCCTCAAGGGCAACGCCGACAGGGTCGGCTGGGGCTGGAAGGACGTCCTGCCCCACTTCGTGCGCATGGAGGGCAACAACCGCCTTTCCGGGCCCCTGCACGGGACCGGCGGCCCGGTCCTGGTGTCCGACCCGGCCCACGTCGACCCCTACTCGAGGTGGTTCGTCCAGTCCCTCCAGGAGCTCGGGGTCCCGTACAACCATGACTTCAACGGCCCCGAGCAGCGCGGCTGCGGCTTCTACCAGTTCACCAACCGCGACGGCCAGAGGTGCTCGGCCGCGCACGCGTACGTCGAGCCGATGCGCGGCGACGGGAGGCTCACGGTGCGCCTGCGCTCGGAGGCCACGCGGGTGATCGTCGAGCGCGGCCGCGCCGTCGGGGTCGAGTACCGCGACGGGCGGGGAGCGGCCGAGGCGAGGGCCGGCGGCGAGGTCATCGTCGCCGCGGGCGCGCTGGTCACCCCGAAGCTGCTGATGCTGTCTGGGATCGGCCCCGAGGGGCACCTGCGGGAGCGCGGCGTGGAGGTTGTCCTGCCGTCGCCGGGGGTGGGCCGGAACCTCATGGACCATCCCGAGGTCCCGATCGCCTCCTACGCCAACGGCCCATACGGGTACTACCGCCAGACCGACGGCTGGCGGATGGTCCTCAACGGCATCCAGTTCAAGATGTTCGGGACCGGGCCCGTGACCTCCGCCGGCTTCGAGGCGGGCGCGTTCATCAACCCCGGGGACCCGGAGGGCGTCCCGACGATCCAGGGCTTCTGCGTTCCGTTCGTCTACCTCGACCGCGACGCCAAGGAAGAGCTGCGGCAGGGTTACGGCATGACGGTAACCACGGTGCTCGTCAAGCCGAGGTCGCGCGGCGAGGTGCGCCTCGCCTCGGCGGACCCGGCGGACATGCCGCTGGTCTCGCCGAACCTGCTTTCCGACGATGCGGACATGGCCGGGATGGTTGCGGGCCAGCGCTTCTTCCTTCGCGCGTTCGGGACCGGCCCGCTCGCCGGGCGGACCGAGAGGGTGGCGATCCCCGACCCCAAGGCGACCGACGAGGAGCTGAAGGCCCACTGCCGGCGCTTCGTCAAGACCAACTTCCACCCGGCCGGGACCGCTAGGATGGGGGCCGACGGCGACGAGGAGGCCGTGCTCGACGCCAGGATGAGGGTGCGCGGGATCGAGGGCCTGCGGGTGTGCGACATGTCGGCCGCGCCCGAGATCAACGCCGGCAACACCAACGCGCCGGCGATGATGCTCGGCGACAGGTGCGCCGACCTCGTGATGGGCAGGCTCTGACGGCGACGCCGCGGCGAAGCGGCAGGAAGGCCGCGGGCGCTGTCTCCTGCCTGCCTCCGGTCAGCCCGGAAAGGATCAGGGTCGCGGTGCTCGGCTCTATGCCCGGGGCGGCCTCGCTCGCCGCGGGCGAGTACTACGCGCACCCCCGCAACGCCTTCTGGAGGCTTGCGGCCGACGTGTTCGGGATCGACCCGGACCTGGACTACCCCGGCCGGTGCCGGGCGCTCGCCGGCAGGGGCGTGGGGCTGTGGGACACGATCGCGCGCTGCGACAGGAAAGGCAGCCTCGACTCGGACATCCGGGCAGGCAGCGAGGTGCCAAACGACCTCGCGGGCTGGCTCGAGGGCCACCCGCTGCGGACCGTCGGGCTCAACGGCGGCAAGGCCGCCGACGTGTTCAGGCGCCGCGCGCCGGATGCGCTGCGGGAGAGGATCCGCGCCGAGGGGATACAGGTGATCCGACTTCCTTCGTCAAGCCCTGCAAACGCGACGCACAGCTACGACGCCAAGCTCAGGGCGTGGCGGGCGCTGGCAGACGGGGACCGGTCCTAGGTGTCGCCGAACTCGACGCTCTGCATGACGAACGTGATGACCGTCCCGTCGCGCCTGTACTCGTACTTGACCGGCATCATCCTGTGGTCCTCAGAAAACCAGATCAGGTACGAGCGCCCCGGGCGATCGGTCAGGCGCTCGTACTTCTGCGCCTCCACCCTGCCCATGCCGGTCTCGACCGTCTCGGGGCCTTCGCCGACGGCGACGAACTCTACGTCCGTGAGGCGCCTGCCGTCGGTCAGGTGGAAGCCGCCCTTTTCCGGCGCCGATCCGGTCGCGTAGAAGTTGTAGGCAAGCGTCAGGTTGTCGTGGACCCTGTCGCCCGACAGCTCCTCGGTCTTCTCGACGCCCTCGGTGTTGATCCGCACCTCGCCGGCGTCGCGGTCGATCACCGAGATGCGCGACTTGCCGTCGCGGACGTGCTCGTAGCGCTCGGGCGCGAGGAAGCCGTCCTCGCCGTAGGCGCCCTCGCTGAACCTGTCGATGGGCTTCTGGCCGATCGCGGCGGCGAGCCCGATCGCGACCGCCGCGCTGCTGATCTTGTAGCGGCCGCCAGAGAACTCGAGGGTGTCGGTCGACTCGGCGATCGGGATGCCGTTCCAGCTCATCTTGAACACCGCGGTCGCCTCGACCGGCTCCGCGGCCGCGGAAAGGGCGGCGGAGGCCGCGGCAAGAACCGCGGCAAGGAGCCTCATGACGGCGGTAGCTCCCTGCCGGCGATGACGTCGCGCACCACTTCCGGGTATAGCCTGTGCTCGGCCGCGGCGACGCGGGCGGC
>CAZDYI010000003.1:0-16493 GCA_964509765.1 uncultured Gammaproteobacteria bacterium
CCCGATCGTCGATGCCCTGCGCGAGCGCGTCGGGCACGGCGTTTTCGGCTACACGCTGCCCACGGACAAGCTGGTCGTAACCTGCGTCTCCTACTTCGAGAGGAAGTGGGGCTGGAAGGTCGATCCCGAGTGGATCGTCCCCCAGCCCGGCCTCGGCGTCGTCATTCACACCGCAAGCAGGCACCTGGGCGACCCGGAAAAAGGCGTGGTCGTACCCTCGCCCATCTACCACGTCTTCCGCAACGCAGTCCCGCGCGCGGGACGTAAGAGGGTAGACGTAAGGATGGCAAGGTCCGGAGACGGCTGGGAGCTCGACCCGGAGGCAATCCGCAGCGCGGCGGCAAGGGAAGGCGCTGACGTGCTGATGCTCTGCAACCCGCACAACCCGACCGGCAAGGTGTTCACGAGGGCAGAGCTCGAGGCGCTTGCCGACCTTGCGCTTAGCGAGGGCTGGACGATCTGCTCCGGCGAGGTGCACGCCGACCTGATCCTCGACGATGGCGCCGCGCACGTCCCGGTCGCGTCGCTGTCCCCCGAGGTTGCCGCGTCGTGCGTGACCATGCAAAGCCCGAGCAAGGCGTACAACGTCGCCGGCCTGAACTTCGGCGTTGCGGTGATCGCGGACGAGGTAATGCGCAACCGCTACCGTTACGGGGCGTCCGGCCAGGTCGTCTCGCAGCTCAACCCGTTCGGCATGGCCGCCGCCGAGGTTGCGTGGGGCGGAGCGTGCGACGGCTGGCTCGACGCCTGCGTCGCGCACCTGCGCTCGAACCGCGACCTGCTGGCCGAGGCGGTGGACGGGATCGACGGCCTGGAGATGGCGCACATGCAGGCGACCTACCTCGCGTGGATCGACGTCTCAGCCCTCGGGCTGGAGGACCCGCCCGCGCACTTCGAGGCCCGCGGACTCGGCATGTCGCCGGGGGCCGACTTCGGCGACCCGGGCTTCATGCGCCTGAACTTCGGCTGCGGAAGGGAGACCCTCGAGGAGGGAATCAGGCGGCTGTCCGCCGCGGCCGCGGCAGCCTGACGGTGGACGCCCAGGCCAAGGACTTCCTCGGGCGCCTCGTCGCCGCGAGGTCCCACAGCAGCCTCGACAGGGCGATCGACGTCTCGAACCGGGAGGCTGCCGGGGTCGTGGCGGAGGCGCTCGAGGGGCTCGGCATGGGCGTGAGGACGGTCGAGGTTCCGGGCCTGGCCGACAAGCACAACGTGATGGCGCATGCCGGGCCGGACGTGCCGGGCGAGGGCCTGCTGCTTGCGGGCCACACCGACACGGTGCCCTGCGACCCGGCGCTGTGGGAGACCGACCCGTTCGCAATGGAGGAGCGCGACGGCTGCCTGCGCGGCCTCGGCACATGCGACATGAAGGGGTTCTTCGCCGCCGTGCACATCGCCCTCCGTGAGCTGGACCTCGGCACGCTCCGCAGGCCGCTCCGGGTCTGGGCGACCGCCGAGGAGGAGTGCGGGATGGCAGGGGCGATGCACGCGGCCTCGACGGAAGCGCCCTGCGCCGCCGCCCTGGTAGGCGAGCCGACATCGGTCGTCCCGGTGCGCGGCCACAAGGGCGCGATCGCGGAGAGGGTCCTGCTTTCCGGCAAGGCCGGTCACGGCAGCGACCCGGCGTCGGGCGCCAACGCGCTGGAGGCGGCGGGGCTCGTGATGTCGGCGCTGCGCTCCGACGTCGCCGACAGGGCCGAAGCCCTCGCGGACGAAAGCTTCGTCCCTGCGGGCCCCACGGTCAACTTCGGCTACTGCCGCGCGGGCGACGCCTTCAACAGGATCCCGGACAGGGCCGAGCTGTGGGTCGAGAGAAGGCTGGTCGTCGGCGAGACCGTCGAGGGCGCGAGGAAGGAGCTGAGAGCGGTCGCCGAAAAGGCGGCACGGGGGATCGACGGGGTGACAGTCGAGTTCGATTCCTTCGTGAAAGGATTCGGCGCGTCGCTCACCGGCGCGGACGCTCCGGTCATCAGGAAGGCCGAGGAGCTGACCGGCGTGAAGGCGACAACCGTTTCTTACGGGACCGAGGCGCCCTACTACAGCGCCGCCGGCATGGACGTGCTGGTAATGGGAGCGGGCGAGATCGGCTGGGCGCACAAGCCGAACGAGCGCGTCCCGGTCGCGGAGGTCGACCGCATGGCGGAGCTCATCGCCAGCCTGGTCAGGTCGTTTTGCGTCGACTGATGGGCGGACAGGCCGCTTCAGACGCGGACGTCGTCCGGGCGCTGCGCGACGCGGCCCCGTACGTAGTCAGCCACCGCGGCAAGACGGTCACCGTTGCGGTCCCGGGCGGGATGCTGGTTGCGGAACAGCTGCCCGCGTTCTTCGACGACGTCAACCTGCTCGGGAAGGTCGCGGGCATCCGCTTCGCGGTCGCGTTCGACGCAGTGTTCCAGGCCGGGCTGCTTGCCGAAGAGCGGGGGGTCCGGGCAGGCGGGATCGGGCCCGGACGGACGGCAGTGAGCGAGGGCGCGCTGGATTGCCTGCGCGACGCGGCGCACGGCCTGCGCGGTGAGATCGAGCTCGTTCTCTCAAGCGGCGCCTCCGGCATCGGCGGGATCGGGACGGTCACCGGCGCCCCGGCGCCCGCGCGCAAGGCGGGCGTGGCCGAGGGGACCGACCTCGGCCTGATGGGCGTGCCGAAGGAGATGGACCGCGAGGAGGCGGAGGCAATGCTCGGAACGGGCAAGGCCGTGCTGCTGCCGCCGCTCGGCGCAGGCGTCGACGGCGAGGCGCTGCACCTGGACGCGCGCGAGGTCGCCCTGGCCTTCGCCTGCGCGTGCAGGTCCGACAAGCTCGTCGTGATCGCGGACGGCGACGAGGCCGCGGAGCTTGACTTCCGCGAGATGACCTCCGCCGAGGCAAGGGAAAGGCTCGAGGCCGGCGGGTTTACGGAGCGGGCCGCAGCGCTCGTCAAGGCGTCGCTCGCGGCGATCGACGCGGGGGTCGAGCGGGTGCACGTGCTCGACGGCTCGATCGAGGGCGGCCTTCTGCTCGAGCTGCTGTCGCCGGACGGCGTGGCCGCGATGGTCAGCCGCGACCCCTTCGACGCCGTGCGCGACGCAAGCCTCTCGGACATCTGCTCGATCGCGGAGCTCATCGCGCCCGGCGTAGCCAGCGGGGCGCTCCTGCCGAGAAGCGTCCAGGAGATCGCCGGGAAGGTCGGCAGCTTCGCCGTGGTCTCGCGCGACGACGCGCTGATCGCATGCGCGTGCCTCGAGCGGCACGGCGATTCCGCGGAGTTCGGGTGCCTGGCGGTCCGGCCCGACTACGCCAACAACGCATACGGCAACCTGCTCCTGGACTTCTTCGAGGACAAGGCCAGGCGCGGCGGCATCGGGAGGATGCTCGTGGTCACCACCCAGGCGGCCGACTGGTTCCGCGAGCGGGGCTACGCCGCCGGCGACCCCTCGTTCCTGCCGCAGGCCAGGAGGGAGGGCGTCGAGGCCCGGAGCGCCGCGGTGCTTGAAAAACGGCTTTCCTAATCGCAAAAGTGGATATAGGGATGGTGTCGTTTTGCTAATTGTGTATAATGACGCATCCCTCCACCATTCAGGAGAAGCACTAACCATGACCAAACACCTAAACACAACGAAGCGGGCGCTGCTCGCCGCCGGCCTGCTGGCCGCGTCGGCCGCACATGCGTCCCCGCTGGTCACCGCAGACTGGGTGGACCGGAACCTCGATGACGGAAGCGTCGTCCTGGTCGACCTCCGCAAGGCGGAGGACTACGACGCGGGCCACATCGTCGGCGCGCTGAGCGCCCCCTACGGCGAGTTCGGCTGGCGCGAGACCGTCGACGGCGTCGTCGGCATGCTACCGCCGCTCTCGACGATCAACGAGAAGATCGGCTCGCTCGGGATAACGCCCGACACGCACGTCGTCGTCATCCCGTACGGCAACACCTCGTCCGACGTCGGCTCGGCGACCCGGGTGTACTGGACCTTCAAGGTGCTTGGCCACGACAGCGTCTCGCTGCTCGACGGCGGCATGAACGCGTGGACCTCGCGCGACCTGTACACGCTGCAGACCACGGCCAACGAGGCCGCAGTCTCCGGCCCGTACCCGGGAGCGGTCGACGAGGGCCTGCTGATCGACACCGCCTCGCTGATGAGCGAGATCGACGCCGGCAACGTCCAGCCGATCGACGCGCGCACCGACCCGCAGTGGGAAGGAAAGGAGAAGCACCCCAAGGCCCTGGCCGCCGGCGCGATCCCGACCGCAGACCGCCTGCCGCAGGCGGACCTGGTCGATCCGGACACCGGACTGTTCGCAAACCGCGCCCAGGTCATCGAGGTGGCCGAGGCCAACGGCTGGGACCCGAGCGACACCAAGCCGCTTGTCTCCTACTGCAACACCGGGCACTGGGCGTCGACCGCGTGGTTCGCCATGTCCGAGGTCGCGGGCCTGGACGGAGTCAGGCTCTACGACGGCTCGATGGTCGCGTGGACCCAGGACGAGGGCAACCCGCTGATCAACTCGCCGTCGAGGCTTGAGTCGCTGCTCGGGACCCTCAAGTCCGAGTAGCCTCCTGCCACCGGCCCCGTCCGCAATCGGCCGGCGGGGCCGGTTTTTTTTTCCATGGGCGCGGTAACGGAAAATAGCCCGATGTCCGCACCCGACGGAGCCCTGCAGCCCGCGGCCGGCCCGGTTCCGGCCGAAGTCGCCAACGAAGGGCGGGCCCTTGCGAGGACCGCTGCCGTTGCGGCCTTGGTGGCCTTTGCGCTCGCCGTCGCGTGGTTCGCGAGCCTGCGCAACGCGCTTCTGTTCTTCATCGGCGCGGGACTTGGCGTCTCGCTTGTCCTGTTTCGCATCGGGTTCGCCGGCCCCTGGCGCGCCTTCAAGGTCAGGCGCGAGGCCCGGGGCCTGGTCGCCACCCTGCTGCTGCTTGCGCTCGCGACCGCGGTCTTCATCCCGGCCCTCGAGGCCATCGACGGCGTCGTGAGCAACGCGGCTCCGTTCGGGCTGTCGGTCCTTGTCGGCGCGTTCCTGTTCGGGATCGGCATGCAGCTCGGCGGAGGCTGCGGGTCCGGGACGATAGTCGGGGCCGGGACCGGCTCCCGGCACTCGCTGTGGGTGCTGCTGTTCTTCCTGCCGGGATCGGTGGTCGGCACCCTGCACCTGCCGATGTGGCTGCGCGCGCCGAACGCGGGCCAGGTCGTCCTCGCGGACCACCTGCCGCTTGCGGTCGCAGCGCCGCTCCAGATCGCCGCCCTTGCCGCGCTCGCCTTCATCGTTGTGGCCATGGCAAGAAGGTCGGGCTCCGCAGCAAGCTGGCGCCCGACGGGCCGGCAGGTCGTAGGCTGCGCCGTGATCGTGCTCCTTGCGCTGCTCTCCCTGTACGTCTCCGGGAGGATGTGGAGCATCACCTTCGCGTACGGGCTGTGGGGGGCCAAGGTCCTCGACATGGCGGGAACCGGGATTTCGGAAACCGTTTTCTGGAGCTCGCCCTACCCGGCGAACGCGCTCGCCAACTCCGTGCTCGCGGACGTGACCTCCGTGATGAACTTCGGCATGCTCGCCGGCGTGGCCGCGCTCACGGTATGGCGCTGGCGCAAGACTGACGACCTCGCGCCGGGGTCCGTGAAGGGCTTTGCCGCCGCGGCGCTCGCGGGGCTGCTGATGGGCTACGGCGCCCGGCTCGCCTTCGGCTGCAACATCGGCGCTCTGTTCTCGGGGCTGGCGTCGGGCTCGATGCACGCCTGGCTGTGGTTCGCCGCGGCGTGGGCGGGCTCGCACATCGGCGTAAGGCTCAGGCCCCGCTTCGGCCTTGCGAACTGAGGGCGCGGTGTCGAGGTTCCTTCACATAGGCGTTCTCGCGCTGGTCATGCTCGCCTTCGTGGCGGTCGACCACGCGCGCAGCCCCGAGCCGGACCACGCGGCGCTCGAGGAGTGGCGGTCGGCAGGCGCTGCCGGAGCGTGCGCGCCGTGCGGCGCGATCTGCGACGACGACGGCGGAAACTGACTGACGCCGGGCGCTGCCCGGCAGCGGATCGGGAGGGAAGCCCCTCCCTACTGGGCCGGCTGCTGCTCTTCCGGCTCGGCCGGCTCGGGCTCGGGAGCGGGCTGTTCCGCAGGCCCAGGCTGCTCCGCGGCAGGCTCTGCCTCCTGCTGCCCGGGATCCGCCGCTTCGGCCTCCCTGGCCTCGCGCTCCGCGGCGACCTCGCCGCTTCGCTTCTGGGCGCGCGACTGGCCCATGAGCTCCTGGATGTAGTTGCTCGCGCGGAGGCCGACGCCGGTGTCCCTCTCGGTGACCACCTGGTACTCCTCCTCGACGTACCACCAGTCCTCGCGCTGCTCCCCGAAGACCGACTCGTCGGTGTCCTTGGGCTTCCGCAGCGAGGCCCACATCCGCCAGGCCTTGCACTTGTTGAGCGGGGTCATCGAGACCCCGGTCTTGATCGGGCCGGTGCACACCCCGCGCTGGTAGCTCTCGTAGATCACGAAGAACCGGTCGGGGGACGGGTGGCGCAACTCGGCCTTCCACGAGTCGCAGGTCACGCAGGCGTTGACCTTCTTGCTGAGCTTCTCGAGACCGGACATTGGCTGCTCTCCCTGGCGCGGCGGAGCGTGGCCGCGCCGTTCAGCCCCTGATTATATTACCCCTGGCTTCCCGAGCCGGTGAGCTTGGAGGGGTCGAGCAGCCTCTCGAGCTCCCTGCGCGGGATGTCGGTCATGCGCTCGGCGACGTCGATCACGGGCTCGCCGCGGCGGTAGGCCTCCTTGGCGATCTTCGCTGCTGCGAGGTAGCCGATTACCGGGTTGAGCGCGGTGACGAGGATAGGGTTCCGCGACAGCGACGCCTCGAGGCGGTCGCGGCGCGGCTTGAAGGTCCGTATCGCCCCCGCCATCAGCGGGACGATCGAGGCAAGCAGCGAGACCGACTCGAGCAGGTTGCGCGCGATGACAGGCAGCATGACGTTGAGCTGGAAGTTGCCTGCCTGGCCTGCGACCGTGACGGTCGCGTCGTTGCCGATCACCTGCGCGCAGACCATCGCGCATGCCTCCGGTACGACTGGGTTGACCTTGCCAGGCATGATCGACGAGCCGGGCTGCAGCGCCTTGAGCTCGATGTCGCCGAGCCCGCCGAGCGGGCCCGAGTTCATCCAGCGCAGGTCGTTGGCGATCTTCGTCATGCTTACCGCGACGGTCCGCAGCTGGCCTGAGACCTCGACCGCGGTGTCCTGGGCGGACAGGCTCTCGAAGAAGTTCGCGTTGGGCCTGAACCTGATTCCGGTGCGCTCCCTGAGGGCCGCGGCGAAGCGCTTAGGGAACCGCCTGTCGCAGTTGACCCCGCTTCCGATCGCGGTTCCGCCCTGGGCGAGCATCCGCAGGCGGACGAGCGAGCCCGACAGGCGGTCGATGCCCTTTTCGACCTGCGTCTCCCACGCGCCGAGCTCCTGGGAAAGGGTGAGCGGCATCGCGTCCATCAGGTGGGTGCGGCCGGTCTTGACGTAGCCCTTCACGGAGCGCCGCTTGGTGCGCAGGGTGCGCGCGAGCCTGCGCATCTCCGGGAGCAGCCGGTCGGTGATGCCGATCGCCGCGGCCACGTGGATCGTCGTCGGGATCACGTCGTTGCTGCTCTGTCCCATGTTGACGTGGTCGTTCGGGCTGACGGGCTTCTTCAGACGCCTGCTCGCTAGCGTAGCGAGGACCTCGTTCATGTTCATGTTTGAGCTCGTTCCAGATCCGGTCTGGTACACGTCGACCGGGAACTGGTCCGCGTGCCCGCCGTCCGCGACCTCGAGCGCCGACCTCGATATCGCCGCTGCCATCCTCTTGGGCATCAGCCCGAGATCCGCGTTCGCGGTCGCCGCGGCGTGCTTGACCAGGGCGAGCGCCCTTACGAACTCGGCGGGCATCCCCCTGCCCGACACCGGGAAGTTCTGCACCGCCCGCTGAGTCTGCGGCCCGTAGAGCGCCTTTCTCGGGACCTCGACGGCCCCCATTGAGTCATGCATGGTCCTGGTGTTCATGAAAGTCCCCTCAGGAAAGAAACATAAATCCCGGCCGCCTGCGCGCCCCCTGGGCACCGTCGTCCTCCGGGCCGGGCAGCCGGATCGCGTCGAAAAAAGTATAACAACTTGCATGCCGCGGCGCGAAGGCGCGCGGCGAATCGCTGTGAGAAAATCCGACCGGGATGAAGGAGGACCTGACGGTCGACGCGGTCGACGCCGTCGCGCCCGGAGAGGGCGGGACGATCTCGTCGGCGCCGACGCCGGCTGAGCACGACACCCACATCAGGACCGCGATCGGCTCGCAGGTCCGCAACCTGCGGCTGCGCAAGAAGATGACGGCCAAGGACCTAGCCAAGCACGCAGGCATATCGGTAGCGCTGCTCTCGCGGCTCGAGCACGGATCGGTTTCGCCGTCGCTGCACACCCTCAGCAAGCTGTCGCTCGCCCTCGGGGTCCCGTTCTCGGCCCTGTTCCAGAACGTCGACACCAAGGGCGGCGCGTCGCTGGTGCGCGCAGGCAAGGGCCTGCCCGTCGACCGGACCGGAAGCCGGGCAGGGCAGCGATACGAGCTGCTCGGGGTGCAGATGGCGGGCGACGTCCAGGTCGAGCCGTACCTGATCACGATAGACACCAAGACCAGGCCCTTCAACACCTTCCAGCACGAGGGCTCGGAGTTCATCTACCTGCTCGAGGGCGGACTCGTCTACCGCCACGCTTCGAACCGCTACGAGATGCGCGAGGGCGACTCGCTGTTCTTCGACGCGCGGCAGCCGCACGGCCCGGAGGAGTTCCTCGACATCCCGACGCGGTTCCTGTCGGTGATCTCGTACCGCCGGCACTGAAGCGCCGCCCGTCTAGGGCGGTCTACAGGTGCAGGTGGGCGACGGTGTCCACGTTGCGGATCGCGAGGATCGACCTGACGATGGCGTCGGGAAGCATCCGGTCGAGGCAGAGGAACGCAGCGGCCTGCCTGCCCTCGCGGTCGGAGCCGACGTGCATGTGGCTGATGTTGACCCGCTTCTCGGAAAGGAGCGTGGTGATCTTCGCGACCACGCCGGGCCTGTCCCTGTGCGTGGTGATCAGCACGGGCCCCGTCAGCGGCGCCTCGATCTCGATCCCGGCGTAGCTCGCTATCCGCGGCTGCGCGCCGCCGAGCAGCGTGCCCGAGACCCTGGTGGCCGACTTGCCGCAGTGCAGCGTCAGGGTCAGCAGCGAGGCGAACTCCCGCGCGGCGTGGTCGGACGACACCGTCCACCTGAGCCCCTGGCGCTCTGCGAGCGAGATGGCGTTGACCTGGTTTACCGGCAGCGACAGGCTCGGCTCGAGGAGCCCGGACAGCGCCTCCGAGACGATCACCGCGTCCGGCAGGTCGGCCGCGGCCCCGACCATCTCGATCTCGAGCAGCGACGGCCTGCCCGCGCACCTCTCGCCGAGGAGCCGCCCGAGGTTGCGCGCGAGCGGCAGGTACGGCTTGGTCACCGACAGGACGTCAGCCGGGACCCGCGGCAGGTTGACCGCGTTGACCGCCTCGCCGGTCCTGAAGAACGTCACGACCTGCCTTGCGATCGCGACGCCCGTCGCGTGCTGCGCCTCGGCGGTCGACGCCCCGAGGTGCGGGGTGAACACGGCGTTCGGCGCCTTGCGCAGCGGGTTGTCCTTCGCCATCGGCTCAGAGGTGAACACGTCGACCGCGGCCCCTGCGATGTCGCCCGCGGCAAGCGCCGCGGCAAGGTCCTCTTCGACCACGATCCCGCCGCGCGCGCACTGGATCAGGTACGCAGACTTCTTCATGCGCCGCAGCTCGGCGCGCCCGATCATACCCATCGTCTCCCTGTTGCCCGGCGTGTGGATGGTGACGTAGTCGCTGGCCTTGAGCAGCTTCGGAAGGGTAGCGGGCGCGTGGCCGTCCTCCTCGATGACCTTGTCGGATACGAACGGGTCGTGGACGACGACCTCCATCGCGAGCCCGCGGCACCGCGAGGCGACGATCCTGCCGATCGTCCCGTAGCCGACTACGCCGACGGTCTTGCCGGCGATCTCGGTCCCGACGAGCTTCGAGCGCTCCCACCTGCCTGCGCGGACCGACGCGTCCGCGACGGTCAGGCGCCGCGAGAGAGAGAACAGGTGCGCGACGGCGAGCTCGGCGGTGGTCGCGGCGTTCGCGTCCGGGGTGTTGAGCACGACTATGCCGCGCTCGGTTGCCTCGGGGACGTCGATGTTGTCGACCCCGATCCCGGCGCGGCCGATCACCTGCACACGCGTCTTGGCGTCGAGCACGTTCGCGAAGATCTTGGTCGCGCTGCGCACGACCACGGCGTCGACCTTCCGGAGCATGGCCGCAAGCTTCGCGTCGGAAAGCCCCTGCTCGATGACCACGTCCATCCCGCCTTCCTCCAGGCACTTGATGCCTGCGTCGGAGATCAGGTCGGCGACCAGGACCTTGGGCTTCTTGCTCATCTGCTGCGGGACGGTTTCAGGGGCGGGAATTCTATCCCCGCTTCCGGCGCCGAATCCGGCGTATTAAACTAGCCGCAACCCGGCGCGCCCGCAGGAATGCCCTCCGTATACTCCTCAAAGCGCGCAGCGCGCGCGTCCGCAGCGAAGCTGCCGGGCAAGCTCGCCCTCGACCGGCGGCGGCGGATGGACGGCCTCAGGCTCCTCGGGCAGCTGGCGGACGCCTCGGTTCCGGCGGCGTTCCTCGACCCGCAGTACCGCGGGATACTCGACCGGATGAAGTACGGCAACGAGGGCAAGGGCCGCGGCCAGAAGCGCTCCGCCCTGCGCCAGATGGGCGAAGAAGAGATCAGGAACTTCATCGGCGAGATCGGCCGGGTCCTCGTCCCGAGCGGCCACCTGTTCCTGTGGGTCGACAAGTTCCACCTTTGCACCGGGATCGGACCCTGGTTCGAAGGCACAGAACTCGAAGTCGTCGACATGGTCACCTGGCACAAGGGCAGGATCGGCATGGGCTACCGCACGAGGCGGTCGAGCGAGCACCTGGTCGCGGTCCAGAAGGCTCCCAAGCGCGCCAAGGGAGTGTGGACCGCGCACGACATCCCGGACGTGTGGACGGAGGCCGCGGCGCGCGGCGGTCACACGCACGCTAAGCCGGTCGGGCTGCAGATGCGGCTTATCGAGGCCGTCACCGCGCCGGGCGACGTAGTGGTCGACCCGGCCGCGGGCAGCTACTCGGTAATGGAGGCCTGCCTGGCCTCGGGGAGGAGATTCCTGGGCTGCGACGTGAACGGATGAGGCCCGGCTAGAAGATCATCCGGCGCCAGATCGGGATGCCGTCGAGAAAATGGTGCTTGATCACGCCGCCGATGTGCAGGACCGCGCAGAACGCGATCAGCCGGGTGAGCCACTTGTGGAAGCCGATCAGCGTCTCCGACGCGTCGCGGGAGAACTGTGCGGCCGAAGGCAGGGTGAAGCCTGCGAACTGGACCTCGTCGACGCTCGCGCCGGAGAACAGGTAGCCGAAAACCGGCACCGCCATCAGCAGCGCGTAGAAGATGCGGTGGACCGCGATCGACAGCAGCCTCTCCCAGGTCTTGAGCGACGCAAGCGGCTGCGGCCTCGTGTCGAACAGGGCCCAGCACAGCCTTGCGGCCATGAGGATGAACATCACGAGTCCCGCGGTGCGGTGGATCTTGACGCGCATGGCGCGCACGGGATCGGAGTACTCCAGGCTCACCAAGATGTTGCCGCTGATGGCGAGCAGCACGAACAGGACGACGACAAGCCAGTGGAGCGTCCTCGCCAGTGTCCCGTAGCGCTCCTCGTTGCCGCGCAGCGCCATGGCCTACTGCCTTATGCCCTCTACGAACAGGTCCACCTCGACTGTGCTCACAAGGCGCGAGGAGAAGCCGAAGTCGGAAAGGGTGAGGACGGTCGATCCCTCGAAGCCCGCGCGGTAGCCGCCCCAAGGGTCGTTGCCCGCGCCGCTGAGCGTCACCTCGATGTCGACCGGCGCCTCCTGCCCCCACAGGGTGAGCACGCCGCTGAGCGTCCCGCCCTCGGCTCCGCCGCTGTAGCCGGTCGACACGAAGGTCGCGGTCGGGTGGCTGCCCGCGTCGAGGAAGTCGCCGCTCGTCAGGTGCCGGTCGCGCTCGGAGTGGTTCGAGTCCAGGCTGCCGGTGTCGATCGAGACCGAGGCCGACTGCGCGCCGGGCCCGCCTTCGGGATCGTAGGTGAACTCGCCGGAAAAGCGGTTGAAGCGGCCGACCACCCAGCCGATGCCGAGGTGGCTCGCCTTGAACTGGATGAACGAGTGCGTCGTGTCCATCTCGTACCTGTCCGCCATGGCGGCGAGGGGCAGCAGCATCGCCGCTGCGACAGCCGTGATCAGTTTGTTCATGCGCGTCCTTCCTTTGTCGCGAGACCCGGCCGGAGCCGATGCGTCCGTTCGGCCTTCAGCCTGGTGGGTATCCTGACGGGTGATTTCCGATTGAAGCTTTCGGTCTCGGTATTGTAGTTCCGTTGCTGCCGCGCTTTGCGCGGGTCAGCCGTCCGTGCGCGGAAAGGTGAACTCCGCGCCGTGGCGCTCGTCGCCGGGCCAGCGCGTGGTGACCGTCTTGAGGCGGGTGTAGAAGCGCACGCCCTCGGGGCCGTATATCGGGTTCGAACCGAACAGCGAGTCCTTCCAGCCGCCGAAGCTGTGGTAGCCCACCGGCACCGGGATCGGGACGTTGATCCCGACCATGCCTGCGTCGACCCGCTCGGCAAAGTCGCGCGCGGCCATCCCGTCGCGGGTGAACACCGCGGCGCCGTTCGCGTAGCGGTGGCCGTTGACCACCTCGAGCGCCTCGGCGGCGGTCGCCGCGCGGACGACCGAAAGGACCGGGCCGAAGATCTCGTCGTCGTGGACGCCCATGCCGGGCCGGACCCGGTCGAGGACGCTGCCCCCGAGGAAGAAGCCGCCCTCGCAGCCCTCCCTGCTCCACTCGCGGCCGTCGACTACCACCTCTGCGCCCTCGTCGGCGCCCCTGCCGACGTACGATGCCACGCGGTCGCGGTGCTCGGCTGTTATCAGCGGACCCATCTCGCAGCCCTCCTCGTCCCCCGGGCCGATCCTGAGCGCCTTAACGCGCGGGACGATCTCCTCGATCAGGGCGTCGGCTGTCCCCTCGCCGACAGGGACCGCGACGGAGATCGCCATGCAGCGCTCGCCGGCCGAGCCGTAGACCGCGCCCATGAGCGCGTCGGCTGCCTGCTTGATGTCGGCGTCCGGAAGGATTACCATGTGGTTCTTCGCCCCGCCGAGGGCCTGGACCCGCTTGCCCTGCGCGGCTCCGGTCTCGTAGACGTGCTTGGCGATCGGCGTCGAGCCGACGAAGCTCACGGCCTCGATGCCGGGGTGGGCGAGGATCGCGCTGACTGCATCCTTGCCGCCCTGCACGACGTTGATCACACCGGGCGGCAGCCCCGCCTCCTCGAACAGCGCGGCGAGTCGCAGCGAGGCCGACGGGTCGCGCTCTGACGGCTTGAGGACGAACGTGTTCCCGCAGGCGATCGCGGGGACGAACATCCACGCGGGGACCATCGCCGGGAAGTTGAACGGGGTTATGCCCGCGCAGACCCCCAGCGGCTCGAGGACCGTGTGGGTGTCGACGCCGCGCGCGACGCCCTTGGAGTGGACGCCCTTGAGCTCGGTCGCGATGCCGACGCAGTGCTCGATCACCTCCTGGGCGCGCGCGAGCTCGCCCCTGGCGTCGTCGACCGTCTTGCCGTGCTCTGCGGTGATGGTCCGCGCGAGGCTGTCAGCGTCGCGCTCGAACAGGCTCCGGAAATCGTGGAGGACTTTCGCCCTTCTAGCAGGGGGCGTCTCGCTCCATGCCGGGAATGCGTCGCGGGCCGCCTTGACCGCGGCGTCCACCTCATCAGGGCCCGAGAGGACGACCTCGCCCTGGACCTCTCCCGTCGCCGGGTTGTAGACCGGCTGCGCGTCGCAGTCGGGAATCAGCGCGGCCCCGCCGACGTGGTTGCCGACCCTGTACGGCCGCTCCCCCTTCGTTGCCGCCTCAGCCATGCCCGAGACTCAGTTTAAGCGAAACACTGCGGACGCAGTCAATATAATTGCGGGTGACGAACATTCACGGAAGCCTTGACTGGAATCCCGGAGCGCAACGATGGCTGAAGCAACCGCAAAGCAGCAGGAACAGGAGCACAAGCTTTCCGAGAGGGACCTCAAGTCCTTCTGGATGCCGTTCTCGAGCAACCGCGACTTCAAGGAAAGGCCGCGACTGTTCGTCGGCTCCGGCGGGATGCACTTCACCACCGCCGACGGCAGGCAGGTCCTCGACGCGACCGCCGGCCTGTGGTGCTGCAACTGCGGGCACAACAACGAGGAGATAGTCGCGGCGATCCAGCGCCAGGCCGCGACCCTGGACTTCTCGCCCGCGTTCCAGATGGGCCACCCGGCGGTCTTCGAGCTCGCCGGAACGCTCGCGGAGGACGTCTTCCCCGGCGACCTCAACTCGATCTTCTTCACCAACTCGGGATCCGAGGCGGTCGACACCGCGCTGAAGATCGCCCTTGCGCACCACCGCCACAACGGCGAGGGGCAGCGCACGCTGTTCGTCGGCCGCGACCGCGCCTACCACGGCGTCAACTTCGGCGGGATCTCCGTCGGCGGGATCGGCAACAACCGCAAGTGGTTCGGCAACACGCTGCGCGCGGCGCACGTCCGCCACACCCACGACCTGTCGCGCAACGCATTCTCGAGGGGCCTGCCCAAGCACGGCGGCGAGGAGTTCGCCGCCGACCTCGACCGGATCCTCGCGATCCACGACCCGTCTACCGTCGCGGCCGTGATCGTCGAGCCGGTCGCCGGGTCGACCGGCGTGCTGCTGCCGCCCGAGGGCTACCTCGAGCGCGTCGCCGCGACCTGCAAGAAGCACGGCATCCTGCTGATCCTCGACGAGGTGATCACCGCCTTCGGGCGCGTGGGCGACACCGTCGCCGCGCGGCGGCTCGGGATCGAGGCGGACATGGTCACGTTCGCCAAGGGCGTCAACAGCGGGACCGTCCCGCTCGGCGGCGTCGCGATCCGCGAGTCGATCTACGAGAACTTCCTCGAGAGGACCTCGGGGAGGATGATCGACCTCTTCCACGGCTACACCTACTCCGGCCACCCGCTTGCGATCGCCGCGGCGGTCGCCGCGCAGCGGGTCTACCGCGAGAAGGGCCTTTACACCAGGGCGCTCGAGCTCGAGGAGAAGTGGGCGGACGGGATCCACTCGCTGCGGGACGCGCCCAACGTCATCGACGTGCGCAACTACGGCCTGATCGGGGCGGTCGAGCTCGCGCCGCGCGAGGGCGAGCCCACCGCGCGCGCGTACGACGCATTCTGCGACGCGTTCTGGAACGAGGACCTGCTGATCCGGACGACCGGCGACATCATCGCGCTGTCGCCGCCGCTGATCGTCGAGGAGGAGCAGATCGACGAGATCTTCAGGCGCCTGAGGAAGGTCCTCGAGCGCGCGAAGTGACGGCCGGCTAGGCGAACCTCTCTATCCCGAACGGAGCGAGGGGAACCGGCGGGTTCGTGCCGGCAGCAAGGCCGGCCACGCAGCGGGCTGTGGCCGCGGCCTGCGTCAGGCCGAGGTGCCCGTGGCCGAATGCGTAGATCACGTTGGGGGCCTTCTGGCTCGGGCCGATGACAGGCAGCGAGTCGGGAGTGGAAGGCCTGTTGCCCATCCACTTGACCGCGCCCTCGGTCTTCAGGCCCGGCATGAGCCCGGTCGCGGCCTTCTCGAGCCTGGCGTGGATCTTCTCCGACGGCGGGTTCGACTTGTCGTCGAACTCGATCCAGCCGCCGATGCGCAGCCCGCCCGTCATCGGCGTAACCGCCAGGCCGAGGTCCTCGACGATCACCGGGTACTCGGACGTCACGCCGGAGCGGGGATAGGTCTGGTTGTAGCCGCGCTGGCTCGTGAGCAGGACCGGGTCGCCGAGCTTGGCCGCAATCTCGCCCGACCAGGCCCCCGCGGCCACGACGCAGCCGTCGCACTGCCGGACGTCGCCGCCCTCGAGGACGACCTCGACGGTTCCGTCGGCGGCCCTGCGCACCTCGAGCGCCCTGCCCCTTTGCAGGGCCGCGCCGCCTGCCGCGGCATGGGCGGTGAGTCCCCGCACGACCATGGAGGGGTCCATCGAGTACCCGTCGCCGGGCGCGTAGTAGGCGCAGTCGAGGTTGCCGCGGAAGCCGGACGCCATCTCGGGCAGGTCCTTGGGGTTGACCCTGGAGTGCTCCACCCTGTACTCCCCCTTCCTGTTCCAGGTCTCGATCGCCTTGGCGGAAGCGGCCTTAGAGGTGTACCCGTAGAGCACGCCGCTCCTGTGGATCCTGTCGGAGATGCCGGCCTCGCCGCAGAGCTTCTCGGTCGACTCCCAGCCGATCCTGTTTAGCGCGGCCATCGCGACCATGGTCTTCTCGACGCTCGCGGGCCGGCATGCGAGCACCGCCGCCTTGAACCAGGAGGCGTCCGCCTTGATGCTCGACTTGGTCACGAACAGCGGGCCGCTCGAGCGCAT
>CAZDYI010000004.1:0-44440 GCA_964509765.1 uncultured Gammaproteobacteria bacterium
TGCGCACCGGGCTCGTCTCGGGATTCGCCGGCGTGTTCGCGAAGTCGGAGGGGCAGGCGGAGCGCTTCCGGAGCCTCGGCGCAAGGCAGGTCGCGGTGACCGGGGAGATGCGCTTCGACCAGGAGGTCCCGAAGCCCCAGCTCGCCGCGGGCAAGGCGGCGCGCAAGTGGCTGTCGGCGGCCGTGCGGCCGTGCGTCTCGTTCATCAGCGTGATCGAGGGCGAGGAGGACACCTACCTTGAGGTGATGGACAGGATCGCGAAAGGCATCGCGGACAGGAAGGAGGAAAGGCCGCTGTTCGTCGTCGTCCCGCGCGCGCCTGAGCGCTTCGGCGACGTTGCCGCAATCCTGGAGAAAAGGGGCGTTGCGTGCGGCAGGCGCAGCGCGCTGTTCGACGGCAGGCTGAAGCCGAGGGGCGACGCGCCCGCGATCGACGCGCTGCTCGGCGACTCGCTCGGCGAGGTTCACTTCTACATGGCCATGAGCGACGCCGTGGTAGTCGGCGGGGGCTTTTCCGCCAAGGGCGCGCACAACGTCATCGAGGCGCTGTCCCAGGGCAAGCCGGTTTTCGTCGGGCCCGAGACGCACACGATCGAGTACCCGCTGGCCGAGGCGCTTGAGGAGGGTGTTGCAACCAGGACCGGAACCGCCGCGGAAATGGCGGAAGCCCTGTCCGCTCAGCTCGGCAAGAAGGCCGACAGGAAAAGGATCGCCGCGTTCTGCAGGGCGCACGGCGAAGCGGCCAGGCGCACCCTCGAGGCGCTGCCGGGGATGATCGAGGGGGCGGGGCTCACCAGGCGCTGAAGCCGCCGTCGACGCTGACGAACTGCCCGGTCATGTAGCGCGCCCTCTCCGAGCACAGGAACACCAGCACGTCCGAGATCTCCTGCGGCTCGGCCATCCGGCCGAGCATCGTCAGTCCCGACACCCGCTTCCGAAACTCGTCGTCGTGGCCGTTGAACACCGCGCCCGGCGCCAGGGTGTTGACGGTGACCCCGCGCGCCGCCCAGAGGCCCGCGAGCCAGACCGTCAGCCCGTGCACTCCTGCCTTCGAGACCGAGTAGGCGCACATCGACTTGAACGGCATGCCCTCGTAAATCTCGTGGTGGGGCCCGCGCAGCGCGTACATCGAGGCGACGTTGACGAGCGTCGCATCGTGCTTGCCGGCGACGTCGCGGTCGACCTGCCTGGCGACGACGTAGGCTCCGGTGAGGTTCACGCGCAGGGTTCGCTCGAACGTCTCTACGTCGCTGTCGGCAAAGTCCGGGAAGGCCTCCCCCTCGCCCGCGGCGAGCTCCGGGGTGACCGCGGCGTTGTTGACCACGGCGCTCGGCAGCCAGCCGTCCGCCGCGGCCTCCGCGAACGCCTCGGCCACCTGCCCCTCGTCGGTCACGTCCAGGGCACGGGACCTGAAGCGCTCGCTCGCGCCGTGGCGCTCCCGCAGGGCCTCGAGCCGCTCGCCCGGCAGCTCGGTCGCGAGCACCCGGGCTCCGGCGCCGAGCATCGCCGCGACGTGCGACGTTCCGAGCACGCCGCCCGCTCCTGTGACCAGGACCGTGCGGCCCTCAAGCACGGTACAGGCCTTCGTCGTAGGTGTGCCTCTCCTCCATGAGTGCGTCGGCGACCTTGAGGTCGAGAGCGGTGTCGACGTCGACGCACCGCTCGCGGGGCATCACGAACGGTATGACCCTGCCTTCGAGCAGGTCCTTCGCACGCTTGAGGTAGTCCGGCGAGATCACGTAGATCGACGCGGCGTGCTCGTAGACGAGCGGCGCCTTCTGGCGCGAGGACACCTTGCTCTCCGGCTCCTTGCTCAGCCGCAGCGAGCCGTCCTCGTTCGGCTCGACGAGGTTGAAGTACGGGTTCTTGCGCGCCTCGCAGCACGACATGACCATGTCGGGCCTCTCGAGCTCGAACAGGTCGATCGCGTCGTCGATGTCCTCCGGCAGGCGCATCGGCGAGGACGCGTCGAGGTCGAGGAAGGCGATGATCGGGGTATCGCAGATCCCCTCGGCAATCTTCAGCGAGTGCTGCCAGACCTTCCACTTCGGGGTGTCCGAGCGGGCGAGCGACTTCGGGCGCAGGCCGATGTCCTCGGCGCCCTTGCGAACGCAGCGCCCGTAGATCTCCTCGTCGTCGGTCGAGACGATGATCGGCCCGTACCTGCGGTTGAAGATCAGCTGGTCCATGGACCAGTCGATCAGCGGTATTCCCATCACCTCGGCGAAGTGCTTGCCGGGCAGGCCCTTGCTTCCCTTGCGCACCCCTATGTGCTTGACGATCATTGGACGGCTTCCTTTGTGTCTGGTACCGTGAATTCTCTGCTTTCCCAGGCCTTGGCGATCAGCTCGCTGCTTTCCGAAACCAGGTCCAGGCGCGGGACGAGATCGATGTGGGACGCGGGGTACTTGCCCTGAATGAGCTTGAGGAAGTCCTCCATCGCCGACAGGAACAGCGAGTTGCGCTCGCATGAGACGTCGCGCTTGCCGTTGCCGTCGGAATGCGTCCCGGCGACGAAGTCGAGCTCCGCGGTGCGGCCGAGGAACTCTATCCTCGCGGTCCTTGCGCGGTGCGGCCTGTGGTAGTCGACCGACACCCGGCCCGGCGGTCCCAGGGGGCCCTTCGAGCACAGGTAGACGTCGCTCGCGAAGTCGACCCCGGGGAAGCCTTCCCTTCCCTCCGACCTTACCCGGACGGCCTCAAGGCCGGGGAAGAGGTAGCACGCCATGTCGATCTCGTGGCACAGGTCGAGCAGGGCGCCGCCGCCCTCGGCCCTAGCCGCGTAGCTTTTCTCGAACGACCAGTCCTTGCGCCACAGGTTCACGTCGTGGCCGCATGTGAACTCGAACGCCCATGCGGATGACAGGTCCGAGTCCGCAAGCCTCAGGAAGCCCGGGTGGTAGCGCATCATGAAGCCGACCATGCTGCGGTAGCAGATGCGGGCGGTCGCGGCCTTGATCGCCTTGAGGTCCTCTGTGCGGAAGGCAAGCGGCTTCTCGACGTACATCGGGATGTTCCTCTGCGCGAACTCCTCGATCAGGGGCAGCCTGACGTCGGTGGCCGTGGCGATGACCGCTGCGTCGCAGGGCTTCTTGTCCAGGAGCTTGGCGAGCGGCGTTTCCTTGAGCGCGCGGAAGGGGACCAAAATGGGCACCGTGCCCAGGCGCTCGAGGTTCTCGCGGTGCCGGCGGCCGGCCGACCCGGCCCCGACCACCATGATCCTAAGCTTGCCCAAAGTGTGCCGCCTTTTTCGTGGTCAGGTTCGCGCGGGTTAGGGGTTCCATTGTATTTGCAGGACTTTC
Source organism: uncultured Gammaproteobacteria bacterium (assembly GCA_964509765.1). Lineage (GTDB taxonomy): Bacteria > Pseudomonadota > Gammaproteobacteria > Tethybacterales > Tethybacteraceae > CAZDYI01. Next base: position 3,302 of record CAZDYI010000004.1, read on the forward strand.
TTACAATCACCGTTGCCTGCAGGGCGCATGCTTCCGATGAGGATCTTGGACGTCGAGACGGTGCGCGCCGTCGAACGCAGGGAGTTCAGAAGGCGCCCGACCTTCGAGGTGATGACGGACGCCGCGGCGGCGGTCGCCCGCGCCTGTTCGGACCTGCCGGACCCGCTGCTGTTCGTCGCCGGCAAGGGCAACAACGGCGGCGACGCATGCGTGGCCGCGGGCATGCTTGCCCTGGCGAACCGCGAGGTGCACCTCTGGAGGCCGCTCGGTCCTCCCGTTCGCGGCGGCGACGCCGAGCGCGCAGCGAAGGACTACGCCAGGATGAGCGGGCCGGAGGCAGGCCCGGGCGCGCTGAGGCGGTGCGGGGCCGTAATCGACGGCCTGTTCGGGATCGGCCTGGACCGGAACCTCGCGGGCGACGCAGCAAGGTGCGTGAGGAGGATCAACTCGTCCGGCAAGCCGGTGCTGGCGATCGACGTCCCGAGCGGGCTTGACTCCGACCGCGGCGCAGTGATGGGCGCAGCCGTGCGGGCGGAAAGGACGGTCACCTTCTTCGGCATGAAGCCCGGGCTGCTGATGCGCGCCGGGCGGGACCATGCGGGCGAGGTGATCGTCGCCGACCTGTCAACCGGCGACGACGGGTCGCCCGGCGGCGAGCTGGTAGACGGCCCGGTCGGGACCGGGAGGCTGCTGCGGAAGTCGGACAGCAACAAGGGCGACCACGGATCGCTCGCAGTCATCGGCGGCTCAGCCGGGATGCTCGGGGCCCTGATGCTCGCGACCCGCGCTGCCGTCGCGCACGGCGCGGGCAAGGTCTTCGCGGTCGAGACCGGCGGCTCGGGCACCGCGGTCGACCCGCTCCGCCCGGAGGTGATGTGGCGCGGCGAGGTTCCGGACCGGATCAGCGCGGCCGCGGTGGGCGTCGGCGCGGGGGTAACCGACTCCGCGAGGGATTGGCTCCGCGAGGCCGTCGGGCTGCGCGTCCCGCTCGTGGTCGACGCCGACGGCCTGAACATGCTTGCAGGGAGCCCGCGCTTGCGCTCCGGCCTGAGGAAAAGGCGCGCCCCGACCGTGCTCACCCCGCACCCCGCCGAGGCGGCCAGGCTGCTCGGCAAGGGGACCGCGGAGGTGCAGGACGACAGGGTGGGCTCCGCGCTGCGGCTCGCCAAGCGACTCGGCGGCGTCGTTGCCCTCAAGGGGTCCGGGACGGTCGTCGCCGGGCCCGACGGAAGGTGGGGGATAGTCTCCTCGGGCAACCCGGGGCTCGCCCAGGCCGGAAGCGGCGACGTGCTCACCGGCATCGTAGGGGGGCTGCTCTGCCAGGGCGTGCCCGCCTGGGAGGCCGCGGCCGCTGGGTCGTGGCTGCTCGGCGCGGGGGCGGACCGGGTCCGTTCCTGGACCGGCGGCGAGATAGGCCTGCCGCTCGATGAGATCACGGCGGAGTCCTCGTCGATCCTGGCCGGCCGGCTTTCGGGTTGAGCCACTTCCGGCTTGCGACGGTAATCGGCCACCGCGGCGTCCCGGCCGCGGAGCCGGAGAACAGCCTTGCCGGGCTGCGGCGGGCGGCCGAGCTCGGCCACTCCTGGTGCGAGATAGACACCCAGGCGTCGAGCGACGGGGTGGCGTTCGTCCACCACGACTTCAGGATCGCGTCCTGCGGCGACAGGCTGCTTTCGAAGATGGACTCCGCCGAGCTCTCCCGGGTTGCGGTCGGAACCACGTCCGACGGGGGCGCCGAGATGCTGCCGACCCTTGAGGACTGCCTGGCGGTGGCCGAGGAGTGCGGGCTCGGCCTTGTCGTCGAGATCAAGTCCAGGCGTTTCAGGTACGCGGCCGACGCCGAGGCGGCCGCGACGGCCCTTCGCAACCGGCCGGTCTCGCGGCTGATGGTTTCGAGCTTCTCGGTCAGGGCGCTCGGGAACTTCGCCAGGCTGATGCCGGACGTTCCGATTGCTCAGAACGTCGGCAGGATCGGCCTCAGCTTCATGCCGGGGGCGTCCAACGTCCATTTCGACGCCGACAAGGCGAGCAGGCGGGGGATAGCCAGGATCGTTGATTCCGGCTTGGGGGCGTACGCATACACGGTCAACCGGCGCGACAGGCTCGAGTGGCTGCTGTCGCAGGGCGTGCACGGGGTGTTCACCGACACCCCTGATCTGCTTTCAGCCGCCGCGGAGTGACGGAAGCCGGCAAGGACGGCGGCCGGCGCGCCGTCAGGTCCTATGTCCTCAGGTCGTCCAGGCTAAGCCCGGGCAAGGCAAGGACCATGGAGCGCCTGTACCCGGTCCACGGCGTCGACGTCAACCGCGAAGCATTCGACTGGGCTGCGGAGTTCCCGCAGACGGGCTCCCTGCACGCCGAGATCGGCATCGGAAGCGGCGAGGGAATGGTCGCCTTCGCCGCGGCCAACCCGGACGCAGCGATCGTCGGCTTCGAGGTCTACCCGTCCGGGGTGGCGTCGGCCCTGCGCGGCATAGAGGAGGCGGGGCTCGCGAACGCGAAGGTTGCGATGTGCGACGCGGTCGAGCGCCTGCCGCGGATGTTCGGGCCGGGCTCGCTGGACGGGGTGCGGATCTTCTACCCGGACCCCTGGCAGAAGAAGCGCCACCGCAAGCGCAGGATGGTCAACGAGGGGTTCCTGGGCATGGTCGCCGCGCTTACTGCGCAGGGCGGCGTCCTCCACTTCGCAACTGACTGGAAGGACTACGCCGATGACGTCCGCGACCTGGTCGCCGCTAGCGGCGACTGGAGCATGGTTTCCTTCGGCTCGGGCGGGGAGGAGTGCCGCCGCGGCAGGGCGGTAACGCGCTTCGAGAGGCGCGCCGAGCGGGAGGGCAGGAAGTCCTGGGACCTGGTTGCCGAAAGGGCCTAGCAGGCTAGAGCCGCGTCGACAGAACCGAGATCCGCTTGGTGAGCTCGCGCACGCTGCCCGGGATGTCCTTGATCTCGGGGTTGTCCTCGAGGAACAGGACAAACCTGTTGAGCGAGGCTGCGAGCTCGGACATCGAGTCCGCAAGGGCCCTGATGTCCTCGGAGCTCGGCGAGTCGGAGCCGCCTGACTTGCCGTGGTGCTTGTTTTCGTCCTTCTTCGTCATTGCCTTGCCGTCAGCCTGCTGCCATGATTCCCTCGACCTCGACCGCGGCCCCCTTGGGCAGGGAGGCGACGCCGATCGCGGCGCGCGCCGGGTAGGGCGCGTCGAGGAACTCCGTGGCGATCTCGTTGAACAGGGCGAAGTTGCCGAGGTCGACCATGTACACGTTCAGCTTGACGACCTTGCCGAGGCTGCCTCCGGCCGCCTCGCAGACCGCCTTCAGGTTTGCGAACACCCGTCTTGCCTCGGCCTCGAAGCCGCCCTCGACCAGCTCGCCGGAGTCGGGGTCGAGGCCTATCTGGCCTGACAGGAACACCAGCCCGCCGCCCGAGTGCGCGACGCTGTAGGGGCCGATAGCAGCCGGCGCCCCCTGCGCCTCAGTCGTCGCCTTGGCCTCGCTCATTCCTCGCCGTTCCCAGCGTAGGATTGTAATAGCCACGTCACCCTGTCGTTGTCGTAGAAGGGGTGGCTCGCGTCGATCGTCCAGGGCATCTCCTTGAGGAGTATGACCTTCCTGCCGCCTGCGACCGCGGACTCGACGAGCATCCTGTCGTGCCACTCGCAGCGCTCGCCGGGATGGTCGCGGCAGATGCTGGGGCGGTGCTCGTACACGGTGCACATCCGCGTTTCCTTGTCGAGGAACACGCAGGACTCGCCCTTGAACACAGGGTCGGCCGTCAGCTTGAGGCGGGTGACCTTGGGGCTTTCCCTGACGGTGTACTCGCTCCGCACGTCGGCTTCGGTGAGTCCGATCCCGCGCGCGAGCCTCATGACGTCGTCGCGGTTTACCTGGATGATCGGGTACGCGCAGCAATAGCCCACGCAGGAGTCGCAGTCATAGGGTGCGGAGGACACAGCCGGGCGGAAGTATAGGTCATGCACCCCAGGATAAGCTTGTTCGACGCCGTGCTTGCAACCGAGGAGGATTTAGCTGATGAGCTAGTCAGCAAGATCAAGACCTGGCACTGGATCGTTCTCGGAATGCTTCAGATTGCAGTTGCAGTTCTCGGCAATGTGGCTGACCTGGATGTGTTGGAATATTTTGTTGTACCTGGTTTGGCGGCAATTTGTAGTTCGATCACTACCAGAAAGCAGACAGGATAAGGCATGGGGTACACCACACGAAATCAGATTATGATTTGGTTGGTTCTGTCTGCATTGTTTGTGCACATGAATTACTAATGAGTTGCGGCACGGCGTGTGTCGATCCGCTCTGTGCCGTGTGTCTGCAGAATGCAGCGCGGTCCTTGCAGTGATAAAATCCGTTTACGGTTCGTTGGTATTTGCGGAAATGGGCATGGATGTAATCATTGTCGACAACTGGCCAGTTGTTGCAGTTGCATTTGGAATCTGGTTTGGAGTGGTTATTTTCGGGAAGTGGATGACGCCTCTGTTCCTGCTCAGGTGGCGGCATTGGGCCGAATTGTTTGCGGTCACTCTTGTCATCGGTGGTGTCGGAGCGTACGCAGAGGTTGAAGTCCTAGCTTACTTTCTTGTTCTGGCCGTGCCTGCATTCATCCTCGCTGTTTGTGTTCCTTTATATTACCCTGAACCCGAGACGAGGCATCAAATCGCCGTCTATTTGGTGTTGGTGTGGTTCACGCATTCGATTTTTTCATGAGCATTGTGCGTTCCTCGCAGATTAATTCTCAATCGTTACAGTACTTCTCTATTTTCCCATGATCGCACCCAATATGTGCTTCTGCAGAGAGTTGGAATTATGACTCGAGATGTGAATCAAAGAAACCTCAAAAATTCCAGGCCGAGCCGAGAAACTTCCAGTATCAGTTCAGTCTATGCAACCCTTGGAGCTAGATTCCTTCATGCCGCCTACTTTGGATTCTTTGAAGTGCCTGCTGCTCTGTCCCAACGGAGATCGGGTGGGCAGCCAAGTTTGACGCGGATTGCCCGTGTTGTTGCGCAGGCATCTGCGGAGCATGCAATTCTTCGGAGGCGGCTGAAGAGTTGCAGGTCTGCTGTGGGTCTGTTCAGCTGCAATAATTTGTAGAATAAGCGATGTCGAGGTGCTTGAAAGAATCATTTCAGCATGCCATTGTCGGTGTTACAATTTCCGCAATCATTTAGTTGGAATCGCATTTGAAATGGGATCAGCAGGTGTAATCAACGACTTGCTCGAGAACTGGCAGCTGACCTTGTCTTTTCTTGCGGCTGCATGTGCTCTCTGGTACGGCGTGCCCGCAATCGGCAAGAGAATGGTGTTCCATATCCAGCTCAAGTGGTGGCACTGGGCCGAATGGTTTGCGGTTGCGCTTGGCATCGGCTTTATCGGTGTGTACATCGACAATGGAGTCATGGCTTACTTTTTCTTCCTGGCCGTGCCTGCGTTTTTCCTCACCTTGTTCGTGCCGTTTACTTTTCCCGAAACCGAGTCGAGTCAGCAGATCGCCATCTATTTGGTGCTGGTGATGTTCATTTCGCTGATTTTGATCTGAACATTGTGCTGACAGGTCGAACCGGATTTCAGGCCAACTTTCTGCGCATCCGCATGAACCTCGAAAAGCTGGGAGTGTTTCTCGCATTCTGTCTTCAGGACCATTTCCGAGTCCCTGCGCAAGCGGCGAGCTGTGCGGCTCTGTGTAATGCAGTGACAAGCGGAAGCCTAAGGGCGGAAAAAGACGAAGCTTGCGACACCACAGCAAATCCGCAAACAATGACACATTGTCAATGGCTTGTTCACAGCAAATAATCATCAATTAATGTGCTTAATGGAAGCAAGATTGTCATAACGAAAATGCAGATTTGATAGCGTGATTCAAGTTCCATCTCACGATACCATTCAATTAATAGTATGAGCATTGTTGTAAACAGCGCCGGGACCGCAGGAACAAAAAAAATCAGCAGGAGATCTATGCGCTCAAATACCCCGTACACAAGGGGAACGAGACACGCCCCTGAAAAAATTCCCCAGTGTCTCGGCCTCAGGTGATAATCCCAACTCGTTCTGTTGGCGATTGCTTGAACAACAAAATAAATTGCGAAGCCAGTCGCAATCACTATCAGAGATTGCACCCAATTAATTGGGGCTCCGATATCGCTGATGACGATTGGCGACATGGTGGTGATTAGGAACTGAGAGATCCGGAGCGATTGCTTGACAAGTTGGTCTTCACCAGATCGAGGAAGCCCTCGCCCGTGGAATTTTATCGGACCACGATCTCCTTGAGGCAGAGCTGGAAGCGCTCGGTTGCTCCAACCACCATGGATTCGGTCAGCGCATGTTTTGGGGATCTGGCTCAAAACCGGATTTTGCCCGCCAAGTCCGCGAGAGTTGGCATCGGTGGAGGAAATCTGTTAGAATACCCCCTAGGCATCCAGCGCAGGATTGTTTGACAGGCGCACTGGATGCGGGCGGATCGGAGCCGCCCATCCCAAACACGGTTCCCGGCGCGAAGCGGCCGGCACACATTCTGCCAACAAGATGCGGAACAGCAACACAGGAAGCCCACAGGGAGGACAAGATGTCTGACAGCGCAGTCAAGCACGCGACCGACGCGGATTTCGAGAGCAAGGTCAAGCAGCGCAGCTCCGAGGTGCCCGTCCTGGTCGACTTCTGGGCCGAGTGGTGCGGGCCCTGCAAGGCGATCGCCCCTGTGCTCGAGGAGCTCGCCGCGAAGCATGCCGGAAAGCTGGATGTCGTGAAGGTGGACGTAGTTCCTAACGAAGAGAGTGCAAAGGAGCACCAGGTCACGGGCATCCCCACTCTCATCCTCTACAAGGACGGCGCGGAGCAGGCCCGGCAGGTCGGCGCGCTTCCGCTCGAGGCCTACGAGGAGTTCGTCAAGCCGTACGTCTCGGGACAGTAGGCGGCCCAGGCGCGGGATCGGAACCAGGAAAGCACAGACGAGAGAAAGCAAGGAGAAATGAACGAGGAATTAGAGGACTCCGGTCCGCCCATGGAAATGCCGCCGACCGAGGTGTACAGCTCGGAGATGACGTCGACGGCGCCCAAGCCCAGGCAGCAGCAGCAGCGGCGCAGGCAGCGGGGGCCCGCCAAGCGGCGCGGCGGCCACAGCCGCCCCAGGCCCGGCGGAAACGGCCAGGGCCTGCCCGCCGGGACTCCGGTCCACGAGGACGGCGAGGCGGGCGACGTCGAGCCCAACGGCGAGGAGTTCGCCCTCTCGGAGCTCCGCGCAAAGAGCGTCGACGAGCTCCACGACTTCGCCGTCGCCGAGGGCTTTGAGGCCTCAAGCAGCAGGATGCGCAAGATCGACCTGCTGTTCCTGGTCGCCAAGTCGCTCGCCCAGCGCGGCGCGCTGCTCCGCGGCGAGGGCTGCCTCGAGGTCGGCAAGGACCGGCACGGCTTCCTGCGCTTTCCCGAGAACTCCTACATATCCGAGCTCGGCGACATCTTCGTCCACTCGTCGATGGTGCGCCGCCACGGGCTGCTCAGCGGCGACATGGTCAGCGGCGCGCTGCGCGCGCCGAAGGACAGCGACAAGTACTTCGGCCTGAGGTCGGTGGAGCACATCAACGGGCAGGAGGCCGCAAAGGTCAAGCGCCGGGTGATGTACGAGAACCTCACCCCGACCTTTCCCGACGAGGCCTTCGTCCTCGAGCAGGGCATCCGCGCCGAGGAGAACAACACCGGCAGGATCATCGACATCTTCGCCCCGATCGGCAAGGGGCAGCGCGGCCTCCTGGTCTCGCCGCCCAAGAGCGGCAAGACGGTCATGCTCCAGCACATCGCGCACGCGATCGAGGCCAACCACCCCGAGGTCGAGCTGATCGTCCTGCTGATCGACGAGCGCCCCGAGGAGGTCACCGACATGCAGCGCTCGGTCAAGGGCGAGGTCGTGGCCTCGACCTTCGACGAGCCCGCGACCAGGCACGTCCAGGTCGCCGAGATGATCATCGAGAAGGCAAAGAGGATGGTCGAGACGGGCAAGGACGTCGTGATCATGCTCGACTCGATCACCCGTCTCGCGCGCGCCTACAACACCGTCGCGCCCCAGACCGGCCGGGTCCTGACCGGCGGGGTGGACTCCCAGGCGCTCCAGCGCCCGAAGCGCTTCTTCGGCGCGGCGCGCAACATCGAGCACGGCGGCTCGCTCACGATCATCGCGACCGCGCTCGTCGAGACCGGCTCGAAGATGGACGAGGTGATCTACGAGGAGTTCAAGGGCACCGGCAACATGGAGATCCACCTCGAGCGGCGCATCGCCGAGAAGCGGATCTACCCGGCGATCTCGCTCAAGAAGTGCGGGACGCGCCGCGAGGAGCTCCTCCTCGACCCGGAGATACTCCAGCGCACCTGGCTCCTGCGCCGGGCGTGCTCGGAGGGCGACGACGTCAAGAACACCGAGTGGATGCTCGAGCAGATCCGCTCGACGCGCAACAACGCCGAGCTGTTCAAGCGCATGAAGGGTTGAGGGCGGCGCAGGCCGCAGGCCCGGCCCGGAGCGACTGGGAAATGGGGACGCGAAGGCGGCGAACCAGGCAGTGGCATGCGAGGCATGTCGCAGACCCCCACGTCCGCGCCGCGGCGAAGCTCGGCTACCGCTCCCGCGCCGCCCTGAAGCTGGCCGCCCTCGACGACAGGGCCGGCCTGCTGGCGAAGGCGGGGGCCGTGGTCGACCTCGGCGCGAGCCCCGGCAGCTGGAGCCAGGTCGCGCTCGAGCGCGCCCCGGCCGGAGCGAAGGTCGTCGCGGTCGACGTCCTGCCGATCGAGCCGCTCGAGGGGGTCGAGATCATGAGGGCCGACATCCTCGACGCGGGCCTCGACGACGCCCTGGCCGCCGCGGCGGGCGGCAGGGACGCCGTCGTGATCTCGGACGCCGCGCCCGACGTCAGCGGGGTGCGGGACCGCGACGACGAGGCGTTCATCGACCTTCACGAGGCCGTGGCCCGCATCGCCCTGCGGCTCGGCGCGGCCGCCGTGCTGATGAAGACATTCACCGGCGCCCCTGCAGAGCGCGCCCGGGAGAGGCTCGCCGAATCCTTCGGCCCGGGCCGTTTCGTCCGGCCAGAAGCGACAAAAAAGCGCAGCAGGGAGTGCTACCTGGTTGCAAAACGGACCCTCCGCCATTAAAATGCACTGATGGAGGACCTTCCTTCCGCCCGGCCATGAACAACAGCACGCTGCGCACCATAGTCTTCTGGGGGCTGCTGTTCAGCGTCGTCGCCCTCCTGTTCTCCAACTTCGGGGACTCCGACAGCCAGTACGACGTGATCTCGTACTCGCAGTTCATGAACGACGCCGAGTCCGGCCGCTACCAGCAGGTCACCGTAGACGAGCGCCGCATGTACGCGGCGACCTCCGACGGGCGCAAGATCATGACCCACGCCCCGGGCGACGTGTTCATGCTCTCGGACCTGCGCAAGACCGGAGTCGAGATCGTCTCCAAGCCGGTCAAGGAGCGCTCGCTGTTCACCTCGATACTGATCTCGTGGACGCCGATGCTGCTGCTCATCGGGCTTTGGATCTTCTACATGCGCCAGATGCAGGGCGGCGGCAAGGGCGGGGCGTTCTCGTTCGGCAAGAGCAGGGCGCGGATGGTTGACGAGCAGGCCAACCCGATAACCTTCCAGGACGTCGCCGGCTGCGAGGAGGCCAAGGAGGAGGTCTCCGAGATAGTCGAGTTCCTCAAGAACCCCGCCAAGTTCCAGAAGCTCGGCGGCAAGATCCCGCGCGGCGTGCTGCTCGTCGGCTCTCCGGGGACCGGCAAGACGCTCCTGGCCCGCGCGATCGCCGGCGAGTCGCAGGTGCCGTTCTTCTCGATCTCGGGCTCCGATTTCGTCGAGATGTTCGTCGGCGTGGGCGCGGCCCGGGTCCGCGACATGTTCGACCAGGCGGCGAAGAAGGCGCCGTGCATAGTCTTCATCGACGAGATCGACGCCGTCGGCCGCCAGCGCGGCGCCGGCCTCGGCGGCGGCAACGACGAGCGCGAGCAGACCCTCAACCAGATGCTCGTGAGCATGGACGGCTTCGACGAGAACCTCGGGGTGATCGTCATCGCCGCGACCAACCGTCCCGACGTGCTCGATCCGGCGCTTATGCGCCCCGGGCGCTTCGACCGCCAGGTCGTCGTCCCGCTGCCCGACATCAAGGGGCGCACCGAGATCCTCAAGGTGCACATGCGCAAGGTCCCGCACAGCGACAGCGTGGTGGTGCGCGACATCGCCCGCGGCACGCCGGGGTTTTCCGGCGCCGACCTCGCCAACCTGGTCAACGAGGCCGCGCTGCTTGCCGCGCGCTCCGACCGCCGCGAGGTCAACACCGAGGACTTCGAGCGGGCCAAGGAGAAGATCATCATGGGCTCGGAGCGCAAGTCGGTGGTGATGCCCGAGCACGAGCGCAGGAACACCGCCTACCACGAGTCCGGCCACGCGATCGTCGCGAAGATGCTCGAGCACACGGACCCCGTCCACAAGGTGACGATCATCCCGCGCGGCCGCGCCCTCGGGGTGACCATGCAGCTGCCGGTCGAGGACCGCTACAACATGAACTCCGACCAGATCCTCGACACGATCTGCATGCTCCTTGCCGGCCGGGCCGCCGAGGAGCTGTTCATGAAGCAGATGACCACCGGCGCGCAGAACGACTTCGAGCGGGCCACGGACCTCGCGCGGCGGATGGTCTCGCAGTGGGGGATGAGCCCGGAGCTCGGGATCATGGTAAGCGGCGAGTCCGACGGCGAGATCTTCATCGGCCGCTCCCTCGTCCAGCACCGCCAGGTTTCCGAGGAGACCCTGAGGCAGGTCGACGGCGCGATCCGCGAGATCATCGACAGGGAGCACGGGCGCGCGATGGGCATACTCAAGGAGCACAGCGACAAGGTCGAGGTCATGACCCGGTGCCTGCTCGAGTGGGAGACCATCAACGAGGACCAGATCAACGACATCGCGGACGGCAAGGAGCCGCGCCCGCCGAGCCAGGACGAGCCGTCCGACGACACGGAGGCAAGCGGCGGGACCGGCGACGACGGGGAGAAGAAGGAGCCGGCCGTTGCGTCCTCAGACGAGACGCCCGCGGAGGCCTGAGGCGATCTTCGCTGCGCGCCTGGCGTGCCTGGCATGCCTTGTGTTCCTCGCCGTCCTTCCAGCAGCGCCTCTTCCCGCCGCGGCCCAGGCGGGCGTCGAGGACGAGTCCCTCCTGCTGCCGATCCGGATCGCGGTCCGGGCCGGAGACATGGACCTCGCGCAGGCGAGGCTCGGCTCGCTTGAGAAGCCGCGCCTCGTCGCGATGGGGACCGCGGCGATCGCGCACGAGGTCTCCCTCGGCGGCGACGCTGAGCGGGCCGCCGAGCTGCTCGCCGAGGCCCGCGAGATCGCCGACCTCGGCGAAATGCGCAGGCTCGAGCGTGTCCAGTCGTACCTTTACTTCGCCCGGCTCATCTCGGAGTGGGAGGACGCCGGGGAGCTGGCTCAGGAGATGATCGACGTCGCGGCGGACAAGACCGCGACGCTTGCCGGGATCGACTTCGACCTTGCGGTCACGGACATGGTGACGACGATCCTTGCGACCAGCGGCGACCGGCAGCAGGCGTACGAGATGATCCGGCTGCTGTCCGACAAGGGGCTGCAGCAGAGGCTGATCGAGACCTACGGCCTGGCTGACCTGGCCGGCTAGCCGGCCGGAAGGCGGGGGAAGGCATGGCCGGAAGCGAGGGGGCGCCCTGCCGGTTCGGGACCGACGGCGTGCGCGGGCTCGTCGGCGAGGAGCCGATGGTACCCGTCACGCTCGTCCGGCTCGGCAACGCGATCGGGACCGTGCTCGGCGGAGACAAGGGCGGCGAGGTCGTGATCGGCAAGGACACCAGGCTGTCGGGCTACATGGTCGAGTCCGCCATCGAGGCCGGCCTGGTCGCCGCGGGGATGGACACCGCCCTGACCGGGCCCCTGCCGACTTCCGCGGTCGCGCGGATGGTCGCGGAGGAGGGCGCATCGGCCGGGATCGTGGTCTCTGCCTCGCACAACCCGCACCGCGACAACGGCGTCAAGGTCTTCGACGCCGAGGGCAACAAGCTCACCGACGAGATGGAGCGCGAGATCGAGCGGCTCGCGAACTCCGGGGCCGTGGCCTGCGCGGCCGAGCCGGGCAAGGCGCGCAGGATCGACGACGCGGCCGAGCGCTACGTGGGCTTCTGCCTCGGGACCGCGGAGGGGCTGTCGCTCGAGGGGATGCACGTCGTGGTCGACGCCGCCCACGGCGCCGCGTACTCGTGCGCGCCCGAGGCGTTCCGCAAGGCTGGAGCAGTGGTCTACGAGGTCGGCTGCGAGCCTGACGGCCGGAACATCAACCGAGGCTGCGGCGCCCTGGAGCCCGCTGCCGCGACCGAGGCGGTTACCCGCCACAACTTCGACGTCGGCGTGGTCCTCGACGGCGACGGCGACAGGCTGCAGATGGTCGACTCGACGGGCAGGGTCCTCGACGGCGACGCATGCCTGTACGTCCTGTGCGCATGCATGAGCGCGGCCGGCAAGCCCCCCGCGGGGGTCGCGGGAACGCAGGTGACGAACGTCGCGCTCGAGAGGGCCCTCGAGGGCATGGGGATCGGCTTCGCCCGCGCCGACGTCGGCGACCGCAACGTCGCCGCCATGCTCAGGGAGCGCGGGTGGAGCGTGGGCGGCGAGCCGTCAGGGCACCTGCTGCTGACCGACCGGCACGTCACGGGCGACGGGATCGTCGCTGCCCTGGCCGTGCTGCAGGCGCTTGCGGCCGACGGCAGGGCGCTTGCCGAGGTCGCGTCCGGTTACGAGCCGCTTCCGAGCGCCAAGAGGAACCTTGCGGCCGACAGCCCAGAGGAGCTGGCCACTTCCCTCGCGGGGGCGGCAGAGGAGGCCAGGTCCTCCCCCGGGGTCGGCAGGGTTGTCCTGAGGCCCTCCGGGACCGAGCCCGTCGTAAGGCTGCTCGTGGAGGCAGAAACACACGAGGCCGCGTCCGCGGCCGCCGACAGGATTGCCGCAGGCGGGCAGTGAATTCGTAATATAAAATTGACTCCGCACACAAGGGGCTAGCCTGTCGGGGGAGGTCCTGCCAGTAAATGACGAGGATACTTCTCAATCTTGCCGTCGCGGCCCTGACGATCATCCCGCTGGTAACGATCAGCGACCAGACGCACCTTCTGACGCTGGAGTTCATCGATGAGGCCGAGCAGATAGCCTACGACTACCGGCTCCGGAACAGCGTTGCATCAAGGACCGCTGCGGGGATGGAGGCGGCCTACGAGCACGTGAAGATCATCGACATCGACCAGGACACGATGGACCGGCACGGTAACTGGCCCTGGCGCCGAGACCAGATAGCCGACTTCGTTGCCGAGTTGCTCGACCTCTACGAGGTCAAGATGGTCGTACTGCCTGAGAGCTTCGCCGAGCGGATCGACTACTCGTCGGCGCTGCTGACCGAGTTCCGCGACCGTTTCTACCACGACGACGCGGTCCTCAACGCCCTCGACCAGATGGAGCCGGAGTTCAATTTTGACCTGCGTCTGCTCAACGAGCTCGATGGCCGGCCGGTGGTGCTCGGCTTCGAGTTCGACCAGTCGAGGAGGCAGATCGGCGGCCTGCCGGACCTGACCGACCTCTACGACACCGAGGAGCAGCCCGTCAGCCGCGACAGGGTCAGGCTCAGCACCTCCGAGTGGCCGACTTACCAGGGCTACACCAGCAGCCTCGACGACTTCCTCGAGCGCACAGCCGACTCCGGCTTCACCAACTTCAACATTGACTCTGACGGCCAGATCAGGTCGTACCCGCTGATGGCAAAGTACGGCGGTGACCTGTTCCGCTCGCTAGCCTTGGTCTCGCTGCAGCGCTTCGAGAATCCGAACCGGCCGAACGACCTCGTAGTCGACGTCGCCGGCCACGGTCGCAGCATCGAAAGCATCGGCATACACGGGGTCCTGAGCAATGTCGGCTCCAGGGGCGAGATTCTCCTGAACTTCGTCGGAACCGGCGGGCGCGACGGAGGCGTATTTGACTACTACCCTGCGCACCAGATCCTCGACAACAGCATTCCTGTCGACAGCCTCGCCGACAAGATCGTCTTCATCGGCTCGTCGTCAGAGATCATCAACGACCTGTGGTCGACGCCGGTCAACGCCCGCATGCCCGGCATAGAGCTGCATGCCCTTGCCCTGCGCAACCTGCAACAGGGGCAAGCGCTGGTGCGCCCGCAGGGGGCCTGGCTCATCGAGGCGGTGCTGCTTGCTGCGCTAGGCCTGCTCATGGCGTGGCTGTACACCAAGCTGCGGACCATCCTGATCATAATCGTCTCGGTCGCGGGCATCTTCGCGACATACTACGTCAACTACACGCTGTTCTTCTTCGAAAGCAGGGAGGTGTACAGGATCGTTCCCTTTTTCGCGCTGTTTACCGTGATGATGCTTTGGAGCCTGGTCTCGAACCTCGTGGTCGAGTACCGGGCGAAGAAGAAGGTCGAGGGGGTGCTCAACCAGTACATCCCGCCCGAGCTCGCCAAGGAGGTCAACAAGAGCAAGAAGGGCTTCTCGATGGAGGGCGAGATCCGCGAGATGACGATCCTGTTTTCCGACGTGCGCGGGTTCACCTCAATCTCCGAGCGACTCAAGCCGCACGAGCTCACCGAGCTGATGAACCGCATGCTCACGGCCCTGTCACAGCAGATCCACGAAAACCGCGGCACGATCGACAAGTACATCGGCGACGCGGTCATGGCGTTCTGGAACGCGCCTCTCGACGACACCGACCACGCGACCAACGCGGTGCTCGGCGCGCTCGGGATGCTCGACGCGATGGAGAAGCTGTCCGAGGAGTTCGCCGGCAAGGGACTGCCTGAGATGAAGATGGGGGTGGGGATCAACACCGGCGAGGCCTGCGTCGGAAACATGGGATCGAAGATCAGGCTCTCGTACACCGTGATGGGCGACACCGTCAACCTCGCGTCGCGGCTCGAGGGGATCACCAAGCAGTACGGCGTGCGGATGATCGTCGGCGAGCGCACCTACGAGCTCACCAAGGGCGACTTCCTCTACCGGCCGGTCGACGCGGTCCAGGTCAAGGGCAAGGAGCAGGCGGTGCTGATCTACGAGCCGCTGTGCCACAAGTCGAAGGCACAGCCGGACCATTACAGCCTGCAGGACGCCTCGCACCAGTACTGGGAGTCGTACAAGCAGCGCCACTTCGACGACGCGGTGACGATCCTCGAGGAGCTGCTCGCGCTCTATCCCGACGACGGCCTGGTGCAGATCTACCTCAACCGCGCCAGGAGCTTCATGGAGGCTCCGCCGCCGGACGACTGGAACGCGGTCACCAGGTTCGACACGAAGTGATGGGCGCTCAGGAAACAGCGGAAAAAGGGGGTTGCCGCCCGTGAAGGTGAAGATACTAGGCTGCAGCGGCGGCGTCTCGAAGGGTCACGACTCGACGTGCCTGCTGCTCGGCGACCACGTCCTGCTCGACGCGGGCTCAGGCGCCCGTCACCTGTCCGCCGAGCAGTGCCTCGGGATCAAGGACATCATCGTCTCGCACTCCCACCTCGACCACGTCACCTCGATCTGCTTCATTGCGGACCAGGACATTGAGCACCGCAAGGAGTCGACGCGGATCCACTGCATCCACGAGACCGCGGCCTCGATCCGCCGCTTCATCGTCAACGAGATCATCTGGCCGGAGATCGAGAAGGTCGTGATCAACGGCGTGCAGATGGTCGAGTTCCACTCGCTGCGCAACTTCGAGACCGTCGAGATAAGCGGGGTGCGGGTGACGCCGCTGCCGGTCAACCACGCGGTCCCCACGGTGGGCTTCTGCATCCACGGCGACGAGCACGACATGGTCTTCATCTCGGACATGATCAACGCCGCTGACGAGGTGTGGGACTGGATCAACGAGCAGGAGAGGCTCAAGTACTTCATCTCGGAGGCGGCCTTCCCGAACCACCTCGAGGAGATCGCGAGGATATCCAAGCACATGACGCCGATCATGCTCCAGGACGCCTGCAGGAACGTCAAGAAGCCCGGCGTCGAGTTCTACGCGACGCACATCAAGCCGCTGTACTACGACATGGTCAGCAAGGAGATCGGCGAGCTGGACCCGGAAGTGGGCATGAAGGTGCTCGAGGCGGGCATGGAGTTCGACCTCTAGGGTCCGGAACCCCGCCGCGCGCGCCGCCGCGCGGCCTCAGCCCCCGACTATGAGCGCGGCGACCCGCCGCGGGCCGTGCGCGCCGAGGACTATCGTCTGCTCTATGTCCGCGGTCCGCGACGGTCCTGCGACGAGGGTGACCACGCCGGGCGGCGAAGCGCCGAGCATGTCGCCGAGGTCGTCGAGGCTCGCGCGGACCTGCCCGCGCTCGATCACGACGACGTGTGTGTCGGCAAGCAGGCTGAGCCTCGCGTCCTCGCAGTCGTTCGCGACGAGGAACTGGCCGGTCTCGGCTATCGCCGCCATGCACCGGGTCACAGCGACGTCCATCTTGCCCTCGTCCCACTCCCGGGACGCGCGCAGCCCTGCGCCCTTCCAGTCCAGCTTCGCGAGCCCGCTGTCGCCGACCGCCAGCCGGGTCCCGAGTCCGTGCCGGTCGACGATCTCCCGGACCCGCCCGGGAAGCTCGTCCAGGCTGCCGGCCTCCTCCGCCGAGCAGCCGCCCCGGACCAGGCTTTCGGCCAGCGCTCCCGCGTCGGCCCTCGCCTCGGGCCTGGCCCGCGCGGGCCTCCTTCCCCCTCCGCGGCCGGGGTCGTCGCCCAGCGCCGCGGAGATCGCGGCCAGGACCTCCTCGCGGTCGTCGTCCCGGGCGGTCACGACACGACGTGGACCGGCTTGCCGGCGAAGAACGAGTCTGCGGTCTCTGCGACCATGCGCGCGAGGCGGAGCTGGACCTCCCTGCTCGCCCAGGCGACGTGCGGCGTGAGCACGAGCCCCGGGTGCCTGCATGCGACCAGCGGGTTGCTTGCAGGCGGCGGCTCGGAGTCCAGCACGTCTATCCCGGCGCCTGCGATCGTACCCCGCTCGAGCGCCTCAGCCAGCGCCGCGGCGTCCACCAGGGCGCCCCTTGCGGTGTTGATGAGGATCGCGCCGGGCTTCATCATGGCCAGGGTCTCGGCGTTGACCATGTGGCGGTTGTTCCCGTCGAGCGGGCAGTGCAGGCTGACGACGTCCGATCCCGCGAGCAGCTCTCCGAGCGGCAGCCGCGGCAGCCCGTCGCTCCCGCCGTCGTGGCGGTCCAGGTAGCGGACCTTCATCCCGAGCGCCTCGCACAGGCGGCCCGTTTCCCGCCCGAGGCTGCCCGAGCCGACTATGCCGGCGCGCTTGCCCGCGAGCTCGACGATCGGGTGGGTGTGCAGGCAGAAGGTCCCGGCCTCCGACCAGGTCCCGTCGCCGGCCTCGGTCCGGTAGGGGACGATCGACCGCGCGACCGCGAACATCAGGGCGACGGCGTGCTCGGGCACCGACGTGCTCGAGTAGCCCGGGCTGTTGGAGACGGTCACGCCGCGCGCGCGGCAGGCGTCGAGGTCGATCACGTCGTAGCCGGTCGCGGCGACGACTATCAGCCTCAGCCCGTCGGCGCCCTCGAGCTCCGCGGCCCCGATCCGGACCTTGTTGGTGAACGCCACACCGCACGGGGCGATCCGGTTCCGGACCTCGTCGGGCCCGGTCGAGCGGTGGACCGTCCACTCGCCCACGCAGCCTGGCTTGACGAGGCCGCACGCGATCGTGTCCGAGTCGAGGAACGTTCCGGCGACCTTTTCCTGGCTCATTGCCTGGTCTTGCCGTCGAGCGCGGAGCGGAAGGGCCTGCGCTTCGGAATCCTCAGGTTCCTGTCGCCGAACCACCTTCTGCCGCCGGGGAGGCTGCGCAGGACCCCGTCCGCGCCCGCGAGTCCGCGCAGCGCCCACGATGCGGCCGCGGACGCCGCTGCGTACACGGGCGGGCGCAGCGCGGCGAACCGCCACGCGGCGAACATCGCGCGAGACAGCAGCGAGTCGCCGCCGGAGTCGACCTGGTCCTCGCGGTGGTTGCGCATCAGGTCGGTAAGCGGGATCTTCACCGGGCAGGCCGCGTCGCACGCCCCGCACATCGTCGCGGCGTGGGGGAGCTCGTCATGGCGCCCGCCGAACAGCAGCGGCGAAAGGACGATGCCCATCGGGCCGGGGTAGACCGATCCGTAGCTCAGCCCGCCCGCGGTCCTGTAGACCGGGCAGTTGTTCATGCAGGACCCGCAGCGGATGCAGCGGAGCATCCTGCGGAACTTGCCCGCGAGCATCGCCGACCTGCCGTTGTCGACGAGGACGATGTGGTGGTGCTCCGGGGTCCTCGAGGCGCGGGTGCCGGTCACCACCGTTACGTAGTTGCTCGTGAGCTGCCCGGTCGCCGCGCGCGGCAGCAGCCGGAGCAGGACCGCGAGGTCCTCGTGGTCGGCGACGACCTTCTCGATGCCGGCGACGGTCACCCGCACGCGCGGCATGCCCGCGCAGTAGCGGCCGTTGCCCTCGTTTGTCACGAGCACGACGCTGCCGGTCGATGCGACGAGGAAGTTCGCGCCGGTTATGCCCATGTCCGCCTCGAGCATCCGCGGCCGCAGCAGCTCCCGGGCCTCGCGGACCATCGCCTCCCTGTCGGGCCGGTCGCGCTTGCCGTGCTTGCTTTCGAACAGCTCCGCGACCTGGCCGCCGGTCATGTGGATGATCGGAGCGATTATGTGCGACGGCCGCCCGCCGGAGATCTGGACGACGTACTCGCCGAGGTCGGTCTCGAGCACGTCGAGCCCCATGCCCTCAAGGCCGTCGTTGAGGCCGATCTCCTCGCTGAGCATCGACTTCGACTTGATCGCCTTCGCGCAGCCGTGCCTCTTGGCGATGTCGGTCACGATCCGCCGCGCCGCGGCGGCGTCCCGCGCCCAGTGGACCTCTGCGCCCGCGTCCTTCGCCCGGCCCTCGAAGCGCCGGAGGTGCTCGTCGAGCCTGCCGAGCGCGCTGTCGCGGATCCAGGCGCCCTCGTCGCGCCACTTCTGGAAGTCGGGGTGGCGCATCGCCTCCCTTGCGCTCTTGAACAGCGCGCCCTGGGCGATCTCCATCGAGCGCCGCAGGTTCGGGTCGGCCACGCCGGCCTCGGTGCGGCGGTGGAACGGGAGCGGAGCTGCGCTCACGGCGCGGTCCCGGCGAGCAGCTCGGCGAAGTGGCAGACCGGCATCGACCCGCCGCGCCTGCCCATCCTGCCGTCTATGTTGAGCACGCAGCCCATGTCTCCCATCGCGAGCACGTCGGCGTCGGTGGCGACAGCGCATGCGCACTTGTCGTCGGCCATGCGCGCCGAGACCGCGGCGAACTTGACCGAGAACGCCCCGCCGAAGCCGCAGCAGACGTCCTCGTCGGCCATCGGGACGAGCTCGTGCCCGGCCGCCCGGAGCAGGTCGCGGGGCCCGTCGCGGACTCCGAGCTCGCGCAGGCCTGCGCACGAGTCGTGGTAGGCGACCCTCAGCGGCCTGCCCGCCTTCGGCTCGAAGCCCTCGTCGGTGAGAAACTGCGACAGCTCGCGGCACTTGGACGCGAAGCGCAGGACCTCGTCGTGGCCGGGCTCGTCCTCGGCGAACAGCTTCGGCATGTGGACCCGGACCGCGCCCACGCACGAGCCGGACGGCGCGACCACGGTGTCGCAGTGGCTGAACTCGTCGGCCATCTTGCGCGCCAGCTTCTTCGCGTCCGAGCGGCGCCCGGCGTTGAGCGCCGGCTGCCCGCAGCAGGTCTGCGACCGCGGCACGAGCGGCTCGTGGCCGCACTCGCGGATCAGCGAAACCGCGGCCTCGGCCAGCTGCGGCCGGAGCATGTCGGCGATGCAGGTGGTAAGGAAGCCTACTCGAACTGCTGCCGTCATGAGCCGCCGGCCCCCCTGGGGCCACGGAAATTCTAGGTCATGGATTCCGCCCCTCC
Source organism: uncultured Gammaproteobacteria bacterium (assembly GCA_964509765.1). Lineage (GTDB taxonomy): Bacteria > Pseudomonadota > Gammaproteobacteria > Tethybacterales > Tethybacteraceae > CAZDYI01. The sequence goes on from CAZDYI010000004.1 coordinate 23,259, forward strand.
GCCGTTGCGGGCGCGGCACTACATCTTGTTGTCCGCGGCGCCCGGGACACAAGATATGCCAAGGGCGAGCGGACCCTTTTCGGCTATAATGACATTTTCCCCCAGCGTTTCCCCCGGAGCAAGGCCGTGAACGAAGAACAGATAAAGGAAAGCGTGATCAACATCGTCTCGGAGGTGCTCGGCAAGCCGGTCGAGGAGATCTCCGACGACAGCAAGTTCGTCGAGGACCTCGGAGCCGACTCCCTCGACAACGTCGAGCTGGTCATGAAGATCGAGGAGGAGTTCGACCTGGAGATCCCGGACGAGAAGTCGATGGAGATCACCAGCGTCGGCCAGGCCATCGCGCACATCCGGGAACACTTTGACGGCGAAAAGTCCTGAGGGATGAAGGGCCGCCGCGTCGCGGTTACCGGCCTCGGCATAGTCTCCCCGGTCGGAAATGACAAGGAGGCTGCCTGGCAAGGGCTGATGGGCGGCAGGTCCGGGGTCGCGGCCATCTCGAGGTTCGACCCGGAGGGCCAGTCTTGCCGCATAGCCGCCGAGGTGGACGGCTTTGAGGACGCCTCCTGCTTCGACAGCCGCATGGCGCGGCGCACCGACCTGTTCATCCGCTACGGCATCAAGGCCGCTGAGGAGGCGCTCATCGACGCCGGCCTCGCTGGCGGCGAAGGCTTCGACAGGGAGCGGGCAGGCGTGATGATCGGCTCGGGGATCGGCGGCCTGCCGACCATCGAGCTCGCGCGCGACGTGCTGCGCGACAAGGGACCGCGCAAGGTCTCGCCTTTCTTCATCCCGAGCGCGATCATCAACATGGTCGCCGGCTGGGTGTCGATGCTCTACGGTCTCAGGGGCCCGAACCTCGCGGTCGCGACCGCCTGCACGACGGGAACGCACTGCATCGGCGAGGGCGCGCGCAAGATCGCCTACGGCGAGGCCGACGTCGTCGTAGCCGGCGGGGCCGAGAGCACGATCACGCCGCTCACGGTCGCGGGCTTCGCCTCGGCCCGTGCGCTTTCGCTGCGCAACGACGAGCCGGAGCGGGCCTCGCGGCCGTTCGACACCGGGCGCGACGGCTTCGTCCTCGGCGAGGGCGCCGGGATCCTGGTGCTCGAGGAGCTGGAGCACGCCGCGGCGCGAGGCGCTGAGGTCTACGCCGAGGTCGCGGGCTACGGGACTAGCTCGGACGCCCACCACATCACCGCCCCTCCCGAGGACGGCGCGGGCGCGCGCCTTGCGATGCAAAGGGCGGTCGAGGACTCGGGGCTCGAGCCAGCCGACTTCGACCACGTAAACGCCCACGGGACGTCGACGCCGCTCGGCGACCGCGCCGAGACGGTCGCGGTCAGGGAGGTGTTCGGCCCCCATGCGGACGGCCTTGCGGTCTCGGCGACCAAGTCGATGACCGGGCACCTGCTCGGCGCCGCCGGCGGGATCGAGTCGGTCTTCGCCGCTCTTGCGGTCGCGAGGTCCGAGGTCCCCCCGACGATCAACATCGACGACCCCGATCCGGAGTGCGACCTCGACTACGTCGCAGAGGGCAAGGGCCGCAGTCGGGAGGTCCGCGCGGCGCTGTCGAACTCGTTCGGCTTCGGCGGGACGAACGGCTCGCTGGTCTTCCGGAAGGCCTGAGCGGGGAGGCGAGGCTGAGGCTAGAGCGCATCACCCTTGCGGGGTTCAAGTCGTTCCCCGACCGGACCGCGGTGAAGTTCACGGGCGGGATCGCCGCGGTCGTCGGGCCGAACGGCTGCGGCAAGTCGAACATCGTCGATGCCTTCCGCTGGGTGATGGGCGAGAGCAGGGCCTCGCAGCTGCGCCAGGAGACAAACGCCGACATCATCTTCAACGGCGCCGCCGGGCGAAGGGCGTCGGACCTCTGCACCGTCGAGCTCGGCCTTGCGAACGACGGGTCAAAGGACCTCGGGATGTGGGGCGAGTACGCGGAGCTTTCGATACGCCGTGAGGTCGAGCGCGAAGGCGACTCGGCCTACTTCATAAACGGCCAGCGCGTGCGGCGCAAGGACGTCGTCGACGTCTTCGCCGGGACCGGCGTCGGCGCGCGGGCATACGGGATCGTCGAGCAGGAGAGGGTCACCCAGGTGATCCGCTCCGAGCCCAAGCGGATCCGCGAGCACCTCGAGGAGGCAGCCGGCGTCTCGCAGTACAAGGAGCGCCGCCGCGAGACAGAGAGCCGCATCGGAGTCTCGCAGGCGAACCTGTCGCGCATCGACGACACGCTCTCCGAGCTCAGGTCGCAGATGTCCTCGCTCGAGCGCCAGGCCCGGCAGACCGAGCAGGTTCGCAAGCACAAGAAGCGCCTGTCCGCCGCGCGGCTGCTGTCGCTCGTCATGCGCCACGAGGAGCTCAGCGGCGGGAGCGCCGCCGCGGTCGCAGAGGCCGCCGCTGCGCGCAAGGCAGAGGAGGAGGTCAAGGCGCGGCACCGCAAGGTCGAGGGCGAGCTTGAGAAGGTGCGCCGCAAGAGGCAGGAGCGGGCCGAAAGCCTCAACGTGCGCCAGGGCGGGCACTTCGCCGCCCTTGCCGACCAGGAGAAGGCCCGCCAGGCGCTGCGCGACTTCGAGTCCGAGGTCGCCGCAGACGAAACGGCGCTCCAGGACGCCGACGCGTCGGTCGAGGAGCTGACAGCCAAGGTTGCGGAGCACGAGGCCGCGGTCAAGGCGGTCGGCGCCGAGATCAAGGCCGGCGAGCGGACGCAGGGTGAGGCGGCCAAGAGGATTGCCGCGGCCGCGAAGGACAGGGACGACGCAGCCGCGGAGCTCGCAGCGTCAGAGGAGGCGCTCGACAAGGCGCGCGCCTCGCTCGAGGGGCTTCGCGGCTCCGAGGCCGAGGCGGCCGCCGCCGTGAACCTCGCGCGGCACAGGGTTGAAAGCCTCGACGCGGCCGTTGCCGCGGCGAAGGAGGACCTCAAGGCGCTCGCCCCGGTGGAAAAGCCCGACGGCAAGAGGCTAGAGAGGCTGCGCAAGGAGCTTGCGGGCGCGGTCGAGGCCGCAGTCGCCAACGAGCGCCGGCGCCAGGAGCTCGGCGAGGAGATTGTCGCGGCGAAGGAGGAGGCGGCCCGGCTGCAGGGCATAAAGGGCGGATTGCTCGCAGAGCGCGACCTCTTGCGCCGGGTCTCGGGCCAGCGCACCGAGCGGTACTCCTCGTGGCTCGCGGGGCACGGCCTCGAGGGATCGAAGCGGGTCATAGACGAGATGGACATCGAGGCCCCGGGCCTCGAGCGCGCCGTGGACGCAGCCCTGTCGGTGTACCTCCACGGCTACGTGGTTCCCGACGTCGGCAGTCTGCTCGGCTCCGAGGAGCTGCCGGCCGGCATGGTGGTGCTCGACCACAAGGGGTCCGGGGACGGCGCGCCGGGGCGCAGAAGAGTGGAGGGCCTGAGCCCGCTGATTGACCGCATCAAGTTCGAGGACACCTGGCGCGACGTCATTGCGCGGTGGCTCGACGGCGTTTTCCTGGCGCCCGACCTTGAGACCGCGCTCAAGGCCAGGGACAAGCTGCGCCGCGGCGAGATGCTCGTCACCCCGGAGGGAGTCTGCTTCCAGGACTGCGTCGCGCGGGTCGCCGGCGACCGCGAGGCCGGGCTCGAGTGGCGCTCGAGGCTCGCCGAGGTCGAGAAGGGCATCGCCGCCAACGACCGCGGGATCGAGTCCCACGCGGCCAAGCTCGAGTCGATGTCCGAAAGGCACGGCAAGCTTTCCGCGGACGGCGAGGGCCTGGCCGAGGCCCGCCGCGTTGCCGAGGAGGCCTTCGACGGGCTTAACCAGGAGGCCATCCGGCTCGGCCACGCGCAGGAGTACCGGGAGAAGCAGGCCAGGCGCCTGAACGAAACGGCGGAAGGAGCCCGCAAGGAGCGCGCCGAGCGCGCTGCAGAGCTCGCCGGGGCGGAAAAGTCGCAGAAGGCCGCGGCCGCGAAGGTGAGCGCGGCCGCGGAAAAGCTTGAGGGCACGGAGGCCGCCCACGCAAGCCTCGCGGAGAAGGTCTCCGAGCTGCGCGACGCGAGCGCTGCGCAGGAGAACGAGCTCCACAGGCTCAAGCTGACGGTCGAGCACAACCGGCAGAGGCTCGGCGAGGCCAAGGAGAGGCTGGCCGAGGCGAAGGTCTCGCTCTCGAACGCGCGGGTCAAGATCGTGGAGGTCCGCGCGCGCCAGCGCGGCCGGGACAGGGCGGTCCCGCAGGCCGCGCTCGACAAGGCGGCCGCTGCGGTCGAGGCGGCGAAGAAGAAGCTCGACGAGGCTGCGGACGGCGCAGAGGAGCTCGAGGGCGAGCAGTCGCGCCTCGAGGGGCAGATCGCCCTGCTGCGCTCGGAGCTCGAGCAGGCCGGCGAGTCCCAGCGCGAGCTTGAGGTCGCCGCGGCCACGCGCAAGGCCGAGGCGGACGGAATCAAGTCGCAGCTCGACGCGCAGAAGGACGGGCTCGGGGACGCGGAGGAGCTGCGGAAGACCCATGCCGACTCCGAGGCCGTCGCTGATCTAGCGGACCGCCTCGAGCGGAGGATCGACAAGGCCGGCCCGGTCAACTACGCCGCCGAGGCCGAGCTGTCGGCGTGCGAGGCGCGACTCGAGGAGGCGTCCGCGCAGCGCGAGGACCTCGCCGAGGCGCTCGACGCGCTCAACGAGGCGATCGGCAGGATCGACTCGGAGATGCACGACCGGCTCAAGGACGTGCACTCGCGGCTCCAGGTCGGCTTCGACGCGATGTTCAAGAGGCTGTTCGACGGCGGCGAGGCGTCGGTCGACCTCGTCGGCGACAGCCTGCTGACCGCGGGCCTGCAGCTGCGCGCGACTCCGCCGGGCAAGCGGACCTCGACGATCCAGGCGCTGTCCGGCGGCGAGAAGACCCTCACCGCGATAGCCTTCCTGTTCGCCCTCAACGAGCTCAACCCGCCGAACTTCTGCATTCTCGACGAGGTCGACGCCGCTCTTGACGAGGCGAACACAGTCCGGCTGTGCCGCCTGATCGAGGGCATGGCGGACAGGATGCAGTTCATAATCATCACCCACAACAAGCAGGTGATCGAGCGCGCTGACAGGCTGATAGGGGTGACGCAGCACAACAAGGGCGTGTCGAACCTGGTGACCGTCCAGGTCGAGCAGGCTCTCGAGCATGCGAAGCGCGCGAGCGCGGGAGGCGGCCGGTGATCGGCAACTGGACGCAGCTGCTGACGGTGGTCGTGCTCGTCCTCTCGCCGTTTCTGATTTACGGAACCTACCTGGTCATGCGGGGAGGCAGCCGCCCGGCCCCGGCTGCGAGGCAGAAGGCCTCCGCGTCGCAGAGATCCCGAACCGAGCCGACTCTCGGCGGCGCAGCTGCCGAGGCCGACGCTCCTGACGGGCATTCCGGAGGCGAGCCCGCACTCGGCCAGGCGGCGCATGCCGACTTCGATGCGCGGGAAGACGGGCCGGCAGAAGCCGGCGATGAGGGCGAGCGGCCCGGTCCGGAGGACGGCGAGTCCGCTTCGGAAGGGACCGGGGAGGAAGGCGCGGTCCCCGGGGCCGCGGCATCGCCCGCTGCGGTGGAAGCCGCAAACGGCGCGGCCGGCCCGGCGGAGGGACTCGACAGCCTCGGCCTGCCGGAGGGCGACGCACCCGCGGTCCCCGGGGCAGCGGTTGCGCATCCCCCCGAGGAGGACGGCTTTCCGCACGTCGACGACGAGCTGCCCGAGCCGCTTTACTACATGGTGCGCATGACCGTCAAGGACGGCATCGACGTGCCCGACGTCCACCAGCTGTCCAGCGACCTGGTCTCGAAGACCAGGCTCCGCATGTACCAGACCATGCTCTGCTACGACCGCGACAAGGGCAGGTGGGAGTCGCCGCGGCCTGAGAAGCGCTACTCGGAGCTCGTCTGGGCGGTGCCGATGTGCAACCGCACGACCCACCTGTCGCCCGAGGACATCTCCGGGATAGTCAAGGTGATCCAGAACACGATGCGCAAGGTGGGCGGCCAGGCCGAGTTCCCGCCGCACAACGACCTCGACGACCGCCGCAGCGCCGTCGACACGTTCTGCGAGCACGTCGACCACCGGGTCACGGCGCACCTCAAGGCGGTCTCGTCGTCGGGCGGCAAGCCGCGCCGCGGCGGCGACATCATCGACCTCGCGCTCAGCTCGGGGAACATGGAGCTGATCGACAGCGAGCTTAGGCGCGTCGTCAACGGGGAGACCTGGTTCGTCCTCAAGGACGGCGGCAACAACGACCTGTCGCGGCACTCGCCGGACAGGATGGTCGCGGGCCTCGTCGCGACGCTGGACTTCCCCCACGTTTCCAACCCGCTCAAGGCCTTCGACGAGATGTTCGGCTTCGCCGGGATGCTTTCGAGGGTCCTCGGCTTCAGCCTGGTCGACGAGGACAACAACCCCATCGAGGAGGGCCAGGTCGCCGAGACCAGGGAGCACCTCGAGCACATCGCCGACTACATGCGCGAGAGCCGCGTGCCGCCGGGGAGCAAGACCGCCCGCGCGCTGTTCAGCTGAATGGCCCGCGAGGGCGAGCGCGAGCGCCTGATCGAGCTCCGGGAGACAGTCGCAAGGCACAACGACCGGTACTACAACCGGGACGACCCGTCGGTCAGCGACGCCGAGTACGACCGGCTCTACGACGAGCTGGTCGGCCTGGAGAAGAGGCATCCGGAGTGGTTCGACCCGGGCTCTCCGACCCAGCTCGTCGGCGGGGTGCCGTCGCCGAGCTTCGAGCCGGTCGCGCACCGCGCTCCGATGCTCTCCCTCGAGAAGGCAACCGAGGAGCCGGAGGTCCTGCGCTTCTTCGAGCGGTGCCGCAAGGAGGCGCCGGACGCGAGCTTCCTTGCGACGCCCAAGATCGACGGCCTTGCGGTATCGCTTCTCTACCGGGACGGAAGGCTGGAGCGCGGCGCGACCCGCGGCGACGGCGAGACCGGCGAGGACATCACCGCGAGCCTCAAGGTGGTGAGCGGCGTGCTGCGCGAGCTGCCCTCCGGGGCGCCGGCCGAGGTTGAGGTGCGCGGCGAGGTGTTCATGTCGCGCGAGGCATTCGAGCGGGTAAACAGGTGGCAGCGCGAGCTCGGTGAGAAGGAGTTCGTCAACCCGCGCAACTGCGCTGCGGGGACCGTGCGCCAGAAGGACGTCAGGCTTACCGCGAGGCGCGGGCTCGGGTTCCGCGCGTACTGGGCCATCGCGCACGAGGGCAAGGAGCTGTCCGAGTCCGCGCTCGGAACTTTCGAGGCCATGCGCGAGATGGGATTTTCCGTCTCGGAGCCGTTCGAGCTGATCGAAGACGAGGAGGGCTTCGTGCGCTACCGCGAGTCGGTCTTCCGCGACAGCGACGGATACGGCTACGACATAGACGGGATCGTGCTGCGGCTCGACCACGTCCCGACCGCGCTTGCGATGGGCAACAACGCGAAGTCGCCGCGGTCGATGCTCGCCTACAAGTTCGCGTCGGAGCGGGCGAAGACGAGGGTTGACGGCATCGACTTCCAGGTCTCGCGCGCAGGCGTGCTGACGCCTGTGGCCAGGCTCAAAGGCGTCAGGGTCGGCGGGGTCACCGTGACTTCGGTGACCCTGCACAACTGCCAGATGCTCAAGGACATGGACGTGCGGATTGATGACGAGGTGGTCGTGGTCCGCGCCGGCGACGTGATTCCGAAGGTCGTCGGGGTCAACAAGGAAGCGAGGGGAAAGGGCAGCGCCCCCTTCCCGCTGCCGAAGGCGTGCCCGGAGTGCGGCGGAAAGCTGCAGAGGACCGACATCAACCTGTTTTGCGAAAACGAGCAATGCCCCGGCCGCAAGCTCGAGCGGCTGCGGCACTTCGTCTCCCGGCACGCGCTCGACATCGAGGGCTTCGGCGACGAGCGGCTGCGCAAGCTCATGGAGGAGGGCCTGGTCAAGAGGCCTGCGGACATCTTCGTCCTCAAGCGGGAGGAGATGAAGGAGCTCGAGCGCCTCGAGGAGAAGTCGGCAGACAACCTTGTGAAGGCGATCGGGAAGGCCTCGCGCACCACGCTGGCGCGCGCGCTGGTCGCGCTGGGAATCCCAGGCCTCGGGACGACGGGAGCAAGGGCCCTTGCCGAGGCGGCCGGCAGCCTTGCCGCGCTGGAAAAGGCCATGCCGGAGACGCTGTGCTTCGTGGGCCCTGTCAACTACGCGACCGCATGTGAGCTGCGCGGCTGCCTGCGGGGCGAGGAGGGCGAGGAGCTCGGGCTGATGAGGGAGCGCGGCGTTACCTGGGACGAGCCCGGGCCGCGGGGGATCGCGGCGGGCGCATTCGAGCTGCTGATGCACGTCAACTACCTCTCGGACTCTGCAGGAAAAGAGTTGTGGCCGAAGGTTCCGGGCTCGCTGATCGAGGCGCTGCGCGCAGGCAGGATCGAGGCCGCTTCGCTCGACGGCTTGCTGGACGTCAAGGTCGTTGCAAAGGCGTACTCCAGCGAGAAGAAGGCCGCGCCTGCGCTGGAGCTTCTTCAGGGGCTGTCCGAATCGCCCGGGTTCAAGGACCTGGTGCGCGAGCTCGAGGAGCTGCTTGGCGTGACCTGGGGCGCGGACAGGAAGGACGCCGGCAGGCTTGCGGGCATGGGCGTCCTTGTCACCGGGTCCCTGCCGGGTTTCGACCGCACCGCCGCAAAGGAGCTGGTGAAAAGCCACGGCGGGGTGCCGAAGGACTCCGTGACCGGGGCCGTGGACCTTCTCGTGGTAGGCGAGAAGCCCGGCAAGACCAAGGTCGACAAGGCGCAGGCGCTGGGCGTGAGGACGATGGAAGCGGAGGAGTTCCTCAAGTGGCTCGGCGTAGGCGGGAAATAGAATCTTGCCGCGTTTGCAGTGAATTACCACGAGTTCGAAAGGGAGGTCGAGCCGTTCGAGAAGCGGGTCGAGGCCCTGCGCGCGGACGACGAGGCGCCCACCGGCAACGTCGTCCAGGAGATCAAGGAGCTGCAGAAGGAGATCGACAAGCGCCTCAGGAAGATCTACGGCAACCTGGACGGCTGGCAGACCTGCCTCGTTGCGCGCCACCAGGACAGGCCTCACACCGTTGACTACATCGAGAGGATCTTCGACGACTTCAGCGAGCTGCACGGCGACAGGATGTACGCCGACGACGGCGCCGTCGTCGGCGGGCTTGCGCGTCTGCGCGGCGTGCCCGTTATGGTCATCGGCCACGAGAAGGGCCGCACCACGGAGGAGCGGATCGAGCGGAACTGGGGCATGCCCCACCCGGAGGGCTACCGCAAGGCGCTGCGCCTCATGAGGATGGCCGAGCGGTTCAACCTGCCGCTGGTGACCCTCGTCGACACACCGGGCGCGTTCTGCGGGATCGGCGCAGAGGAGCGGGGGATCTCCCAGGCGATCGGGGCGAACCTGCTGGCGCTTTCGACCCTCGAGACCTACGTCGTGTCCGCGGTGATCGGCGAGGGTGGATCAGGGGGGGCGATCGCCCTTGCGGTCTGCGACGACCTGCTTATGCTCGAGCACGCCGTCTACTCGGTCATCACCCCGGAGGGCTGCGCGTCGATACTCTGGAAGGACGGAAACGGCGAGGCGAGCGTCGCGGCGAACGCGATGGGGATCAGGGCTTCGGACCTGTCGAGGCTCGGGCTGGTCGACAAGGTCGTCCCCGAGCCGGTCGGCGGCGCGCACCGCGACCGCGACAGGGCCGCGGAGCTGCTGGCGGACGCGCTGGCCGATTCGCTCGCGAAGAGGGACCAGCGCTCTGCCAGGGACTGGATCGACAGGCGCGCGAAGCGCATGAGGGAATACGGGTTCTTCACAGAACGAAGCGGTGGCTGAGCGGATCGCGGATGCGGTCCGCGGCCTGCTTGAGGATGCCCTGCCGTCCGGCGGGACAGCGACGGTCGGCCTCTCCGGCGGGGTCGACTCGTCCCTGCTCCTGCATGTCGCCGCCGGCTGCGCGCCGCAGGGGGTCGCCGTCGCCGCCCTGCACGTCAACCACGGCCTGTCCGAGCGCGCGGACGGCTGGGAGGAGCTCTGCCGGAGGATGTGCGCGGAGCTCAACGTGCCGGTCGAGGTGAGGAGGGTCGAGGTCGGAAGCGGCCCCGGGCTCGAGGAGCGCGCCCGGGAGGCCAGGCTCGCGTGCCTTGCCGAGTCCGGCGCGGACGCGGTGATGATGGCCCACCACGCCGGCGACCAGGCGGAGACCCTGCTGCTGCGCGCGCTGAGGGGGAGCGGGCCACGCGGGCTCGCGGCGATGCGGCCGCGGTCCGTGCTGCCGGGAACGGAAACGGCGCTGCTCCGGCCGCTGCTCGGGTTCGCGAGGCCCGAGATCGAGTCCGAGGCAAGGCGCCTCGGGATCGAGTGGATTGAGGACCCCGCGAACCTGGACCTTTCGCACAACCGCAACTGGCTGCGCCACGAGGTGCTTCCCGAGGCCGGCCGGAGGTTTCCCGGGGCGGCCGAGGCCCTCGCGCGCGCGGCGGGAAACGCCGGCGAGGCCGCGGACCTTCTCGACTGCCTGGCGAGTATCGACGACGGCGCCTGCCGCGCAGGGGGCGAGGTCAACCGTGACGCGCTTGCCGGGCTGGGCGAGGATCGGGTCCGGAACTGGCTCGCCTGGTCGCTGTCGCAAAGGGGGCTGCGCTCGGTCACAGCGGGCAGGCTGTCGGAATGCGCCCGGCAGATCTGCGGGGGCGGCGGCTTCTCCGCGGACTTCGGCCCGTGCCGGCTCGTGGCGCGGCGCGGCCTGCTGAGCTGGGAGGGCGGCGGGCAGGGCGGCGCGGTTGATAAAATGACCCGCCTTTGCGCCCTCTAGTCTGAAAGAAGCGGCATGTCCCCCTTTGAGGGCTTCATTTTTTATTGCGCCGCAGCCACATTGTTGCTGTCGGGCGCCGGGGTGATCACCCTGCGCAACCCCGTCCACTGCGCGCTGCTGCTGGTGGTTTCGTTCATATCCGCCGCGGTGCTGTGGCTCCTGCTCGGGGCCGAGTTCCTCGCCTGGGTGCTGGTCCTGGTCTACGTCGGCGCGGTGATGGTGCTGTTCCTGTTCGTCGTGATGATGCTCGACATCAACATCGACCGGGCCAAGGAGGGGTTCTGGCGCTTCTTCCCGATAGGGCTGGCCGTAGCCCTGTTGCTGGGCGTCCAGGTGTTCCTGGTGCTGAACTCCGGCGTGTTCGGGCCCGAGGCGTACCCTGAGCCCAAGTCGGCTACCGCGGACAAGGACTACAGCCACGCCCGCGAGCTCGGCGAGGTGATCTACACCGACTACCTGCTTGCATTCGAGGCCGCGGCCGCGGTGCTGCTCGTCGCGATAGTCGCGGCCATCGCGCTCACCCTGCGCAGGCGCCCCGAGAACAAGCAGCTCGACCCCGCTGCGCAGGTCGTCGTCAAGGCCGGCGACCGGGTCTCGTTGGAGCAGGTCGTCCTCGACGAGCCCAAGCCCGAGCCGGAGGCCGAGGAAGGCGGCGGAGACGGGCAGGGGGACAGGCCTGAGCCGGAGGGCTCCTCGAAGTGACCCTCGCCCCGGGCCTTGCCCATTTCCTCACGCTCGGCACGCTGCTGTTCCTGATCGGGATCATGGGGGTGATCCTCAACCGCAAGAACATCCTCATCGTCCTGATGTCGATCGAGCTGGTTCTGCTCGCAGTCAACCTCAACTTCATCGCGCTGTCGAGCTACCTCGACGACGTCGCCGGCTACGTCTTCGTGCTGTTCGTGATGACCGTCGCCGCGGCCGAGTCGGCGATCGGGCTGGCGATCCTGGTCGTCGCCTTCCGCAAGCGCAAGTCGATCAACGTCGACGACTGGAAGGAGCTCTCGGGATGATCAAGGCAGTCGTCCCGTGGATCCCGCTGCTGCCGCTCTTGGCGGCCGTCGCCTGCGGCCTCGCCGGCAGGAGGATGGGGACGATCCCGTCCGCGGCCGTCGCGATCGGCGGCGTCGCCCTGTCGTTCGCGCTGTCGTGCGTCGTCGCCTGGGAGCACTTCCGCACGGGCGAGGTGGTCAACTTCGACTGGTACGTGTGGGCGGAGGTCGGCGACACGGTCCTCAAGGTGGGCTTCCTCGTCGACGGCCTGACCTCGGTGATGATCCTGGTCGTCACGTTCGTCTCGCTGATGGTCCACGTCTACACGATGGGCTACATGCGCGGCGACCCCGGCTACCAGCGCTTCTTCTCCTACATCGCGCTGTTTACCTTCTCGATGCTGATGCTCGTGATGGGCAACAACTTCCTGCAGCTGTTCTTCGGCTGGGAGGCCGTCGGCCTGGTCTCGTACCTTCTGATCGGCTTCTGGTTCCAGAGGCCGTCGGCGATCCACGCAAACCTCAAGGCGTTCCTGGTCAACCGCGTCGGCGACTTCGGCTTCATAATCGGCATCGGCCTGGCGCTCGCCTACCTCGGCTCGCTCGACTACGCCGAGGCGTTCGCCGCGCGGGAGGCGCTCGCCGGCGAGGCGCTCGAGATCATCCCCGGCAGGCCCTGGGAGGTAGCGACCGTTTTGTGCCTCGGACTGTTCATCGGCGCGATGGGCAAGTCCGCGCAGTTCCCGCTGCACGTCTGGCTGCCGGACTCGATGGAGGGCCCGACTCCGATCTCGGCGCTGATCCACGCCGCGACTATGGTGACCGCGGGCATCTTCATGGTCGCGCGGATGGCGCCGCTGTTCGAGCTGTCCGAGACGGCGCTCGCGACCGTGATGGTCATAGGCGGGATCACCGCGTTCTTCATGGCGCTGCTCGGCCTTATCCAGAACGACATCAAGCGGGTGGTCGCGTACTCGACCCTGTCGCAGCTCGGCTACATGACCGCGGCGCTAGGCGCCTCGGCGTACTCGATCGCGATCTTCCACCTGACCACGCACGCATTCTTCAAGGCCCTTCTGTTCCTCGGCGCCGGGGCGGTGATCGTCGCCCTGCACCACGAGCAGGACATGCGAAAGATGGGCGGGCTGCGAAGCAGGATGCCGATCACCTTCTGGACGATGGTAATCGGCTCGCTCGCGCTGTGCGGGCTGCCGCCGCTCGCCGGCTACTTCTCCAAGGACCTGATCATCGCCGCGGTCGGAGCGAGCGACTTCGCCGCGGCCTCGGTCGTCTACCCGGCGCTCGTCGCCTCGGCGTTCATCACCTCGTTCTACTCCTTCCGTCTCCTTGCGATGGTTTTCTTCGGCAGGGGCGGCGACCCGCACGGCCACGGCGAGGTCCGCGACTGCGACTGGACGATCAGCCTGCCGCTGGTCCTGCTCGCGATCCCGTCGATCGCCTCGGGCTACCTGCTGATGGGGCCGATCCTGTCGAGCTCGTGGTTCGTCGGCGCCGGCGAGGCGGTCGAGGCGGCATCCTACAACCCTGAGCTCGCGGAGTCGCTGCTGACTCCGGGCTCGCTGCTCGCCCACGCGCCGTTCGCGCCGGTGATGTACATCGCCGCGGCCGGGGTTGCCGTCGCGCTGTACATGTACCTCGCCGCGCCGTCGATGCCGGGCGCGGCGGTTCGCCTGTCGGGGCCGGTCTACAGGCTGCTCGAGATCAAGTACGGCATGGACATCTTCAACGAGAGGGTGCTTGCCGCGGGCGCGAGGAAGTTGGGCGCCGCGTTCTGGAGGGGCGTCGACGGCGCGGTGATCGACGGGGCGATCGACGGGTCTGCAGGGCTCGTGCGCCGCTGGGCGCTGTCGCTGCGCACCCTGCAGAGCGGCCGGATTTACCATTACGCATTCGCGATGGTCTTGAGCCTTTCGGTGTTGCTGCTGTGGCTGCTCAGGACGGAGTAGGGGGGAGCGGGCCGTGCTGTCGTCGCTGATCTGGCTGCCGATCGCCGCGGGCCTCGGCCTGCTGGCCCTGGGCCGCGCGAAGCTGTCCGACGACGTCGTCCGCTGGGCCGCCTTGGCGGCGGCGGCGCTGACCGTCCTGCTGAGCCTCCTGCTGCTTTACGGCTTCGACAAGTCCGCGTCCGGCATGCAGTTCGTCGAGAGCGTCCCGTGGATCGACAGGTACGACATCGACTACGCGCTCGGCGTCGACGGGATCTCGGTCGCGCTGATCGTCCTCAACGCGGTCGTCACCCTGCTCACCGTCGCCGCCGGCTGGCGCTCTGTCACCCGAAGCGTTCCGATTTACATGGCGGCGTTCCTGCTGATGTGCGGCTTCGTCAACGGCGTTTTCTCGGCGATGGACGCGGTCCTGTTCTACGTTTTCTGGGAGGCGACCCTGGTTCCGCTTTTCCTGGTGATCGGCATCTGGGGCGGCGACCGGCGCGTCTACGCCGCGATCAAGTTCTTCCTCTACACGTTCTTCGGTTCTATCCTGATGCTCGTCGCGTTCCTGTACCTGTACCAGACAGTCGGCGACTTCGACTTCAGGAAGATGCGCGAGGCCGAGATCGCGGCCGCGGCCCAGCCGTGGATATTCTTCGCCTTCCTTGCCGCGTTCGCGGTCAAGGTGCCGATGGTCCCGGTTCACACCTGGCTGCCGGACGCCCACGTCGAGGCGCCGACCGGCGGATCGATAGTCCTTGCCGCGGTCATGCTCAAGCTCGGCGGCTACGGCTTCCTGCGCCTGTCGCTGCCGATCGTCCCCGAGGCGAGCATCGAGTTCGCCTGGGTCATCATCGCGCTCTCGCTTGTGGCGATCATCTACATCGGGCTCGTCGCGCTCGTACAGGACGACATGAAGAAGCTCGTCGCGTACTCGTCGGTCGCGCACATGGGCTTCGTGACGCTCGGGACCTTCGTGTTCGACGACCTCGGCATGACCGGCGCGATCTACCAGATGATCTCGCACGGCTTCATCTCCGGGGCAATGTTCTTCTGCATCGGCGTGCTCTACGACCGCCTGCACACCCGGAAGATCTCCGACTACGGCGGCGTGGTCAACACCATGCCGAAGTACGCTGCGATGCTGATGCTGTTCGCGATGGCCAACGCCGGCCTGCCGGGAACGAGCGGCTTCGTCGGCGAGTTCATGGTGATCCTGTCGGCGATCCGCGCGAACATATGGTGGGGGATACTCGCGGCGACGACCCTGGTCACTGGCGCGGCGTACTCGCTGTGGATGTACAAGCGGGCGATCTACGGCGCCGTTGCCAACGAGAAGGTCGGCGCGCTCAAGGACGTGAGCCGCCGCGAGTTCGCGATCCTCGGGGCGTTCGCCTTCCTCGTGATCCTGTTCGGCGTCTGGCCGCTTCCGATAACCGACCTGGTCCAGGTAAGCGTCCGCGACCTCGTCGAGCACGTCGAGATGGCGAGGTGAGCGCGGCGGAGCTGGCGCTGGGCTCGGCCGCGGCCGAGATCCTGCTGTTCCTCGGCGGCTGCGCGGTGCTGGTCGCGGCGACCTTCCGCGCCGTCCCGGCGCGGCTGCTGTGGCACTCGACGGTCGCGCTGCTGGTCCTGGCGGCGCTGGTCGTGTTCCAGACGTGGCCGGACGAGGCCTCGGTCACCTACGGCGGCCTCTACAGCGCGTCCGCGCTGACGGCGATCCTCCAGCTCGGCGTCCTGCTCTCGTCTGCGGGAGCGCTTGCGTACTCGGGCGAGTACCTCGCCGAGCGCAAGATACTCAACGGCGAGTTCCTGTCGCTCGCGCTGTTCGCTACCTGCGGGATGATGCTGATCGTCGCTTCGAGCCACTTCCTGACCCTGTACCTCGGCCTCGAGCTGATGTCGCTCTCGCTCTACGCGATGATCGCCCTGCGCCGGGACAGCGGCAAGGCGATCGAGTCGGCGATGAAGTACTTCGTCCTCGGCGCGCTGGCCTCGGGCCTGCTGCTGTACGGCATGTCGATGGTCTACGCCGCGACGGGCACGCTTTCCATCGGCGGCGTCGCCTCATCGATCGCCTCTGGCACGGTTTCCGACGTCGACGCAGTTCTTGCGGTCGGGACGGTTTTCGTCGTCGCCGGGGTGGCGTTCAAGCTCGGCGCGGCTCCGTTCCACATGTGGCTGCCGGACGTTTACGACGGCGCCCCGACCGCGGTGACCCTGTTCATCGGCGCGGCTCCGAAGGTTGCGGCGTTCGCGATCGCGGTC
The DNA here is from genome assembly GCA_964509765.1 of uncultured Gammaproteobacteria bacterium. Taxonomy (GTDB): domain Bacteria; phylum Pseudomonadota; class Gammaproteobacteria; order Tethybacterales; family Tethybacteraceae; genus CAZDYI01. Next base: position 39,219 of record CAZDYI010000004.1, read on the forward strand.
CGGATGGTCGCCGAGGCGCTCGGCCCGCTCTCGTCCGACTGGAGCGCGATGCTTGCCCTGCTTGCGGTCGCCTCGCTTGCGGTCGGCAACGTCGCGGCGATCGCGCAGACGAGCCTCAAGCGCATGCTTGCGTACTCGGCCATCTCGCACATGGGCTTTTTGCTCATCGGCCTTGTCGCCGCGACCCCCGAGGGCCAGGCCGCGGCGCTGTTCTACGCCCTTGCGTACGCGCTGATGTCGGTGGGCGGCTTCGGGATGCTTGTGCTGCTTTCGCGCGGCGGGAGCGAGACCGAGACCCTCGACGACATGAAGGGCATGGCGCGGCGCAACGGGGCAGTCGCGGCGCTGATGATGGTGCTGATGCTTTCGATGGCGGGCGTCCCGCCGCTGGTCGGCTTCTACGCAAAGTTCGTCGTCTGGTCCGCGGCGGTCAACGCCGGCTGGACCTGGCTTGCGGTCGTCGCGGGCGTGTTCTCAGTTATCGGCGCCTTCTACTACCTGCGGGTGATCAAGCTGATGTACTTCGACGAGCCCGATGAGGGCGCGCAGGAATTCAAGCTCGGAAAGGCATCCCTTGCGATCGCCGGAATCAACGGCCTGCTGGTCCTGGCCGTCGGCATCATTCCGGGCTGGCTTCTCGACGCCTGCCTGAAGGCGATAACGGGATCCTGACGGAGCGACCGGCCACGGGCCCGCAGACAGGCGACCTGCCCGACTTCACCGAGCGGCGCCTGGAAGGGGAGGTCGTAAACGACCTCGGCTTCATCCGCCTGGAGCGCGACCGGGTCAGGACCCACGACGGGGTCGAGGCCGAGCGCTGCGTAGTCCGCCACGTCGGGGCGGTTGCGGTGGCCGCAATCACCGCTGACGGGAAGATCGTGCTCGTCCACCAGTACCGCTACGCGCCTGGCATGCACACGATGGAGGTGCCCGCGGGCAAGCTTGACAAGCGCGGCGAGGACCCGCTCGAGTGCGCCAAGCGCGAGCTCATGGAGGAGACCGGCCACGAGTCCGACGACTGGAGCTGGATGTTCGACTCGCTGTCGAGCCCGGGCTTCACCGACGAGGTCCTGAAGGTGTACCTCGCTAGCAACGCGAGGAAAGCGGCCGAGCCGAGCCCGGACAGCGGCGAGAGCGTGAGCGTCGTCCCGCTGCCGCTTGCGGAGGCGCACAGGATGGTCCTCGGCGGGCAGCTCACCGAGGCCCGCACGCAGATCGCTGTGCTGTGGCTCAAGGACCGCGGCATCCCGGACGCCGCGGCGTTCGCGGAGGGCTAGGAGCCGGACAGCTCCTCGGAGCGCCTTCTCGCCGCCTCTATCGCCTCTGTCAGGGCGTCGGCGAAACCCCGGTCGGACAGGAGGCCGAGCGCAGCCTCGGTTGTTCCGCCCTTGGACGTAACCTTCCTGCGCAGCTCGCCGGGGGTCTCGCCCGCGCCCTCAACCATCGCGCATGCGCCCGCAACCGTCGCAAGGGTGGCCTCCAGCGCCAGGGCGGGGTCCAGGCCCATTTCCGCGCCCTTGGCGGCCATGGCCTCGATCACCAGGTAGGCGTATGCGGGCCCCGAGCCGGAAAGCGCTGTTGCGGCGTGCATCAGGTTCTCGTTCTCGAGCCAGCGGAAGCCGCCCATCGCCGAGAACGTCTCGCGCGCGAGCTGCGCCGCGGCCGACCCGCTGCCGTCCGGCCCGCATGCGAAGGTGAAGCCCTTGCCGGCGACCAGCGGGGTGTTTGGCATGGTCCGGACGACCTGCGCGCCGCCGAGCAGCCCGACGAGGGTCGCTACGGACACCCCGGCTGCGATGCTTATCACCGGGACCCCGGCGAGGTCCCTGCCTGAGGCGAGGGACGCGCAGGCGTCGGCCATGTCCTGGGGCTTGACGCACAGGAAGTATGCGTCCGCCTCGGGCAGGTCGGCGGGGGAGGCGCAGGCCGCGAGGCCTGCGGACTCGTGCCGCTTCCTTGCGTCCGCGCTTGGGTCGGCAACGCTGGCCCCGGACTTTGAGTCGAGCGAGGCTAGGATCGCGGACGCCATCACGCCCCCGCCGACGAAGGCGAGGGATTTTTCGCTCAAGGCCTCTCCCCCATCAGCGCCGTGCCGATCCGCACATGGGTCGCGCCCTCGATGACCGCCTCCTCGAAGTCGGCGGACATCCCCATCGACAGGCAGTCGATCCCGGGGCGGTCCTTCCGCGCTTCCTGAAGCAGCGACGCAAGCTGCCCGAACCTGTCGCGCCTGCCCGCCGGGTCCAGCCCCGGCTCGGGTATGCACATCAGGCCGCGGACCTCGACGCCCTCCACGGAGCCGACCTCGTCGATGAACGACGGCACGTCCGCGGGCGGGATGCCGGACTTGGTCTCCTCCCCGCCGAGGTTGACCTGCACGAGCGCCCGGATCGGGCCGAGCCCCGCCTCGACCCTCTCCCTGCCGAGCCGCCGCGCGACCTTCGCGCGGTCAAGCGAGTGGATCCAGTCGAAGGTCCGCGCCGCGGCGGCGCACTTGTTCGACTGGAGCGGGCCGACGAGGTGCCAGGCGCACTCGCCGGCGCCTTCGAGCCGGGAGCGCTTGTCCTCGGCCTCCCGGACGTAGTTCTCGCCGAAGTTCCTGATTCCGCAACCGAATGCCTCGCGCATGGCGTCAACGCCGATGCGCTTGGTGACCGCCACCACCGTGACTCTTCCGGCTGCGCGCGGCGGGGAGGCCGCGGAGCAGGCCTCGCCGATTCTGCGCTCTATCTCCCTTTTCCTTTCGCATATAATCCCGTTGCGAACCCCGCCCACCCTAGGAAATTATAGGTTTGAGGCACGCCGGAGACTAGAACTGATGGAAGGGAAGGACCTGCTTGACAACCTGCTCAGGTTTATCGTAGACAACAACGCCTCGGACCTGCACATATCGACGGGCCTCGAGCCCAGGGTCAGGATCCACGGCGACATCGTGACGATCGAGTCCGAGGACGTCGGGGTGATCACCCCGGAGAAGTCCGAGGGGATCGGCCGCGCGCTGCTGCCCGAGGACGAGGACTGGAACAACTACCTCTCGACCCACGAGGCGGACTTCTCCTACAGCCTGGAGGGCATCGCCCGCTTCCGCGTGAACATGTTCATGCAGAACCGCGGGATCGGCATCGTCTTCAGGGTGATCCCGTCGGAGGTGCTCACCCTCGACCAGCTCCAGTGCCCGGAGATCTTCCGCAACCTGGTCCACAACATCAAGGCCGGCGTCGTGCTGGTGACCGGGCCTACCGGCTCGGGCAAGTCCACGACCCTCGCGGCGATGATCAACGAGATCAACGAGAACGCCAAGGAGCACATCCTCACCATCGAGGACCCGATCGAGTTCGTGCACCAGCCGAAGAACTCGCTGATCAACCAGCGCGAGGTCGGCGCCCACACCAAGAGCTTCTCCAACGCCCTCAAGGCCGCCCTGCGGGAGGACCCCGACGTCATCCTCGTCGGCGAGATGCGCGACCTCGAGACCATCCGGCTCGCCCTGACCGCGGCCGAGACCGGCCACCTGGTCTTCGGGACGCTGCACACCTCGTCCGCGGCAAAGACCATGGACCGGGTCATCGACGTCTTCCCGGCGGCCGAGAAGGACATGGTCCGCGCGATGCTCTCCGAGAGCCTGCGCTGCGTGATCTCGCAGCAGCTCATGAAGCGCGCCGAGGGCGGCAGGATCGCCTGCCACGAGATCCTGATCTCGACCCCGGCGATCAGGAACCTCATCCGCGAGAACAAGGTCGCGCAGATCTACTCCGCGCTGCAGACCGGCAAGAAGGAGGGGATGCAGACCATGGACGACGCCATGCTGCTGCTGTGCGAGAACCGGCTGGTCGACCCGAAGGAGTGCTACTCCAAGGCGGTCAACAAGAAGAAGTTCGCCCAGCTCGCGGGAGTCTCGGCGCAGCAGGCCGAGGCCGACTCCGACTAGGCGGCAAGGCCCGCCCGGCCCCGCGCGCGGCGGGGCGCCTCAGGAAGGGGAGGGGACGACCTCCAGCCAGCCCGTGGCCTCGCCCTGCGGGCAGGAGACCAGCGACGGCGCGTGCCTGCTGCCGTTGAGGCCGGACTCGAGCGCCTTGAGCGCGAGCTCGGGGCGGTTGTTGTTGTCGCTCTGGTGGGCGGCGACGACCGTGCGCAGCTGCGGGTGCGCGACCCTGCCGAGCAGGTCCGACGCCTGGCCGTTCGACATGTGGCCGCGGCCGCCCCTGATGCGGTTCTTGAGCGAAGGCGGGTAGTCCAGGTTGCCCTCGAGCATGTCCGGGTCGTAGTTGCACTCGAGCACCAGGGCGTTGCAGCCTGAAAGCGACTCTGCGACGTGGTCGTTCGGGCTGCCGATGTCGGTCGCGAAGCCGACCGAGGCCCCGTCCGCGCTGACGCGGAAGTGGACCGCCTCGCGCGCGTCGTGGGGGATCGTGTAGGGCTCGACGACCAGCCCGTCGCCGACGCCGACGGGCTCGCCCGCCCTGAGCGGGCGGTAGTCGCGGTTGCCGAGCTTGAGTCTGTGCGCGGTCCCGCGCGTCATGTAAAGCTTGATTCCGGTGCGCCTTGAGAGCATCTCCAGCCCGCGGGTGTGGTCGCTGTGCTCGTGGGTGAGGAACATGCAGGAAACGTCGGACGCCTGCGCCCCCAGGTCTCCCATTCTGTCGCACAGCCTCCTGTAGCTGATCCCGCAGTCGATCAGCACCAGGGTGTTGCGGTGCTCGACGAGGGCCGCGTTGCCCTTCGATCCGCTTGCTAGGATGGCGAAGCGCACGGCTCGTCTCCCGCGGCCGCCCTAGATGTTGGCCGAGAGGACGTTCCTGATCGTCTCGCCGAGCTCGCCCTCCGGCAGGAGGACCTCGGTCCTCTCGCTGCCGGCGGCGGCGATCTCGATCACGGCCTCGAAGGGCTCGGCGCCCTCGGCGCCGCCGAACCACTGCTGCAGGATGCCTTCCTCCTCCTCTCCGGTCGCGGGGGCGGCGGTGCGGATCGTGACCGTGCCCGCGCCCTCGTCGGCCGCGACCAGGTTGTAGCCGCTCCGGTCGAGCGCCTGCAGCAGCAGGAGCCAGGCCTCCTCGCGTCCGCGCAGGATGACGAGCGTGCCGGAGTCGATCACGTAGAGGTCGCTCGGCAGGGCGCTCTCCTCGAAGTCCTCGATCCGCGCGATGACCTCGTCCTCGTAGCGGAACAGGAGCATGAGCCTGCGGAGCATCTCGGCCTCGAGGGTCGGGTCCTTCTCGAGCGGC
>CAZDYI010000005.1:0-3467 GCA_964509765.1 uncultured Gammaproteobacteria bacterium
TCCTCTAGCTTGTGGCGGACGACGCCGCGGTTGTAGAAGCCCTCTGCGTACCCGGGCCAAAGCTCGACCGCGCGGTCGAGGTCCTCGAGCGCGCGCTCGTTCCTGCCGATGCGCATCCAGGCGAGCCCGCGGTTGCCCCAGGTGCGCGGCGAGTCCGGCTGCAGGTTCAGGGCGACGGAGTAGTCCGCGATCGCGTCCTCGTGCATTCCGCGCAGCTGGCGGGTGACCGCGCGCGTGATGTAGTGGGTGACCTCGCCGGGCTCGAGCTCGACGCACCTGTCGAGGTCGTCGAGCGCGCCCGCGACCTGGCCGCGGTTGAGGAGCATCGCCGCGCGCATGCGGTAGGCGGCCGCGGTCGGCGTGGCGTCGATCGACTTGTCGAACGACTCCTCGGCGCTCCGGAAGTCCTTGTTGAGCACGTGCTCGGTTCCGACGTCGTAGTGGTATCTGGCGGCGATCAGGCCGGTGTCGACGCCCTTGAGCTCGTAGCCCCTCCGCTTCCTGTCCGCACCCGTCCCGGCCCTCGCGGGCCTGTCGGCCGACGCCAATTCCCCGCCTTCCGCCTCCGTCCTTTCCGCATCCGCGCCGCAGGGGACGGCGCCCGCCCCCTGGTCCGCATCTTCCAGGCCGCCTGTAAGGACCCTCCTCAGCACGCCCGACGCCCAGTCCCTCTCCCGGTCCTCGCACGACGCGCTTTCCGCATGCCTTTCCTTGCCCGCGGCCATGTCGCTGACCTCTCCGACAACCAGCCCGATCCTCTCGACGAGCAGGTCCGCAAGCGGCTTCGCGCCCGTTACGAACCCTTCGATCAGGCCGCGGGCCTCCCGCTCCCCGGTCTCGCCCTCCTCCGCGCGCGACAGCGGCGCCTGCGCCGCGAGCGTCAGCAGGAAGGCTGCTTGGGCCGCGCGTGCGCGCAGGCGAAACATCCCCTAGGCCGCGATCTTCGGGAACGCGCGCGGATAGTCCTGCACGAGCAGGCGGCGCGGGTTCTCGTCCTCCTCGATCTCCTGCGCGACGCCGACGGGGTCGTAGAAGAAGTTGTCGTTGGCGTCGTCGTTGGCAAGCGAGACCTCCACCGCGAGGGCGTCGCCGCCGCTTGCGGTGAACTCGTGGTAGACGCCCGGATCTATCGTCAGACCCTCGCCGTTCTTGAGCGCGATTTTCTCGCCGGGCGAGAGCTCGCGCACCTGGCCGTCGACGCTGACCTCGACCTTGCGGCCCTCGTCGAGGTCGCCGGTCGCGGTGCTGTGGTGCAGGCGCAGGACGAAGGTCGCGTCGCTGCGGTTGATCACGTCCTCGGTCTTGACCCTGTGACAGTGCGCCGGGGTCCGCTGGCTCTCGCGCTGGATGATGAACTTCTCCGCGTAGAGCTTGCCGCGCCCGCTCGACAGCCTGCTGTGGTCGCCCATCCTCGCGGTGAACACGACTATGCCGTTGGTCCGGAAGTCGCCGAGCCCGAAGTCGGTCACCGTCCATCCGAGCCCGGAGCGGACTATCTCCTCGCCGCGGTTCTCCACGTGCGCGACGAGCGCGTCGGGGTCCATGTAGGCGAACGGCGGCAGCGACATGCCGCAGTCGCGGACGAAGTCCTCGGCGTCGGCGAGGATGGTGTTGATCAGTGAGCGCTTCACGGGGTGCCCAACCCCTTATTTTCCCGCAACCGCCTTTTCCGTGGCCGTGTCCGCCCCCTCCTCCTCGCCGTCCGAGACTACCTCGATGTCGTCCGAGTCCGGCAGCGCCTCCGGCAACTCCTTCTTGCCCTTGACTCCGAAGCCCTCGAGCTTCTTCGCGTGGGCGATCACGCCCTGGCGACCCGAAACGGATCGGCGCAGGTCGTCAACCGCCTTGGACGCGCTGTCGACCCTCTTCTCCACGGTGTCGATGTTGTCGTTCATCCGCAGGCAGGCGTCCATGATCTTGCTTGCCTGGGAGAAGATCTCCTGCAGGTGCTGCCCCTTGCGCTCGGAGCGCCAGATCTCGTCGACGACCTTGAGCGCCACGAGCAGGTTGGTCGGGCCGACGACGACCACGCCCTTGCGCTGGGCCTCAGTTATCAGCTCCGGGAACTCGCTCGCGACAAGCAGCCAGGCCGGCTCGATCGGGGCGAACATGATCGAGAACCCCGGGGTGTTCAGCCCCTCGATAGCGTTGTACTTGGCAACCTCGTCAACGCGCTCGCCGACCGCCCTGCGCAGTGACTTCAGCGCCTCCTGTCTCAGGTCGTCGTCTCCGGCTTCGGTGAAGTCCTGGTACGCGACAAGCGAAACCTTGGAGTCGACGACCAGCTCGCGGCCCTCCGGCAGCATGAGGACCGCGTCGGGGCGCAGCCTGCCCTCACCGTCGGAAAACGTCCGCTGGAGATCGAACGACTCGCCCTCGCGCAGGCCGGCGATCTCAAGCATCCTGCGCAGGACAGTCTCGCCCCAGTCGCCCCGGACCTTCGAGCTGCCGCGGAGCGCCTCCGTCAGCTTGCGGGCGTCGTCGGACAGCCTGTCCACGCTTTGGTCCATCCGACCGAACTTCTCGCTGAGGACGTCCTTCGTGCTCCGCGCCTCCTTGAGGTACTCGTCGACGTCCTTGCGGAAGCTCTCGACCTGCTCGCGCAGCGGGCTGACCACGCTTCCGACCTGCTTTGCGGCCTTTTCCTCCTGCAAGTCAAGGATCTCCTGCGATATGAGCTTGAAGCGTCCCGCAAGTTCCTCGCTCGACTCGCTCTTCGCGAGCGCGGTCTCGGCTTCGTGCAGCCTGGCTTCGGCGTCGCGAATCTCGGTCACGGAACCCAGCCACTTCCTGAAAAAGAACGACGCGGCCGCGGCCGCGGCAACAGCCACAACAGCAAGAACCCAGGCAATCGGGGTCACGAAACAGTCTCCAGGACGACGGGTTCCGCCTTGGTCGGTTCCCTCTCCTCGACCCTCACCGCGGCGCGTAACCTTACGGCAGCATCCTCGGCCGAGACATTGTCGCTTGCATGGACAACCGCAATTGGCTTGCCTTTCGGGTCGACCTCGTCTCCTATGTGCGCAACCCGGCTCAGGCCGACGCCGTGGTCGATCGGGTCGCCGGGGCCCAGCCTGCTCCCGCCGAGGCTGACCACCGCCATGCCCAGCTCCCTGGTGTCGAAGCCCGTCACGAAACCGGACTCCGAAGGAAAGACCTCCAATGCCGCCCCGGAACGGGGAAGGCTCGAATGCGGATCGTCCATGAAGGACGGGTCCCCGCCGAGGGCTTCCGCCATCCTTCCCATCCGGTCAGCGGCCGAGCCGTCCTCTATCTTTCCTCGCGCCTTCGCGACGCCGTCTTCCAAGTCGTCCGCAAGGCCGCATCCGACCAGCATCTGCGAGGCGAGCTCGAGCGTGAGTCCCACCAAGCGGCTGTCGCCCTCGATCCTGCCTGTCAAAATGTCGACCGCCTCAGCGACCTCAAGCGAGTTGCCCACTGTGTCGCCTATCGGCTGGCTCATGTCG
>CAZDYI010000006.1:0-1801 GCA_964509765.1 uncultured Gammaproteobacteria bacterium
GCAGATCGCGGTCGCGCCGAAGGTCCCCAAGGTCGGGATGTATCCCGCGATGGCGCTGCGGTGCACCTGCGAGTAGCCGAGCGCGAGCCAGTCGAAGCCGGTGAACGCCCAGCCGCGGGCGTGCTCGAAGAGGACCCATGCGGCGACGAGGCAGGCAAGCGACCAGCCCATCCCGGCGTCGCCGGCGGCCTTCCTTCCGACCCACGCCGACGCGGCGTGGAACAGCGCAAGCGCGAGTCCGAGCATCGTCGACAGGGTTATCGCCGCGGGCAGGGCCACCCCGCCGTAGACGTGCAGCGAGTTGTGCGTCCAGCTCAGGCCCAGGCCGAAGTGCCCGGCTGCGTACAGGAACGAAAGCAGCGCAGCGCGCCGCGGAGAGGCGTCGTAGGTCGCCGCGAGCAGGACCGCAAGCGCTACGATCGGCGCGACCCAGGTCCCCCACCTGCCAGGGTCGAAGGCAAGGGAGCCCAGCGCCCCTGACGCCAGGCAGGCGGCCGCGAGGAGTGTGTCGCGCAGGCGGGCTGCCCGCGCGCCTGTCTCAGGCGCCTTCCTTTTCGGCGTCGCCATCTGCGGCGTCGCCGTCGCTGCTGCCGTTGCCCTTGGCCACGACGACGGCCAGGACCCGGCGCTCGTCGGTCTTAGCCACCTTGAGCGTAAGGCCGTTCTCCTCGATCGAGTCGCCTGCCTTGGGCATGCGTCCGATCCTGTTGGCGATCCAGCCCCCGACCGTGTCGAAGCGCTCGGTGTCAAGCTCCAGATTGAAGTGACTCTTGAATCCCTTGAGCGGAGTCTCGCCGTCAACCTCCCACTCGCCCTGCCTGCCGGTCGACCGGATCGGGGTCTTGGTTCCCTCGAAGGAGTCGAACTCGTCGCGGATCGCCCCGACGATGTGCTCGATGACGTCCTCGATGGTCACCATCCCTGCGGGCTTGCCGCCGTCGTCGGCCACGACCGCCATGTGCACCCGGTAGTACTTGAACTCCCGCAGCATGGCGTCGAGCTTCTTGCTCTGCGGGACGGTGCGCGCCGGCTGCAGCATGCCGTTGCCCTCGAGTATTTTGTCCTCGGGCTTGGCCTCGTAGCCGACCAGGCGCTTGACGTGCAGGATTCCGGCGACGGTCTCCTCGTCGGTGTTGATCACCGGGTAGCGGGAGTGGCGGTTGAGCGTCACCTTCTCGATGACCTCGGCGTAGGTGAAGTCCGAGTTCAGCCAGTCGACCTTGCCGTAAGGGACCATGACCTCCTCCACCCTTACGTCCGGCAGGCTCAGGACGCTGAGGAGCATCGACATCTCGGCCTCGGGGAAGACGTGCGAGTTTTTCGAGGCTCGCGTCACCAGGCGCCTGATGTCGGAGCGGTCGCGCGGCACGGAGCCGCCGAGCAGCCACGCCGCCTTGCTCAGCACGCCGGGCTTGGACATGGCAGTCAGACGTAAGGGTCCGGGTAGCCGAGGCCTGCGAGCAGCCTTCGCTCCTCGTCCTCCATTGCCCTAGCCGCGGCCGGTGTGTCGTGGTCCATCCCCCGCAGGTGCAGCGCGGCGTGGACGACGAGGTGGGCGAATCGCTCGCGCGCCGGGACGCCGCTCTGTTCCGCCTCGCGCGCGACCACCTCGGGGCAGATCGCGACGTCGCCCGATGCCCCGCCCGCGTCTGGGTCGGGGAAGGCGAGCACGTTCGCCGGGCGGACCTCGGCCTCGGCCGGCGGCTCGCAGCCGGCTTCCGGTCCGTGGGCGTACTGGACCTCCAGGCGCCCGCAGGCCTGCGCGCCCTCAGTCCCGCTCATAGGACTTGAGTATCCGGCC
>CAZDYI010000007.1:0-4014 GCA_964509765.1 uncultured Gammaproteobacteria bacterium
AGGTTGTGGGTGTGGACGTGCTCGCCCGCCTTGACGTCCGAGCTTGCGACTCCGATTACCTGGGAATACTTGCGGACCTCGGTCCCGGCGGAGACGTCGGCCAGAGCGATCTTGTGACCTTTCGGGACCGACTCGAGCGCCTTGACATCGCCGAGGTCCTCTCCTTCCCGCACGTCTCGGGCGACCACCCCCACATGGTCGGAGTCGTTGAGAACGACAAGCGCCTTGCCCGGCGGCAGCCTGCGGCCGGGGGCGCCGAGCGACTGCCAGTTCTTTTCTGTTCCGTTGCCGGACACGGCTGCTCGGACTGCTACCCTACGGTGAGCCTCAGGTAGTCAGGCACTCCGTCCGCGCGTACCTTTTCGCGCACGGGCATGGCTCCCGCGGTCTCGAGGACGGCAACCGAAACCTTCGCGTCCTTTCCGTCGGCGCCGAACTTGGCAAGGGAGCCGCCGCATTTGCGGCAGAAGCAGCGCTCCTCGCCGTTGGGGTCCTTCCACCTGGCGACCTGCTCCTCGTCGCCGAACGACAGCCCGGACGCCTCTGCCCACAGCGCGGCTACCCCGCCGTGCGTCCGGCGGCAGAGCTTGCACTGGCACGCGACCGCGTCCTTCGGCTCCGCGTCCAGGCTGAGCTCAACCGCGCCGCAGGCGCACCTTCCCTTGCTGCCGTCGGGCTTTGCGTCCACGCCGCGCTTCGGCTTCTGGAGCTTGAGCATGAGCCTCGCGATCATCCGCACCGGCAGGCTCATCTCCGAAAACACCATCTCGGTGAACTCCTTGCTTGTCATGCGCCTGGCGCCGTCGTCGAAGTCGTAGCCCGCGGGCTTCTCGTCGACGTAGATGTGCATCGCCATCTTGAGTCCGTCCTCGCCGACGAGCGTTCCGGTGTTCACCACCCAGTTGCCCTTGCCCCTTTGCAGGCGCCAGAACAGCGAGCTGCCGCAGACCGAGCACGAGCCGCGCTCGCCCCACCTGGAGCTCTTCCACCAGGTCACCTTCTCGCCGCCCTTGACGTCGACGCTCGTCTCCTGAATGCCGAGCGAGCCGCAGCCGCCGGTCCACTTGCGGCACATGCCGCAGTGGCAGGCGCCCGCCTCGGCCGGGGCCTTGGGAACTTCGTAGCTGACCGCGCCGCATGCGCATCCGCCGTTCACTCGGGACTGCCCTCCGCCACGGTCCCGGCCGGGACCGCGGAATAGGGCTCGACGTCAACGCCGCCGTAGCGCCGCACCCGCGCGTTGGCCTGCTCGCCGTGGCCGGCGAACCCCTCGAGGGCGCACAGCCGGCTGCAGCGCGCGCCGAGCGCGGCCGAGGCCTCGTCGCTGTCGACGCGCTGGTAGGTGCAGGTCTTGATGAACTTGCCCACCCACAGCCCGCCGGTGTAGCGGGCCGCGGCGCCGGTCGGCAGGGTGTGGTTGGTCCCGATGACCTTGTCGCCGAACGAGACGTTCGTGCGCGGGCCGAGGAACAGAGCGCCGTAGTTGCGCATGCGCTCCCGGAACTCCTCGGGATTGCGCGTCATCACCTGGACGTGCTCGAATGCGAGGCCGTCGGCGACCTCGACCATCTCGTCGGTTCCCTCGCAGACTATCACCTGGCCGTAGTCGCTCCACGCCTTCGACGCGACCTCGCCCGTCGGCAAGAGCCTGAGCTGGCGCTCGACCTCCCTGACAGTCGCCTCGGCGAGCTCGCGCGAGTCCGTCAGCAGAACGGCCGGCGAGGTCGGGCCGTGCTCGGCCTGGCCGAGCAGGTCGATCGCGCACAGCTCCGCGTCAACGCTGTCGTCGGCGATCACCAGGGTCTCGGTCGGCCCCGCGACGAGGTCGATGCCGACCCTGCCGTAGAGCTGGCGCTTGGCCTCGGCAACAAAGACGTTGCCGGGGCCGACGACCATGTCGGCGGGAGCGATCGACCCGGTACCGAGCGCCATCGCGCCGATCGCCTGCACCCCGCCGAGGACGTAGATCTCGTCTGCGCCGCCGAGGCTCATCGCCGCGACGGTCGCGGGATGGCACCCGCCCTGAAACGGCGGCGCGGCGGCGGCCACCCTGTCCACGCCCGCGACCTTTGCGGTCACGACCGACATGTGCGCGGAGGCCACGAGCGGGTACGCGCCGCCCGGTACGTAGCAGCCCACCGAGCCCACCGGGATGTTGCGGTGTCCGAGCACCACCCCCGGCATGGTCTCGACCTCGACGTCGGCGAGCGCCTCGAGCTGCCGCTCGGCGAAGTTGCGGACCTGCGCCTGGGCGTAGCGGATGTCGTCGAGAGCTACTGGGTCGACCTTCGACTTCGCGCTCTCGATCTCCCCGTCCGAAAGCCGGAACGACTCTGGCTCCCACCCGTCGAGCCTCTTCGAGTGTTCGCGCACGGCCTCGTCGCCGCGGCTTTCGATGTCGCTGAGGATGTCGGCGACGGTCTTGCGCACGGCCTCGTCGGCTCCGCCTGCCGGCTTTGACTTCTCAGCCTTCTTCAGGTGCTCCATCGGTCTCTCCGGGTTTCGGGCCGCCTCTTGCGCTACTTCAGCGCGGCCGTGTTTCGGTGATTCTCGCCCATCGCGCGCTCAGCCGAGCGGCACCGGGCAACGCAGCGGCTCGCCCCTGATCGCGCGCGCGGCCTCCTCGGCGGCGAGCTCGCGCAGTCGGCGCATGGGCCGCTTCGCGCACCACGCCGCATGCGGCGTGAGGATGAGGTTGGGCGCGGACCGCAAAGGGTCGCCGGCCGGAAGCGGCTCCTTTTCGAACACGTCGAGGCCTGCGCCTGCGATCGTCCCGTCCGAAAGCGCCTGCGCAAGAGCGGCGCCGTCGACCAGCGCCCCGCGCGAGCAGTTGACCAGGACCGCGGAGTCCTTCATCGAAGCGAGCGCGTCCGCGTCGATGACGTGGCGGGTCTCGTCTGTGAGCGGGGCGTGGACGCTCACCGCGTCCGACTCCCTGAGCAGCTCCTCGAGGGATACGGGCTCGACGCCGCGCTCGCGCAGGACCGCCTCGTCGGCATGCGGGTCGAAGGCGATCACGTCCATCGAGAACCCCTGGGCCAAGCCCGCAGTCATCAGGCCGATCCTCCCGGCGCCGACAAGCCCGAGTGTGATCCCGTCCGCGGACGGCGCGTTGCGCAGCAGCGTCGAGCTCTCCCACCTTCCGTCGCGCACAGATGCGTCGAGTTCGAAAAGACGCCGGACGAGCGAAAGCAGCAGCGCCATGGCGTGCACCGCGACCTCCTCGGTGCCGTAGTCGGGGACGTTCGCGAGCGCGACGCCAAGCTCGCGGCAGGCGGCCGTGTCCACGTTGTCGTAGCCGGCGCCGTACCTGACGATCGTCGCGCCTCCGTTCATCGCTGCGACGGCCTCCCTGCCGACGGGCACCATCTGGACCAGGGCGACGTCGGCTCCCTTCAGCGCCTCGGCTACCTCGGCCCCTGTGCGGCACTGGAACTGCTCGAGCTCGCACCCGGCGGCTGAGATGATCGCGTTCTCGATGTCGAGCTCGCCGTAGCTGTGGTCGGTGACCGCGACGCGCTTAGTGCAGGACATGCGGCGGGCGCTGCGCGTAGATCTTCCAGGCGAAGGTCATGCTGCCCTCGAGGGACTCGCCCGGGCCCAGAACCTTCAGCCCGGGGTTCGGGGAGGACCCGCCGCGGTTGTGCTCGTCGACCGCGTGCGTAACCGGCTCGAAGCAGAAGAAGCCGCAGCCGGGGCCGGGCGAGTAGACCTGGTAGTGGCTGATGACGTCCTCGGAGACCACGATCATCAGAAGCACCGGGGGATCGTCCCAGCTGATGTGCGCGTTGCCGTTCCAGCCGGCGAAGGGGTTGTCCACGTGATCGGAGGGCAGCTCGCCGAACCATGAGAAGTCGAGTTCGGGGTAGTCCGAAACCCGCTCCCACCTGTCAGGCAGGTTGTCGTCGTCCATGATGCAGACCTTCTCCGCGGGCGCGGTAAGCTGGGTGTCCTTGGTCCGCACGAACCACGGGTGGAACCCGAGCCCGAAGGGCAGGGGGCCGGAGCCGGTGT
>CAZDYI010000008.1:0-6497 GCA_964509765.1 uncultured Gammaproteobacteria bacterium
CATGTTGCTTGGCAACACCGCGATGTCGATGGACATCTCTCCCCTGGACGAAACCCCGTGCTTCTCAACTGCGAAAACATCCACGCCGCCTTCGTACCGCTTCCTCAGGGCTGCACCCAGCTCAGGGAAGCCTTCCCACTCGACCGCGTTCCGGCGGTGCTGCTCGATGGAGCTTTCCGAGTTCTTGTACTTCCATGTCAGGGCGTCCGCAATCGCAAGGAGAGGGTCTTCCGCAGGAGCGAACCCCGACCTCACTTCTCCGCGGAGCCCTGCCCGCATCTCCGCCAGCTTCCAGTCCGAAGTCAGGGTCAGGCCCAGGACCGAGGCTTGCGACGGGCCGACCGCGCTCACTGAGCAACCGCAGCCCGGCCCGTTGGGCGGCAGGAACTCTCGCCAGACCAGGTCGTCGTGCGGGCGGACCAGGTCGTGCAGCGAGCGGTGCCCCTCGCACGCGCTCCCCCTGAGGTCGGCCGAGTACCGAAGGAGTGTGCCGGCTCCCTCGCCCATTGCCCTGAGCTGGACTTCCCTCCACAGCCCGGCGTGCCTGGCGCGGGACATGCCCGTCCTGATCTCCGAGTCGAGATGCTCCTCGCGGCCGTACAGCACTTCGAGATCGACAATGGAAACCGAGCCCTTTCCGGCGCTGCTGTCGGGACTCCGCGAGTTCAGCTCCTCGCACAGCTGTTCCTTGACCCCGTCTTCTGAGAGGTCTTGTTCGAGTCCCTTTCCCACCGCGTCCTTGAACGCCTGAAGCAACTTGAGCTCGCCGATGCCGGTAATCGTGACAGCGAGGGCCCGGGCTTCCGCCCCGGCCTCGCGGAAATCCCCGTCGTCGACGCGCAGGCCGAGGCTCCTCCAGAACGCGACGGCGGCCGCGTGCCCCGGCTCACCGGACCATCCTTTGGCATAAAACTCGTTCGGCGGGGGAGTGCTCAAGGCGTTCGGGTCTCGGATTGCGGCTGCCGGGCGGCGTATCTTACACCCTCAGCCTATGGAACGGCCGATATGTGTTGCTGGACGCAATGACCGCATGGCTTGGGCGGATGCCCGGCTCATGAAGGGCGGACGGGTCCGCTGCCGGACCTGCATGGCTTCGCCCGGCGGAACAAGCGCTCCCTAACAGGGGAGTCCGCTGCAAGGAACAGAGACCCGAAAGGAACAGCTCGGGAGCGACCGAATCCGCATGCTGGAGCAGATGGCTTGACTTTCAGGTGGGTTTGGTGCTAACATGCCATGTCCTCCCGGCAACACGGGCCAGGCCGGCGCCACTGCCCCTTCGGGGGTTATCCGTCTCGGATCGCTCGATCCGGAGTGTTGCCGGGGGGACCTTTGTGTTCCGTGGGCGCAAGGGCCTGCAGTGTAGCTTGGCCGCGTTTAGCCGGGCTCTGAAATACCGGCGAAGTGAATCCTCCTGTACACACATCCCGTGCCAGTAGTCTTGTGCGGTGAGCAGGCAAGCATGGATACCGCCTGTTCAGGGGCCGTGCGTTCCCTTGTTGTGCTGAATGCACTTGACCAAGACATCACCTACAGGAAGAACGATTCAGACGTTTGTAAATCCCCGTCACTTGTGCTATACTCGTCAGCGTCCCGGCAACACGGGCCCGGCCGGCGCCGCTGCCCCTTCGGGGGTTATCCGTCTCGGATCATTAGATCCGGAGTGTTGCCGGGACATTTTTTACATCGAGAAGATTTCAAAGTACCTGTTGTGCTTTCCCCGTCTCTGCCTGATCCAGTATTTCAGCCCCCGGACGTAAATCGCCTTGCACATTGCATAGTAATGCAATCCGCTTCTGACATCGATCTTGAAGTCAAACCCTATCCAGATGTGATCGTCCAGCACGCTCACCAGAAAATCAGATACCCCGATGGCAATCTTGTTTCCAGACTCGAAGCGATGCAACACAGTTTTCATTAGGTTCTTGGCAATTGTTCCTGGCTCTGATTCAACAGGCGCAGCTACTGATGCTGGATGCCTGTCTTCCCAGGCCTTAACCTTCAGCCGTTTGATAAGTTCCCGTTGGACAGTCTTGTAGCCTTTGTCAGTCACTGAGAGCACATAGCCACCCAGTTGCTTTGGAACATGCGCCGGCAGCACCGCCATGTCGATGGACATCTCTCCCCTTGACGAAACGTCATGCTTGTCGACGGCAAACGCATCCACGCCGCTTTCATATCGCTGGCGAAGCGCTTCGCCTAGTCCTGGTAAGGCTTCCCACTCAATGGCGTTGTTGCGGTGCTGCTCAATGGAGTCCTCGGCAAACTTGAATTTGCGGGCTGTTGCGTCTGCGTAGGGCAGCAGGAAGTGCTCAGCGGGGAACGAGCCGAACCGGCAGTTCCCGTCCAGGCCAGACCGCATCTCGGCCAGTTTCTCGTCCGAAGTCAGTGCAAGACCCGGCGCCGATGCCTGCGACGGATCGAGCGCGTTCACGGAACAGCCGCAGCCGGGCCCGTTGGGCGGCCAGAGATCGCGCCAGACCGGGTCGTCGTGCGGGCGCACCAGGCCGTGCAGCGAGCGGTGCCCCTCGCACGCGCTTCCCTTGAAGTCGGCCGAGTACTGAAAGTGAAAGCCTCCGCCTTCCCCGACGGCCTTGCGCTGGACTTCCCTCCACAGCCCGGCGTGCCTTGCGCGCGACATGCCCGACCTGATCTCCGAGTCGAGATGCTCCTCGTAGCCGTACATGACCTCGAGGTCCAGAACGGTAACCGAGTCCTTGCCGGCGCTGTCGCCGGGGCTTCCCGGGTTCAGCTCCTCGCAGATCTGCTCCTTGACCTGGTCAACGGAGAGGTCCCGCTCGATCCCCTTGCCCACCGCGTCCTTGAATGCCTGGAGCAGCTTGAGCTCGCCGACGCCGGCGATCGAGACGGCCAGCGACTGCGCCTCCGCCCCGGCATTCCGGAACTCCTCGTCGTCGATGCGCAGGCCGAGGTTCCTCCAGAACGCGACCGCAGCCGCGTGCCCCGGCTCACCGGACCATCCTTTGGCATAAAACTCGTTCGGCGGGGGAGCGCTCAAGTCGTTCGGGTCTCGGATCGCGGCTGCCGGGCGGCGTATCTTACACCCTCTGCCAGCGGCACGGCCGGCACGCGCGCCGGACGCAATGACTGCGCGGCCTTGGCGGTCATCCGGCACACGTCTGCCAGGTGTGACCGCGGATGCGAGCGCGGACATGGCGGGATTCGCGCATGAGAACCCGGACATGCCTTCCGTGCGGAGGCCATGTGGCTTAACATTCCCCCTTTCATCGCCGTGCCTTACAACCTTCCAACCCTGAGCCGGGGCCTGCCCGGCGGCTGCGGAAGACCCGGCATCGGCCCCGCTGCATGATCTACCGCCGCTCGTTCTTCGCCGAGGCCGGAGCCAACGTCGCGATGCTCGCGGCCGTCCTCGGCGGGCTCGCTTCGATGGTCCTGATGGGCCGGCTGATCACCCAGACCGTCTCGGTGTCGACGGGCTGGATGCTCACGCTGCTCGGCTTCGAGCTAGTCAAGGTCCTGCCGCAGCTGTTGACGGTCTCGCTGTTCGCGGGGCTGGTCGTCACCTTCAGCAGGATGTCGCAGGCGCGCGAGCTCGCCGCCTGGCGGATCTCCGGCCTCGGCGACCGCCACTGGCAGGTCGCGGTGCTCGCGATGGGGCTCCCGATGGCGGTGACCGTCTGGGTGCTCGCGCTGCACGTCGCGCCGTGGTCGATCCGCAACTCCGAGCTGTTCCAGTCCGAGCTCGCCGAGAGCCTCGAGATCGAGGACACCGCGCCGGGCATCTTCGGCGAGGCCGCAGAGAACCGCCTCGTCTACCACCTCGACGCGCTGAGCCCCGACCGGACCCAGGCGCTCGGGATCTTCATCGCCAAGCGCAGCGGCCCTTCCGACTTCCAGCTCGTGCTCGCAACCCGCGCCAAGACCGTAGTCGACGACCTCGGCCTGCGCGACCTCGTCATGGACGGCGGCGAGATGCACAACGTCTCGCTTTCCGGACGCTCGGCGAGCAGGGTCTCGTTCGGCCGCGCCGAGTTCCGCATCGGCCGCGAGGAGCGCGACGACAACGTGCGCCTGCGCGCCTACCCGCTCGACAGCCTCGGCGGGCGGGACGCAGAGCGGGTCGAGCGCCTGTGGCGCCACGCCTTCGGCGCGGCCGCGCTGCTGCTTTGCCTGGCCGCGCTGCCGCTCGGGCGCATGAGCCCCGGCAGCGGGCGCTCCTACCAGGTCCTGCTCGCGGTTTTGGTCTACTGGCTTTACTACGCGCTCGCCGGCTACGCGAAGGACCTCGGCGAGGGCGGCGAGGTGAACGCGCTGCTCGCAGCCTTCGGGCCGCTCGCCCTGATCGCCCTGCCGCTGGCCGCCTTCGCCGGCGCGCGGCTTGCCCGCCGCAGCTCGTGAACAGCGCCCCCGGCCGCTACTTCATCCGGCTGCTCTCGCTTGCGGTCGCGGCTACGATCGTCGCGGTCGCGGGGCTGTTCTTCGTCCTCTACCTGCTCGACAACCTCGGTCGCCAGGACGCGGGCTCGGCGGTCGACGACCTGCGCGACACCCTGCTCGCGATGCCGGCGGTGCTCGTCGCCGCCCTGCCTGCCTGCTGCGGGATCGGCTGCGCGGTCGGCCTTGCGGTCATGGACGGCAGGACCGAGATCGCGCTGCTGCGCATAACCGGCGCGGGCCGCGGCAAGCTCCACGGCTGGATCGCGACCGCGAGCGTGGCCTGGGTCGCGGCCTTCCTGGTCCTGACCGAGCTCGTCCTGCCGGCCACGGCCGAGATCAGCCGCGAGATCGAGATCCGGCGCGGCGGCTCGCTTCTGACCGCCGACGAGGAGGTCTGGCTGAAGACCTCGGAGGGCTTCGCGATGATCGGCGCGATCTCGACCGACGGCGGCGAGGTCGGCGACCTGTGGACCTTCAGCGGCAGGGACGGCGGGATCGACACGGTCGCTCAGTCGCCGAGCGCGGTGCACGAGGGCGGCGCCTGGACGCGGGAGGGGGTCTCGCGCGCGACGCTCGCGGACGACGGCAACTGGGACTTCTCGGACTCCCCGTCCGAGCGCTGGGAGACGGGACCCGACCCCGAGCTCCTGCGGGCGTTCACGATCCGGCCGGACAGCCTGCCGCTCGGGCGCTTGTTCAGCCTGTCGGAGTCGATGCGCGAGGTGGACCAGAACACGGTCGTGATCGACATGGTGATCTGGAGCCGGATCTTCGACGCGGCCTCGATCGCGGTCCTGATGCTCGCAGGCTTCCTGCTCGTGCGCCACAGGACCAAGGAGAGCGCGACCTCGGCGCGCGCGACCGCGATGGCGGCGCTCGTCGCGATGATCCTCTATTACTACCTGCAGGTGATCGTTCGCCAGCACGCGGTCGACGCGAACTGGCCCGCCCTCGTCGGCGCTGCGCTGCCGCCTGCCGCGTTCGCGCTCGTCACCATGCCCGCCCTGGCTTTGCGCAGGCTCCCGTAGGGAGCGGCGCCGTCAGCGGCCGGCGCGGCCGGCGGACCTGGTCAGCGCGACGAAGAACGGCAGGCCGAGCAGGGCCGAGAACCACAGGGTGCTGACCCGCATCAGGGCGACGAGCACCGCGGCCGCGGCGACTTGCATCCCGGCCTGGGAAAGCAGGAAAGAAAGCGACGCCTCCTGGCCGCCGATGCCGCCCGGCAGGTAGGTCAGCGCGCCCGCGATGTTGGCGTTGCCGAGGCTCGCGGCGCCGGCGAGCGGGGGTATCGGGTGGCCGAGCTCGCCTGCGATGTGCCACAGCGCTATCGCCTCGGGCGACCACGCCAGGGCCGACAGGAAAAGCAGCAGGAAGAAGCGCGCGGGGCCGAGGGTCCTGCCGACGTTGCGGCACATCGACTGCGCTCCGGCGAAAAGCCGCGGGGAAGGCTTGTCGAGCCTGCCCCAGGCGTACTTGACGAGCGCGGCCGCGCGGCTCGGGAGGACGACGACGAACGCGGCGAACAACAGCATCCCCGCCGCCACCGTCGCCAGCCACGGGAACGGGCCGCCGAGCCCGAAGCCCAGCAGGGCGAAGACGAGCAGGATGCAGAGGTCCATGAACCGCTCGCAGAAGACCAGGGTCAGGCCGCGGTCGTAGCCCACCCTCCACAGCTGCCTGAGCGCCCAGGCGCGCCACAGCTCGCCGACCCGGCCCGGGGTGAGGTTCATGAGGAAGCCGCCGAAGTAAGCGGTTGCCAGCGAGCGGGCCGGAACGCGCCCGCGCAGCGGCGCGCAGAGGGCGAACCAGCGGACCGTTCGAAGTGCGAGGCCGACCAGCGCCATTCCCATGAACGCCGGCAGCATCCACCAGCGGATCGACGAGAGCATCTCGGAAACGCGCCCGGACATGGCGAACACCGCGATCGCCGCGACCGCGTAGACCGCGAGCATCGCGGCGCCCCACCGCGCGGCCTTCCTGAGGAACGCGCCGCCGTTGCCGGCGGCAAAGGCCTTGCCCCTCAAGGCCGGGCCGGGAGCGGGCTCAGTCCCACAGCGGCAGGTTCGCCCAGAGCCTGCAGC
>CAZDYI010000009.1:0-5905 GCA_964509765.1 uncultured Gammaproteobacteria bacterium
CTACGGCTTCGACCCGGCCAACTGCAGGTTCGTCAACGGGATCACCGAGCAGTCCGGCGAGATCTCCGACGGGGTCGGCGCCGACAAGGTAAAGGGCGCGGGCGACCAGGGGATGATGTTCGGCTACGCCTGCAACGAGACCGAGGAGATGATGCCGCTTGCGATCTCGCTGTCGCACGCCCTCGTCCGCCGCCAGGCCGAGCTGTTCCGCGGCGAGGGCAACGGCTGGCTCGGTCCCGACGCCAAGTCGCAGGTGACGGTCCTGTACCAGGACGACACCCCGGTTCGGGTGACCGACGTCGTCGTGTCCACCCAGCACCGCGAGGAGATCGGCGGCAAGCCCCACAAGGAGGCGCTAGAGGAGAAGGTGGTCGAGGAGATCGTCAGGCCGGTCCTCGAGGGCGTGAGCCACGAGGGCTGCAACTACATCATCAACCCCTCGGGCAGCTTCGTCAAGGGCGGCCCGGACGCAGACGCCGGGCTGACCGGGCGCAAGATCATCGTCGACACCTACGGCGGCTCCGCTCCGCACGGCGGCGGGGCGTTCTCGGGCAAGGACCCAAGCAAGGTCGACCGCAGCGCGGCATACGCGGCGAGGCTGGTCGCCAAGGCAGTCGTCGCGTCGTCGCTCGCTAGCCGCGCGCTGGTCCAGCTGTCGTACGCGATCGGCAAGGCCGAACCCGTCAGCGTGATGGTCGACACCTTCGGCACGTCGTCGGTCGACGACGGCGAGATCGCCTCGTTCATCGGGGAGGGCAGCCTGATCGACCTCTCGCCGCAGGGGATCATCGACGGGCTGGACCTGTTCCGGCCGATCTACAGGCAGACCGCCGCCTACGGGCACTTCGGGCGCGCCGACCTCGACCCGCCGCTTCCGTGGGAGGACGCCGCAGGCGCGGCAGGGCTGCTCCGCGAGCGCTTCTACAGCTCGAAGCGGGCGACCGGTTGATAGAATTTTTTCACTGACACAGAGGCTGCAAGCCGACTGAAACGAGGAGCCGAATTGATGAGCGAGCCAGCAACGATGCCCGCCGTTCCCGACCACAGGGTGCGGGACATCGGCCTAGCCGAGTGGGGACGCCGCGAGATCGCGGTCGCCGAGCGCGAGATGCCCGGGCTGATGTCGCTCCGCCGCGAGCTCGCAGGCTCGAGGCCCCTCGAGGGCGCGAGGCTCGCGGGCTGCCTGCACATGACCGTCGAGACCGCGGTCCTCATCGAGACCCTAGTCGACCTCGGCGCCGACCTGCGCTGGAGCTCGTGCAACATCTTCTCGACCCAGGACCACGCCGCCGCGGCGATGGCGGACGCCGGCGTCCCGGTCTTCGCCTGGAAGGGCGAGACCGAGGAGGAGTACGACGAGTGCATCGAGTCGACCCTGCGCGGGCCGGGCGGATGGACCCCGCAGCTGCTCCTTGACGACGGCGGCGACCTGACGCAGGTTGCGCTTGCCGACGGGGAGATCGCAAAGGGGCTCGTCGGAATCAGCGAGGAGACTACCACCGGCGTCAACCGCCTCGCCGAGATCGCAAGCGGCGGCGGGCTGCCGTGCCCGGCGTTCAACGTCAACGACTCGGTTACCAAGTCCAAGTTCGACAACCTCTACGGCTGCCGGGAGTCGCTGATCGACGGCATCAAGCGCGGGACCGACATGATGGTCGCCGGCAAGATCGCGGTGGTCTGCGGCTACGGCGAGGTCGGCAAGGGCTGCGCCGCGGCGCTCAAGGGCCTCGGGGCGACGGTCTTGATCACCGAGGTCGACCCGATCTGCGCGCTGCAGGCGGCGATGGAGGGCTACAGGGTGGTCAGGCTCGACGACGCCTGCGAAAGGGCCCAGATCGTCGTGACCGCGACCGGCAACAAGTCGGTGGTCACGTACGAGCACATGGAGCGGATGCGCGAGGGGACGGTGCTGTGCAACATCGGCCACTTCGACAACGAGATCGAGGTCGCGCGCCTGCGCGAGAAGTGCGAGCTGTCGAACATCAAGCCGCAGGTCGACGAGGTGCGGTTCCCGGACGGCAAGAAGATCATCCTGCTCGCCGAGGGCCGGCTGGTCAACCTCGGCTGCGGCGAGGGGCACCCGAGCTTCGTGATGAGCTGCTCGTTCTCGAACCAGGTCCTCGCCCAGGTCGAGCTGTGGCAGGGGAAGGGCGAGCTCGAGACAGGCCTGCACATGCTGCCGAAGAAGCTCGACGAGCGGGTCGCGGCGCTGCACCTAGAGCACGTCGGCGCCGAGGTCACGAGGCTGACCGAGGAGCAGGCAGCATACATTAACGTCCCGGTCGACGGCCCGTTCAAGACGGACCACTACCGGTACTGACGCCGCCGGCGGAACGCTGGGCGCGCACCCGAAACGGGCGGATGAAGAAGGACGGCTCGCCGAGGATACTCCCGAGCGAGATCACCCCGAGGGAGAAGTACCTCGGGCGGCGCGAGCTGCTCGCCGCCATGGGGATCCTGCCTGCCGCGGGGGCCCTAAGCCTGGCGCATGCGAGCCTGCCCGAGGCCAAGCAGTGGCCCGGCAGCCTGATCGAGAAGCCGACCCCGTCGGACAAGGCGCTCTCGCACAACAACTTCTACGAGCTCGGGCCGCGCAAGGGCGACCCTTCCGAGAACGCGGGCCTCTACGAGGCCAAGCCGTGGAAGGTCATGGTCGACGGCGAGGTCGAGAAGCCGGGCGAGTACGACGTCGACGCGCTGCTCGCGCTCGCGCCGCTCGAGGAGAGGATCTACAGGCTGCGCTGCGTCGAGGCCTGGTCGATGGTCATCCCGTGGGTCGGCTATCCCTTCAGCAGGCTGATGGACGAGGTGCGCCCGACGGGCAACGCCAAGTACGTCGCCTTCGAGACCTTCAACCCCGACGTGCTCTTCCCCGACGACTCGAACCGCTCGCTGCCGTGGCCGTACGTCGAGGGCTTGCGGATCGACGAGGCCTACCACGACCTGGCGCTGCTGACGTTCGGGATGTACGGCGAGGAGCTGCTCAACCAGAGCGGGGCGCCCGTGCGGATGGTGGTGCCGTGGAAGTACGGCTACAAGAGCATCAAGGCGCTGGTGCGGATCTCGTTTGTCGAGAGCGAGCCGCCGACGAGCTGGAACCGCAGCCAGCCGGGCGAGTACGGCTTCTACTCAAACGTCAACCCCGGGCGCGCCCACCCGCGCTGGTCGCAGGCTACCGAGCGGGCGATCGGCGAGGGCTTCTTCCCGACCAAGCGTGAGACGCAGATGTTCAACGGCTACCAGCAAGTCGCAAGTCTCTACGAGGGGATGGACCTGATCGTCAACCACTGACTTCCCGAGCCGGGGCGCAAGGGGACAGGGAAGATACGCTCAGGTACGCACTGATACATCCGCGCAAGGAAAAAGGCCCGAGAATTCTCCGCCCGTGACGCGAACGGAGAGCCGCACATGATCAAGACCTTCGGATTCCAGAACGCCGTCCTTTCGGTCGTCGGCAGCCTGCCGATGATCGGGATGACCGTCACGATGATTTTCGACCCACCGGCGGACCCCTACGAGCGGATCGCCCACACCACGGGCGAGTTCTCCCTCAGGTTCCTGGTGCTGACCATGCTGGTCACGCCGCTGGTGGCCGTCTCAGGCTGGAAGAGGCTGGTCCGATTCCGCCGGACCCTGGGGGTGATCACCTTCGCCTACGTTCTGGTGCACGCCCTGGCCTACATGGTTTTCGAGGCCGGCTTCAGCCCGGCGTTCGTGGCCGAGGACGTGCTCGAGCGCAACTTCATCGCGGTCGGGATGGCCGCCTTCCTGATGATGCTTCCGCTCGGCATCACCTCGAACAACTTCTCGGTCCGCAAGCTGGGGAGCAAGTGGCGCAAGCTCCACCGGCTCGCCTACCCGATTGCGCTCCTTGCCCCGCTGCACTACCTGCTGCTCAAGCGCGACGAGGACCTGACCGAGCCGATCGTGTACCTGGCGATCTTCTCCGCACTGCTGGCCTTCAGGGTCGGGCACAGGTTCTACCGCGGCAGGAAGGTCGCGGCCGCGGCCGGGGGGACCTGAGGACCGTGGACCTGATGGGCGCGATCAGCGAGTCCCTGGGGTACGGGGACCCCGACCTGTGGTTCGTCTCTGCGGCCCTGCTGCTGATGACCGTCGTCGCGACGGTCGCGGTCTTCATCCTGATGGGGATGGTCCGCAACAGGTGCAGGGAGGGCTCGACCCTGCGCGACTTCATCGAGGTCACCCGCGCGCCGGTGACCTACCTGGTCCTGTTCGCGAGCCTGCTCGAGAACATGAGCTACATCATCCCGGGTTCGGTCTCGGCCTGGTTCGACAGCGTCGACACCGCGCAGTCGGTGCTGGTGATCGCGATCCTGCTGTGGGTGATGCTCCGCTACATAAACCGGATCGAGCAAAACATCCAGGCCCGCGCCGCGAGCGACGGCGGCCTGGTCCTGCCGGTCATCGGCGAGAAGGTCGACAGGGTAAAGGTGCAGATGCTGTTCAAGTCGCTGCGCGCCTTCGTCGCTATCATCATCGCGCTGATGTTCCTGCAGGCCTTCGGCGTGAGCATCACGGGCCTGCTCGCCTTCGGCGGCGTCGGCGGCATAGTCGTCGGCTTCGCCGCGCGCGACCTCATCAGCAACGCCTTCGTCGGCCTGCGGATCATGTGGAGCAGGCCGTTCGACGTCGGCGACTGGATCAAGTGCGAGAGCATCGACGTCGAGGGCGTAGTCGAGGCGGTCGGCTGGCAGATCACCCAGGTCCGCACCTTCGACAAGCGCCCGCTGTACGTGCCGAACTCGATCCTCGCCAACGCCGTGATCGAGAACCCGCAGCGGATGACCAACCGGCGCTTCTACGAGTACTTCAACCTCCGCTACGAGGACATGGAAAGGATGCCTAAGGTCCTCGAGGACGTGCGCAGGATGCTCGCCGGGCACGAGGAGATCGCCAAGGACCAGATCATCATGGTCAACCTCGACCGCTTCGGGGACCACTCGATCGACTTCTTCGTCTACTGCATGACGGTCACCACGAACTGGCAGCGCTTCCACGAGGTCAAGGAGGACCTCCTGCTGCAGGTCGCGAAGATAGTGGCCGACAACGGCGCCGACTTCGCCTTCCCGACGCGCACCGTGATCGTCGAGGGCGGGGATGCGGCGCAGCCTGAAAAGGCGGCCGCGGGCGGCTAGACCTTGTAGTCGACCGTCAGCGGGGCGTGGTCCGAGATGACCGGGTCCTTGTCTATCCTGACCGACTTGGCTGACTTCGCGACCTTGGGCGTCGCGATCTGGTAGTCGATCCGCCAGCCTACGTCCCTCGCCCGCGCGCCCGCGCGCTGCGACCACCAGGTGTAGCGGCCGTCGGAGTCGTCGAGCGAGCGGAAGACGTCGACCCAGCCGAGCTTGCCGAACACGTCGGTGAGCCACTGCCGCTCCTCGGGCAAAAAGCCCGAGTTCTTCAGGTTGCCCTTCCAGTTCTTGATGTCCTTCTCGGTGTGGGCGATGTTGACGTCGCCCGCGAGGACGAACTCCCTCTTCGCTGACTTGAGCTTCTTCATCTTCGCGTAGAGCAGGTCCATGCACTTGAACTTGATCTGCTGGCGCTCGTCGCTCGACGACCCTGACGGCAGGTAGACGGACACCACCGAAAGCTTGCCGAAGTCCGCGCGCAGCCAGCGGCCCTCGTCGTCGAACAGGGGGTCGCCGAACTTGTTGTCGACCTTGTCCGGCTTCTTTCGCGACAGCAGGGCGACGCCGGCGTAGCCGGGCTTCTGCGCCGGGTGCCAGTAGGAGTGCCAGCCTTCGGGGCCGTCGCTCCACTTGCCGAGGTCCTCGGGCCTGGCGCGGATCTCCTGCAGGCACAGGACGTCCGGCTTGTTCTTCCTGATCCAGTCGTCCAGCCCTTTCTTGAGGCAGGAGCGGATGCCGTTTGCGTT
>CAZDYI010000010.1:0-23151 GCA_964509765.1 uncultured Gammaproteobacteria bacterium
CCTGACAGCCCGCCGGCCAAATCAGGGACGAATCCCATCCGGCCGAGCACGTCGCGCTTGAGGTCCGCGCCGGGGGTGACCTCGGTCAGCCGCAGCCCGTCGCCTCCGAGCTCGAACACGGCGCGCTCTGTGACGTAGACCACCTCCTGACCCGTGCGCCTCGCGCGCTCGCCGCTGAAGGTGATGTGCCGCACCTTCTCGACCACCTTAGCCACGTCGCCGTGCCGCTTGATCGAGAGCGAGCCGCTTCCGTTGACCTCCGCCTTGAGGCCCTTGGCCTCGAAGGTCCCGCAGAACACCACCTTCTTCGCGCCCTGGGTGATCTCGACGAATCCGCCCGGGCCGACGACGTGCCTGCCGAGCCAGGAGACGTTGACGTTGCCCTGCGCGTCCATCTCGCCCATCCCGAGGAAGGCTACGTCCGGCCCGCCGCCGCTGTAGTAGTCGAACTGGTCCGGGGACGAGACCTGCGCCTGGGCGTTTCGGCCCGCGCCGAAGACCCTGCCCGTGAGCATCTCGGCGTTGTGCCAGCCCTGCTCCACCGAGGTCCAGCCCAGCTCGACCCCGAGCTCGGCGGCCGCGGCCGGAACGCCGTCCGGCATGCCGAAGCCCATGTTCACCGACAGACCCTCCCTGAGCTCCTTCGCCGCGCGCCGCGCGACCAGGCCGCGCAGGCCCTCGGGCACCTTGAGCTCCGGCGGGACCCCGTCAAACTCGGCCTCGCCGCTTATCGCAGGGTCGTAGTCCGTCTCGCAGGTCTGGCGCTGCCCCGGGGCGAGGACCACCGCGTCGACGAGTATCCCCGGAACGCGTACGAGCCGAGCAGGCCTTATCAGCCCGTCGGTCCGCGATGCGACCTGGGCGACTGCCTTCCCGCCGCAGTTCGACGCCGCAAGGGCGGCGACGTGGTTGTCGATGTCGGCGGACTCGCGCCGGCAGCTCAGGTTTCCGTACGGGTCGGCCTCAGTCGCGCGCAGCAGCGCGAAGTCCACCCTGAAGGGCAGGTAGTGCAGGAAGGTCTCGCCCGACAATTCGACGCGCCGCACGACGTCGTCCTTCGCCCTGTCGTTGACCCTGCCTCCGCCGTGGACCGGGTCGGCGAAGGTGTCGAGGCCGATGTGTGTGACGAGCCCCGGCCTGCCGGCGCCGATCTCGCGGTAGAGGTGCATGATCACCCCCGCAGGGAGCGTGTAGGCTGCGAACTCGTTGTCGGACGCCATCTGCTGCAGCTCGGGGGACCACGACCAGTGCCCGCCGACGATCTTCGCGACCATCCCCTTTTGCGCGAGGCGCGCGAGCCCGCTGCCCTCGCCGTCGCCGATGCCGAGCGCGTGGACGAAGGTCAGGTCGCGGGGGTGGCCGTCGGCCGCGAAGCGGTCGGCAAGCGCCTTGATCAGGACGTCGGGCTCGAGGACGCCGCCGCCCGATCCCGAAAGGGCGACGGTGGCTCCGTCGGGAACGAGCGCCGCGGCCTCCTCGGCCGTGATCGTCGGGGTGCGGTTAGGCATCCGCGCCCTCGGCGCCGGCCTTCTTACGCGGGCGGCCCCTCCTTCTCCCGCCTCCCTTGGCTGCCCCTTCCGCCTTCGGCGCGTCCCTGCCCGCGATCATGTCCGCAGCCTTCTCGGCGATCATCATCGTCGCCGCGTTGGTGTTCGACGAGATCTCGCGCGGCATGACCGAGGAGTCGCACACGCGCAGGTTTTTGATTCCGCGCACGCGCAGCTCGGTGTCAACCACCGCCTCGTCGCCCGGGCCCATCTTGCAGGTTCCGACCGGGTGGTGGTCGGTCTTCGCCATCCGGCAGGCGTAGTCGAACAGCGACTTCCTGTCCTTGGCGGCCTCGGGGCCGGGCAGGACCTCGCGCCTGATGAAGGGCCGCAGCGCGTCCTGCGACATGATCTCGCGCGCGAGCTGCAGGCCGGCAAGAGAGTCCTCCCGGTCCCTCTCCTCCGCCCAGTAGTTGGGGTCGATCAGCGGGGCAGCGACGACGTCGGCCGAGGCGAGGCGCACCGTCCCCCTCGAGCGGGGGCGCATCAGCGCGGAGTTGAGGGTCACCCCGGGGTTGTCGAGCTTGACTATCCCCTTCTCGATACCGGAGCCCTGTCCGAAGTGGAACTGGATGTCCGGCGAGCGGGCGCTCCTGTCGGCGTACCAGAACGCCCCGGTCTCGAACAGCGGCGAGATCACGGGCCCCGACTTGAACAGCAGGTACTGGAGCCCGGCGAGCGCGGTGCGGTGCGGCTTGAGGACGGGGTCGTACGAGTGGTTGCCCGTGCACTCGGACAGCACGCAGACGTCGATGTGGTCCTGCAGGTTCGAGCCGACGCCGGAAAGGTCGTGCGCGACGTCGACGCCGACCTCCCTGAGGTGGTCGGCGGGGCCGATGCCCGAGAGCATCAGCAGCCGCGGCGAGCCGATCGCGCCTGCGGCGACGATCACCTCCGCCCCGGCGCGGTGGGTTTCCGCGCCCTGCGCGCCGACGACCTCGACGCCGACCGCCCGTCCCTTCTCGACGAGCACCCTCCTTGCCGTCCGGCCCTCGAGCACCTCGAGGTTCTCGCGCGGCCGCGCGGGGTCGAGGTAGCCCGTCGCCGCCGACGAGCGGCGCCGGTCGCGCTGGGTGACCTGGTAGAAGCCGGCCCCCTCCTGGCTCTCGCCGCAGAAGTCCGGGTTGAACGGCATGCCTACCTGCTGGCAGGCGCGGACGAATGCCTCGCAGACCGGCAGCGTCCCGCGCGCGACGGCCACCCCGACCGGCCCGCCGGTTCCGTGGTAGCGGTTGTCGAAGCGCTCGTTGTCCTCCGGGCGCCGGAAGTACGGCAGGACGTCCTCGTAGCCCCAGCCCTCGCAGCCCTCCTCGTCGCGCCACCCGTCGTAGTCCTTGGAGTTGCCGCGGGTGTAGACCTGCGCGTTGATCGTCGAGCCGCCGCCGATGACCTTGGCCTGGGTGTACCAGAGCACCCGGTCCTGCATGTGTCTTTGCGGGACGGTCGACCACCCCCACGACGCGAGGCCCTTGGTCATCTTCGCGAAGCCCGCCGGCCAGTGGAACAGGAAGTTGTCGTCCCGGTCTCCTGCCTCGACGAGCAGGACCGAGGTGCCCGGGCTCTCCGTCAGGCGCGCGGCGATGATGCACCCAGCGGTTCCCGCGCCGATGATTATGTAGTCGTATTCCCCTTCCGTCTTCATGTTGCGTTGCGGATGCGGGCTTTTTCAGACTTTAGGCAGAAGCCGGCGGAGCGCCGCCCCTGCCTGCCCTCGATGCCCGGCTACCCTCCTCCGTGCCTGTGGCGATTCTAGGCTCAATCGGACTCGATACTTCCAGTTGCGCGCTTGGCGGCGCTGAACTGTCTTCCTGACAAATCTTACGCGCCTTTCAAAACGTTTTCAACTGCCCCTTGATTTTTTTTTCATCCGGTTCGTGGAGGTTGCGACAGCTGCTTGCCGGGCTTGACTTGTCGGGCGGCAGCGTGCTAACATGCAAGGCTCCCTGCATCAAGGGTCTGGCCGGCGCCGGCGTCCCATTGGGATGGCCCGCCCGGGACCGTTGTTCCGGAGTGTTGCCGGCACCTCCGTTCGCAGGACAGACACGGGAACCGTGACGCTTGATTGATCGACCTCAGCCGGAGTGCCTCTCGCGCCATAGTTCCCCAACTCGATTCGAAAAGAACATGGCAATTCCGGAAGGCGAGCTGACCGAGGAGCTTCGGGTCATGAACCCGTGGTGGCGCGAAAACATGCTGCCGGACAACCTGCCCGGTTTCCGGAGGGCCGCATGGCAGGAGGTCAGGGATTGGGTCTCGGACCCGCCCTTCAGGATGGCGGTTCTCGTCGTCGGCCCCCGAAGGGTCGGCAAGAGCACCCTGATGATGCAGCAGATCAGGCAGCTTCTCGAGGACGGCGTGAACCCGAGAAAGATCCTTTACGCCGACTTCGAGGACCCTGTCCTGAAGCTTGCGGGCTTCAGGAGGGTGCTGAAGTCGTGGAAGGAGATCAGCAGCCCGGCGGAAGGAAGGGAACACCTGTTCCTTGACGAGATCCAGCTCGTGGACGACTGGGGATCGAGGATCAAGCGGCAGGTGGACTCCCAGCCCAACAGGCAAATCATGTTCTCCGCGTCCGCCTTTCCGCTCAGCTTCAAGAACAGGCAAAGCGGCGTGGGGAGGTGGCACGAGGTCTTCATGGGCCCCATGTCCTTCTTCGAGTTCCTGCGGTTCCGGCAGGCCGGCCCGGCCATCCCGCAAGTCGATTCGCTGGCGGAACTGTTCACCTGGCGCAGGCCCCGGTTTGCAGAGCTGAAGTCGGAAGCTGCCGCGTGCATGGACATGTTCCGGGACTACATCGTCCGCGGCGGGTATCCCGAGCTTGCCGACATGGCGGACTTGCAGTCCTTGCGGAGGTTCGCCAGGAACGAGCTGGCCAGGAGAACCCTGACGAGGGACATCTCCGACGAGTACAGCGGGAACAGCCACTTCCACCTGCAGGCCGTTTTCCGGCATCTATGCAAGAACAACGGCGGAGCGCTCGACCGACGGGAGCTGGCCAAGAGCTGCGGGCTGTCGCCGGCCAGCGCCAAGCAGCACCTGGAAGCACTTCTCTCTACCCAGCACGCAAGCAGGCTGGCAGGAACGATACAAGGCAGGGGAATGTTCAACGCCCGGCACAGGATGTACGTCTCGGACCATGCAGTGGCGCTTGCCGTGACCGAAGGCGGCGCAGACGCGCTGCTGCGAAGGGACGCAGCGTGGAATGCCGTCAGGTGCATGGCCTTCGGCCACATCGACCAACTGCGCAAGAACAGCCTTGCGCCGATGTGCTACTGGAAGGACGCATCCGGCAGGCACGAGGTTGATTTCGTCTTGATGGGGATCGACGAACCGGTGCCTGTTGCGGTCAGGCGCGGCAAGGAGAGCGGCTCTCAACCGGACCTCCGGGGGCTGGCCGGCCTTCACGCACACAGGGGGTTTTCCAGGGGGTACGTAGTCACAGACTCAGCGGACGACATCGGGCCAGCGGAAACGATCGGACACTCCAGCAAGCCGGAAGGAAGGATCATGAAGGTGCCTGCGCTTCTGTTTTGTTACTGGCTGGGAGCTCACTCCGACCAACTGGAAACGCGGCTGTGACCGGAGGCTTGGCGCCATGACCGCAAGGGTCTTCGACCGGAGCATGGAGTCCGCTGCGCTCGAGGGCCTGCAGGACTTCCCTGCGGTCGTGCTTGAGGGCGCGAGGCATGTCGGCAAGTCACACCTCGCAAAGGGGATCTGCAGGAGGCTTGGGGGCAAGTTACTCGACATGGATCACATGCCGACCGTCTCCGAAGTCCAAAGCACACAAGCCAAGGCGATCGACAGGCACCCGCAGATGGTCGCAGTCGGCGAGGTGCTGGCGGTCAAGCGGCTCGCCAGGCACGTGAAGTTTCTCGTGGACTCCAACTGGCGCGAAGGGATGTTCCTGCTGACGACCTCCAGGTTCATCGACGGGAAGGACACCGTGAACCACGCGCTCGCAGGGCGCCTCAGGACCCTGCACATGCGGCCGCTGAGCCAGTTCGAGCTCTCCTCCGACTGCAGGGCCGGGCGCAACTTCATCGAGGCCGTCGTCTCAGGGGCGACCCCGCCCGACCGCGGCGCGGACGACATCGCCGGGCGCGTGGCGCACGGGGGCTACCCGGCGGTTGTGTCGAGGCGCACCAAAGCGCACCTGATGCGGGAATACGTCAACGGCGCCGTCGAGTCCGATGTGAGGCGTCAGCTGAAGGCAAGGCAATATACCGATGCGCCCAGAATGCTCGCATGCATGGCAAACAGTCTCGGCCAGGCGACCAACATCCGCAAGATGGCAGGGGCGCTCGGCGTCTCGCACTTCAAGGCCGACAGGCTGCACAAGGCCCTCGTCAACCTATACGTCGCAGAGCCGCTGCCAAGCTATCGGATGCCTTTGCGCGGCCGGAAAGTTTCGACAAGGCCGAAGACATTCCTGAACGACAGCGGCCTGGGGACAACATTGCTGAAGCTGGACGGCAAGGACCTGGAGGCAAGCGCCCACTGGAAGCCGCTGCTCGACAACTTCGTCCTGTCCGAGCTGCGCAAGCACCTGGAGCTGAGTTCAATGCAGCGCGCGGCATCGCTGCACTATTACAACGAGCACAACCACTTCGAAGTCGACTTCCTGTTGCAAATCGACTGGGAATCGGTTGTAGCCATTGAACTCAAGGCGGCAACGCACCTGCGGAACCTCGACAGGGTTGCCCTTGCCAAATTCAGGAAGGACCTCGGGGAGCGCTGCCTGCGTGCGATCATCCTCTACTGCGGCGACAAGCACGTCCGCTATGACGACGGCGTGGAGGCATGGCCGATCTCATCCTTGATCCATCCTTGGTGACACTGCCGGCCTGAAGGCCGGCGGGCTCTGCGGGACCGCTGGGCCTCAGGCCTTTCCGGCCCTTTTCCTCCTTGCGGGCCGGACCACGGAGCCGCGCTCGACCAGGACAGGCTCCGTGAGCTCCCTGACGGGACCCGACCTGGGGTTCTCGAGCATGCCGATCAGGGCCTCGACGCTCCTTCTGCCTATCGTCCTCGGGTTGAGCTCGACCGTCGTCAGCGGCGGCATCAGCGCCGAGGTCACCGGAACGTTGTCAAAGCTGACCACTGAGTAGTCCCTGCCGACCCTCTTGCCCGCCGCCTGGATGGCGCGGTAGACGCCGACCGCGACGTTGTCGTTCTGGGCGATGATGGCCTCGAGGTCGCGGTGGGTGTCGATCACCCCTGCCGCGGTCAGCTCCCCCCACTCCAGGTCCGGCCTGCAGGGGAACTCCAGCTTGCCGGGCAGCTTCAGGCCGCGCCTCCGCAGCTCCCTGCGGACGCCCTTGAGCCGGTCGCGCCGGATGTGGGTGTCCGCGTAGCCGCCGACGTAGGCGATGCGGCGGATGCCCTTGTCCGCGAGGTGGCGGCCGACCAACTCGCCCGCCTTGACATCGTCCTGGCCGAAGAAGCTCGACCTGTCGTCCTTGATGTCGCGCACGCACGTCACCATCGGCCGGTTGCTCTTCGCGACCGCGGCGAAGTCCGCAGGCTTCGAGCCGTGCGCCGGAACGACGACGAGTCCGGCGACGCCCTGCGACAGCAGCGAAACGACCAGCTCCTCCTGCTGTGCGACGTCGTCGCCCGAGGTCGCGACGATCGTCAGGTAGCCGCTGTCGCGCGTCGCGGCCTCGAGGTCGTCGAGCAGGACGGCGAAGTACGGGTTGGAGATGTCGTTGACGATCACCCCGAGCAGGTTCGACCTGCCGGTGCGCAGGCGCACCGCGTTATGGTCGCGGATGAAGCCCATCCTTTTTGCGACCCGCTCGACCGCCTTGCGGGTCTTCGCCGAGACCCTGCCCTTGTTCGACAGCGCGTACGAGACCGCCGCTGGAGAGAGGTTCATCGCCTTGGCGATGTCCTTGATGCCCGGCTTCTTCATCCTCTCTGGCGAACGATTTTATTTTCCCGGCCTGCCGCTTTGCTAACATGGACCGTTGCGGTGGCGGACGAGGCGCAGGGCAAGGAGCGGGGGCGGCAGCTGCCCGAGGGCAGCGTCGGCTTCGACGACATCAACGTCGGGGACTGGATGCAGACGGACGCGGTCGAGGTGACCGCCGAAATGATTGACGCCTTCGCTGACCTGACCGGCGACCGCTTCGAGATTCACATGGACGAGGAGGCCGCGCGGCAGAAGGGCTTCAAGGGGCGGGTCGCGCACGGCCTGCTGGTGCTGTCGCTGGTCGACACCCTCAAGAACCACACCCGCTCGCGCCTGCGGGCGGTGGCCTCGCTTGCATGGGACTGGAGCTTCGACGCGCCCGTGCTTGCGGGCGACACGGTTGAGGCGCGCGTCGAGGTCGTCGGCAAGAGAAGGACGAGCAAGGAAGGCCGGGGAATCGTCGACCTCAGGTTCAAGGTGACGAACCAGCGCGGAGAGACGGTCCAGTCAGGCGAGAACAAGCTGATGGTCAATTCGTGACTGTCCCGGCCGCGGCCGTTGCGCAAACCTCATGTCGTCTTTCCATTAATTTCGCATGGAATTCCAGTTGTTTTGAAAATTGTTGTGTGTATTTTCTAAAATCTATTTGTGTTTTTCATAAAATGAATTTGTGAAATTTACAAATTGATGGTATGGTGTTGATCCCATGACGAAAGGACATGTCACCAGAGAGATGGAATCGGCCGTCCTTCAAGAGCTGCGGGAACATCCCGTTGTCGTGCTCGAGGGAGCGAGACAGGTGGGCAAGACCACGCTTGCGAAGCTCATTTGCGAGCAGCTCAACGGCAGGTACTTCACGCTGGACGACCCGGTCGTTCTCGACGAGCTGCGCGACGACCCGCATCTCATCGGCGACGGCTCGCGGTTCACTGTGGTCGACGAGATCCAGCTGCTGCCGAAGCTGGTGCGCGTCGTCAAGCTCTACGCGGACGAGCGCGACAGGCCCGGGCTGTTCCTGGTCACGGGATCAAGCGACCGGTTCGGGAACAAAGCCACGTTCGACCCGCTGACAGGCAGGATGTCGAACTTCGTGATGCGGCCGTTCAGCCAGTGCGAGCTAAGCGCATCGCAGGGATCGGGCCGCAGGAAAAAAGCAGGCAGTCCGGCAGCGCGGGGCTTCAACTTGATCGACGCGATTCTCGACGGACGAAGCCCGCCGCACGGCAAGGAAGACTCAGTTGAAAGGCTGGTGACAAAGGGGGGCTATCCCTGGGCGCAACAGCCTTCCGGCAAGAAAAATGCGATGGAAAGATACCTGCATCAGGAAGTCTTCCAAGCCGCGCGCGCCATGGGTAAGCACGAGGGGATCGAGGCAAAGAAGCAGCTGTGCCGCAGGTTCGCCAGCAACATCGGAAACGTGCGGAACATAGCTGAACAGGCGAGAAGAACCGGGGAGACAGACCACTTGACAAAGCAGATGCATGCGCATCTTTCCGACGTATTCCTGATCGAGCAGCTGCCGAGCTTCCGGGAGAGGATCAGGGACAGAAAGGTCGTCCGCAAGGGCAAGCTGTACTTCAACGACAGCGGCCTTGCAACGACCATGCTGCAGCTTGACGGGACAGACCTGGCGAAATCAGAAAGATGGGGCGCCCTGCTGGAAAACTTCGTCCTGGCGGAACTGCGCAAGCACAAGGAACTGAGCTCGCTCGGTCCCATGTCGGACTTCTGTTTCTTTCGGGAACACAGGGGCATTGAGGTCGACATCGTCCTGGACATGCTGAACACCAACATCGCCTTCGAGGTGAACGCTGCCAGCAAGCTTATTTCACGGGACAGGAAGAACCTGGTCGAGTTCAAGGAGCACAGCGGGGACTCCTGCCTTCGCGCGATCGTGTTCTACTGCGGCGAGCGAACGATCAAGTACGAGGACGGTACCGAGGCATGGCCGATCTCAAGCCTCCTCAAGCCGTGGTAAACATTAGCCCATGCCGAAGCCAGTGGAAAAGCGCGGAACGATAGCCGCGGCCAGGGACGAACAGGATCCCAACGTCGCGGTCGTCACCGTCTCGCACGCGAGCAAGGCCAACTCGATCACGACCGGCATGCTCGAGGACCTCGAGCGGCTCGTCGGCGGGCTCGCCGACGCGAGGGCGGTCGTCATCACCGGAGAGGGCGACCGCCACTTCTGCTCCGGCGCCGACATCAACTCCTGGGCGGCTATGACCCCGCACCAGTTCGCCGACGACTGGCTGCGCAAGGGCATCCTGGCCCTCGACGCCGTCGCGGCCCTGCCAGGCTGCGTGATAGCCGCGGTCAACGGCACGTGCTACGGCGGCGGGCTGGAGCTCGCGCTGCGTGCCGACGTGCGGGTCTGCTCGCCGAACGCCAGGTTCGCCTTCCCCGAGACCGGCATCGGCGCGGTTCCGGGCTGGAAGGGCGGGCCGATGCTCGAGCGCGAGGTCGGCCGCTCGCTCGCCTCCGTGATGGTTATGTGCGGCAGGGTCGTCGACGCGCAGGAGGCTTTGGCCGCAGGCCTGGTCAGCTCGGTGTTCGACCGGTCCGAGCTGACGGACCGGGCGCTCGGGATCGCCAGGGATGCCGCGGCCCGCTCGCCCGTCGCCAACGCCGCAGCCAAGCGCCTGCTCCGCGCTGACGGCTCCGCTGACCCGACCGAGGGCCACGTCAGGGAGGGCTCGAAGTGCAAGGGCTCCGACGACGCGACCGAGGGCCTCGAGGCGTTTTCCGCCAAGCGCCTGCCGAAGTTCTGATCCCCGCCGCCGCTGGTTAAACATTTCATCCGCTCCCGTGTAGAATTTCAGTCGGGGAGGTTCAGGGGATATGGAACCAAGCAAGAAGCTCAAGTTCGGCAGGGTCGACCTTGACGTCACGGCGTACTCCTTCGGGACGGCGCCGATCGGAAACCTGTTCCGGGAGATAACCGACGAGACCGCCGACGCGATGATCCGGCGCGCCTGGGACGCGGGCGTGCGCTTCTACGACACCGCTCCGATGTACGGCCACGGCCTCGCCGAGCTGCGCCTCGGTCACTCGCTGCGGTGGATGGACCGCAACGAGTACGTCGTAGCGTCCAAGGTCGGCCGGGTGCTGCACGCGAGGCGCCGCTCGGAGATCGACTTCGAGCCGTGGACCAACGCGGGCGCCTTCGGGATCGAGTTCGACTACAGCTACGACGGGACCATGCGCGCCTTCGAGGACTCGCTGCAGCGCATCGGACTCGAGCACATCGACATCAGCTTCATACACGACATCGACAGGTTCACCCGCGGCGACGACCAGCCCGCGGTGTTCGAGGAGGCGATGGACGGCTGCTGGAAGGCGCTCGAGAAGCTGCGCGACGACGGAACGGTCAAGGCGATCGGCGTCGGCGTCAACGAATGGGAGGTCTGCCACGAGGCGCTCAAGCGCCACGACTTTGACTGCTTCCTGCTCGCCGGCAGGTACACCCTGCTCGAGCAGGAGTCGCTCGACGGGTTCCTGCCGCTGTGCGAGGAGCGCGGCGCCGCGGTCGTGGTCGGCGGCGGCTTCAACTCCGGGATCCTCGCGACCGGCGCCAAGGAGGGAGCGAAGTTCAACTACGCCCCGGCCCCGCCGGAGATCATGGAGAAGGTCTCGAAGATCGAGGAGGTCTGCAGGGAGCACGACGTTCCCCTGCCTGCCGCGGCGCTGCAGTTCGTGATCGCCCACCCGGCGGTCCCGACCTTCTGCGGCGGGACGAGGGACGTGGCCCAACTCGAGAGGAACCTCGAGTGGTTCAGCCACCCGATCCCGGCCGAGTTCTGGTCCGACCTCAAGAAGAAGGGCCTGCTGCGCGAGGACGCGCCCGTTCCGGCCTGAGCCGGGGTGCAAGCCCCGCTCCGCGCGGGGGTGGATAATTTGCGGCAGGAGGCAAGCCTGCCGAGGAGGGAAGCATGAAGAGACACAGCCTGCCCAAGAGGCCCCGCAAGTTCCAGATGAACATCGGCGGCCGGGACACGACCGGCGGCGCGCGCGAGTGGATCGTCCGCGAGAGCCCGGCCCACGGCAAGCCGGTGGCGACGTGGCCGGCCGGCAACGAGAGATCCGTCAACACCGCGGTAGCGGCGGCGCGCAAGGCGTTCGACTCCGGCAGCTGGTCGCGCCTGCACTGCGCGCAGCGCTCGGTCGTCCTCCACCGGGTCGGCGACCTGATCGACGAGAACCTCGAGAAGCTCGCGCTCGTCGAGTCGCTCGAGACCGGCAAGCCGATCAGCCAGGCCCGCGCCGAGATGGGCGGCTGTGCGAACATCTGGCGCTTCGCCGCGGCCGCGGCGAGGACGATCCGCGGCGAGACCTACAACGACCTCGGCGAGGACCTGTTCGCGATGACGATCCGCCAGCCGGTCGGTGTGGTCGCGGCGATCATCCCGTGGAACTTCCCGCTGCTGATCATCTCCGAGCGCCTGCCGTTCATCCTCGCGGCCGGCTGCACCGCGGTGATCAAGCCATCGGAGCAGACCAGCGGCACGGCGATCATGCTGTCGGCGCTCCTCAAGAAGGCAGGGCTCCCAGCAGGCACCGCCAACTTCGTGACCGGATACGGGCCTGACGTCGGCCAGCCCCTGCTCGAGCACGGCGGGGTGAACATGGCTTCGTTCACGGGATCGTCCGAGGTCGGCAGGATAGCCATGCAGGCCGCGGCGGGCAACATCAAGCGCATCGGCCTCGAGCTCGGCGGCAAGAACCCGTTCCTGGTGTTCGGCGACGCCGACGTCCCCGCGGCCGCCGACGCCGCGGCGTTCGCGATGGCGTTCAACGCCGGGCAGTGCTGCGTCGCGGCCTCGCGGCTGATCGTCCACCGCTCGATCGCAGACAGGTTCACCTCGCGCCTGGCAAGCAACATCCGCAAGATCGTCGTAGGCGACACGCTCAACCCGAAGACCCAGGTCGGCGCGATATTCGAGAAGGCGCACTTCGACAAGATCATGGGCTACATCAATGCGAGCGCGGAGAACGGCTCGAGGATCAGGGTCGGCGGGACCAAGGTCGGCCCGCGGCGCGGGATGTTCATCGCGCCGACGCTGATAACGGGAGCGCGGCACAGCTCGCCGATCTGCCGCGACGAGGTTTTCGGCCCGGTGATGACCGTGCACACCTTCGGCAGCTACGAGGAGGGTGTGCGGATGGCCAACGACACCAACTACGGGCTGGCGGCATCGATCTGGTCGGCCAACGTCAACAACTGCCTGAAGGCCTACCGCGACATCGACGCCGGCAGGATCTGGATCAACACCGTCATGGAGGACGGTCCGGAGACCCCGCTCGGCGGCTGCAAGGAGTCCGGCATCGGCCGCGAGGCCGGCGTGATGGGCATCGAGGAGTACACCGAGGTCAAGACCGCGAACGTCAAGCTGGGGGACCGGGCGCGCTGGATCTCCTGACCGCTTCGGGAGCGCGCGGAGCCCGGCGTGGGCGCGATGCGCCGCCCGCGGGCTAGAATCTGATTAAATGTTTAACCAATCCGAGGAGCACGCGCTGCTGGCGGACACCGTCCGCCGCTTCGCCGACGAGAAGGTGCGGCCCATTGCGGAGGAGCTCGACCGCGACGAGTCCTTCCCCGCCGACCTCTACCGTGAGATGGGCGGGCTCGGGCTGTTCGGGATTGCGGTTCCCGCGGATGCCGGCGGCGCCGGCATGGACGTCCTCGCCTACTCGATGGTGATGGAGGAGCTCGGCCGCGGCTACAGCTCGGTCGCGGACCAGTGCGGGCTCGTCGAGCTGCTCAGCGGCATGCTCTCGCGCCACGGCAGCGATGCGCAGCGCGGCAAGTGGATGGAGCCGCTGCTCAAGGCGCGGAAGTTCGGAGCCTACTGCATCACCGAGGCCGAGGCCGGATCGGACGTCAACTCGATTCGGACCGCGGCGAAAAGGGACGGCGACAGCTGGGTGCTCGACGGCAGCAAGCTGTGGATCCACAACGCTCCGGTCGCCGACGTAGCCTTCGTCCTTGCCCGCACCGACCCAGGCGCCGGCCACCGCGGCATGAGCGTGTTCATAGTCGACTGCACGCTCGACGGCGTTGGCCGCGGCCCGAAGGAGCACAAGATGGGCCAGCGCGCATCGCAGGTCGGCGAGCTTTCCTTCGACGGCGTGCGCCTCGGCGCAGACGCGCTGCTAGGCAAGGAGGGCCGCGGCTTCCACATGATGATGGAGAGCCTCGACAAGGGCCGGGTCGGGATCGCGGCGATGGCGGTGGGGATCGCCCAGGCCGGGCTCGAGGCCTCGGTCGGCCAGGCGAAGGCGCGGCGGCAGTTCGGCAAGGCGATCGCCGAGTTCCAGGCGGTCCAGTTCCTAATCGCCGACATGGCCAAGGACATCGAGGCCGCGCGCCTGCTCGTGCGCTCGGCGGCGTCCAAGATCGACGCCGGCGAGGACGCGACCGCGTCGTGCTCGATGGCGAAGTGCTTCGCGGGCGACATGGCGGTAGCTCAGACCGCCAACGCGGTCCAGGTCTTCGGCGGCTCGGGCTACATCCGCGGCTTCGAGGTCGAGCGCCTCTACCGCGACGCGAAGATAACCCAGATCTACGAGGGAACGAACCAGGTCCAGCGCATGGTCATCGCCCGGAAGCTCCTCTCGTAGCGGTGGGCAGGGTCGCGATCGTCACCGGGTCCTCGCGCGGGATCGGCCGCGCGACCGCGCTGCGGCTCGCCGCGGACGGATACGACCTGGTGGTCAACGGGTCATCCGAAAGCGAAAGGCTTGAGTCGATAAGGGACGAGGTCGAGAAGGCCGGGCGCAAGGCCGTCGCGGTGGCGGCCGACATCGGCGACCTCGGGAGCCACGAAGCGCTGGTCGAGGCGGCGCTCGGGCTCGGCCCGGTGCACTGCCTGGTCAACAACGCCGGCGTCTCCGTGCTCAGCCGCGGCGACCTGCTCGACGCGAGCCCCGAGAGCTACGACCGCTGCATGGCGGTCAACGCCCGCGGGACGTTCTTCTTGACCCAGCGCGTGGCGCGGGCCATGCTCGACGAGAAAAGCCCCGGCGACGGCCACCGCTCGGTCGTGTTCGTCACCTCGGTCAACGCGGTCGCGGCATCGGTCAACCGCGGCGAGTACTGCATGTCGAAGGCCGCGGCGTCGATGGCGGTGAGGCTCTACGCGATCCGCCTCGCCGAGGCCGGCATCGGCGCGTACGAGATCCAGGCCGGGCTGATCCGCACAGAGATGTCGCAGCCGTCCTGGGACAAGTACGACAGGATGATCGAGGAAGGCATGCTGCCGATGCCGCGCTGGGGCCAGCCCGAGGACATCGCGAGGACCGTGTCATCGATCGCCGCTGGAGGGCTGGAGTACACCGTCGGCCAGGCGATACAGCTCGACGGCGGGCTCTCGGTGGTCCGCTTCTAGGGTGCGCG
The DNA here is from genome assembly GCA_964509765.1 of uncultured Gammaproteobacteria bacterium. Lineage (GTDB taxonomy): Bacteria > Pseudomonadota > Gammaproteobacteria > Tethybacterales > Tethybacteraceae > CAZDYI01. The sequence goes on from CAZDYI010000010.1 coordinate 14,861, forward strand.
ACCTTGCGGGCCGTCCCGAGCTGATGTCGCTCAACACCGCGACGCTCGGGCACCGCGACCCGTTCGCGACAGTCGTCGACCAGGTCGCAGCTGCAGGCTTCGGCGCGATCGCGCCCTGGCGCCGCGAGATCGACGAGGGCAGCCCGGCCAAGGACGCAAGGAAGGTGCGCGACGCCGGCCTTGCCGTCAGCGGGTACTGCCGCACCGCCTACCTGAGCGGCCCGGACCAGAGGGCGCGCGACGCCGCGGTCGCGGACAACGAGAAGGCTCTCGAGGCCGCGGCCGAGCTCGGGGCGGAGTGCTACGTCGCCGTGGTCGGCGGGCTTGCCGAGGGGTCGAGGGACATCGGCGACGCGCGCAGGCAGATCGTCGACGGCCTCGCAAGGCTTTCGGAAAAGGCGGCCGAGCTCAAGGTCCCGATCGCGCTCGAGCCGCTGCACCCGAGCTACGCCGGCGACCGCAGCGTGCTGAACACCGCGCGGCAGGCGCTCGACTGGTGCGAAGAGCTGGACCCGGACGCAAGCGGCCTGTTCGGCGTCTGCCTCGACGTCTACCACGTCTGGTGGGACCCCGACCTGCGCGACTCTGTCGCCGCGGCCGGGGGGCGGATCCTCGGCTACCACGTCTGCGACTGGCTGATGCCGACCGAGGACCCCCTGCTCGACCGGGGGATGCCCGGAGACGGCGTGATCGACCTCAAGCCGATCCGCGCGATGGTCGAGGGAGCCGGCTACAGCGGCTGGGTGGAGGTCGAGATATTTTCCGAACGAAACTGGTGGAAGCGGCCGCCCGAGGAGGTGCTGAGCACATGCGTCGAGCGCATAGGCTCATGCTGCTGAGGACCGCATGGCCGAGCTGAAGCTCCCCGACGCCTCCGGCAGGCCGGAGAGCTACGCGCTTCGCGGCGTGCCCGTTGCCGCCGTCCGCCGCGAAACGCCGAAGTCGAGGATCGCGCTTGCCGCTGCGCACGTGGTCGTCGACCCGTTCGCAGACGCGCGGGCAGACGGCAAGGAGGCGATCGACTGGGACGCGACCGTATCGGTGCGCAGCCACCTCGCCGGGCTCGGGCTCGGCATCGCCGAGGCGATGGACACCTCGCAGCGCGGGATGGGCCTCGGCCCGGAGCAGGCGATGGAGCTCGTGGAGCGAAGCAACGCCGCGCTGACTTCGGAAGGCCATCCCCCTGTATTCGCCGGCTGCGGAACGGACGGGATCGCGGAAGGCGCCGACGCGGGGCTTGACGGACTCAAGGAGGCGTACGTCGAGCAGGTCGGACGGGTGCAGAAGGCCGGCGCGCGGGTGATCGTGATGGCCTCGCGCAGGCTTGCCGCGCTCGCCAAGGGCCCCGGGGACTACGCAGAGGTCTACCGCGCGGTCCTCGGCGCTTGCGACGAGCCGGCGATTCTGCACTGGCTCGGCGAGATGTTCGACCCCGCCCTCGCCGGCTACTGGGGAGCTCCGGACGCCGGCGCTGCGATGGACGCCTGCCTCGGGATCATCGCAGAGAACAGCCGCAAGGTCGACGGAATCAAGCTGTCGCTGCTCGACGAGCGGCTTGAGCTGGAGATGCGCGCCAGGCTGCCCGAGGGGGTGCGGATGTACACGGGCGACGACTTCAACTACCCGTCGCTGATCACCGGCAACGAGGACGGCCACAGCGACGCCCTGCTCGGGGTGCTCGGGCCGATCGCTCCGGTTGCGTCCGCGGCGCTCGCGGCGCTCGACGATGGCGACGCCGACGGCTGCAGGCGGATGCTCGACACAACCGTCGGGCTCGCCCGCCACGTCTTCAAGGCTCCGACGATGCACTACAAGACCGGCGTCGCCTTCCTCGCCTGGCTCAACGGGCTGCAGGACCACTTCGTCATGGTCGCTGGCGCGCAGTCGGCGAGGCCGCTTCCGCACTTCACCGAGCTGTTCAGGCTCGCCGACGGCTGCGGGCTGCTGGCCGACCCGGACCTGGCTGCGGCGAGGATGGCTGCTTTCCTGGTCCCTTACGGGTTCCGGCAGTAGGATTAAGCGGGAGAGGGGATGGCAGAGGAGTACGACTACGTCATCGTCGGCGGCGGATCGGCGGGCTGCGTTCTGGCGCACAGGCTCAGCGCCGACGGCAAGGCGAGGGTGCTGCTGCTCGAGGCCGGCGACGAGGACCGCGACCGGCTGATCCACATGCCCGTCGGGTTCTCGAAGATGACCGAAGGCCCGCACACCTGGGGGTACAAGAGCGTCCCGCAGAAGCACGGCAACGGCCGGGAGATCATCCTGCCGCAGGCGCGGGTGCTCGGCGGCGGCGGCTCGATCAACGCGCTGGTGTTCACCCGCGGCGTGCCCGCCGACTACGACAGCTGGGAGAGCGAGTTCGGCTGCGAGGGCTGGGCGTTCAAGGACGTGCAGAAGCACTTCATCCGCTCGGAGGACAACGACCGCCTGTCCGGTCCCTGGCACGGGGTCGGGGGCCCGCAGGGCGTCTCGGACATAGTCAGCCCCCACCCGCTGTCGAAGGCCTTCGTCCGCGCATGCCAGGAATACGGCCTGCCGTTCAACGGCGACTTCAACGGCGAGGTCCAGGAGGGCGCCGGCCTCTACCAGACCTCCACCCGCGACGGCAGGCGCTGCAGCGCCGCGGTCGGCTACCTAAGGCCCGTGCGCGGCCGGCCCAACCTGACGGTGCGCGCGAACTCGATGGTGACGACGCTGATGTTCAAGGGCAAGAAGGCCGTCGGCGTCGAGTACTCGAGCGAGACCGGCATGCGCGAGGCGCGCGCCGCGCGCGAGACCATCGTCGCCGCGGGCGCGATCGGCACGCCGAAGCTGCTGATGCTGTCGGGCATCGGGCCTGCCGGCCACCTCAAGGAGGTCGGGATCAAGGCCCGCGCGGACGTCCCCGGCATCGGCGAGAACCTCCACGACCACTGCGACATCGACATCGTCTACGAGCTCAAGAGCGCGTACAGCCTCGACAAGTACAACAAGTTCCACTGGGCAGCCTGGGCGTTCATCCAGTACTCCCTGTTCGGGACCGGCCCGATCACCTCCAACGTCGCCGAGGGCGGCGCGTTCTCGTACGACCGCAAGGGCAAGCCGGGCGAGACCCCGGACTTCCAGTTCCACTTCCTTCCCGGGGCGGGGGTAGAGGCCGGCGTCCCGCCGATCCCGTCGGGCAACGGCTGCACGCTGAACACGTACTACGTCAGGCCGAAAAGCCGCGGCACGGTGAGGCTCGCGAGCGACGACCCGGCCGACGCGCCGCTCATCGACCCGAACTACCTCGCCGAGAAGGAGGACCTCGACAAGTCCGTCGAGGCGCTCCGCCAGGCGTACGAGATCATGGCGCAGCCCTCCCTCGCAAAGCACATCGAGAGGGCGCACTACCCGAGCAAGGAGCTCAAGGCGAAGAAGGACTTCGTCGACTACGTGCGCCAGCACGGCAGGACCTCCTACCACCACTGCGGGACCTGCCGGATGGGCGGCTCCGACGACGCACCGGTCGACCCGAGGCTCCGGCTGCGAGGCTTCAGCTCGCTGCGCGTGATCGACTCGTCGGTCATGCCGCGGATCGTCTCGTCGAACACCAACGCGGCTTCGATCATGATCGCCGAGAAGGGCTCGGACCTGGTCCTCGAGGGCAAGTGAGGGTCCTCTGCTGCCTCAAGCGGGTCATCGACCCGTACGTCGCGGTGCGGCTTTCCGCCGACGGCGGCTCGGTGGTGACCGACAACGTCAAGATGTCGACGAACCCCTTCTGCGAGAACGCGCTCGAGCAGGCGCTGTCCTGGAAGGACGCGGGCAAGGCCTCCGAGGTGATCGCGCTGACGGTCGGCCCCGAGGCGGCGTCGCAGAACCTGCTCGCCGCGCTGGCGCTCGGCGCCGACCGCGCCTTGCGCGTCGACTGCGAGGGGCAAATGGGTCCGTTGCGGACGGCGAGCGTGATCGCGCAGGTCGCTAGGCGCGAGGAGGCCGACGTCGTCTGGCTCGGCAAGCAGTCGATCGACGGCGACAACAACCAGACCGGGCAGATGGCGGCCGCCCTGCTCGGCTGGCCGCAGGCGCTGTTCCTCTCGAAGGCCGAGGTCGACGGCGGCAAGGTCGTCACCGAAAGCGAGGTCGACGACGGCATTGCCTGCCACGAGGTGGACGTTCCATGCGTCCTGACCGCGGACCTGCGGCTCAACGAGCCGCGCTACCCGGCGCTGCCCGCGATCATCAAGGCCAAGTCGAAGCCGATGGAGACGGTCGCGCTCGACTCCCTCGACCCGCTGCCGGACGAGACCTGCGAGACCGCAGGCCTGTCGCTGCCGCCGGCGCGCAGCAAGGGCGAGATCGTCGACGGCGCCGGGGCGCTCGCGGAAATCCTCAGGCGCGAGGTCAAGGCGCTCGCCTGATGCCAAACCCCCTGCTCGTTGCCGAGCATGCGGGCGGGCGGCTCCTGCCGTCGAGCCTGTCCGCCCTCGGCGCGGCAAGCCGGCTCGGGGACGGCGTCTCGGTACTGGTGTTGGGCGACGGCTGCGCGGAGGCCGCAAGCGAGGCCGGCAAGCTTGCGCACGTCGCCGACGTCGCCGCGGCAGGCGGCGAGGGGTTCAGGGACCTGCTGCCCGAGCCCTGCTCGGCGCTGATCGCAGGGCGCGCCGGCAGCCACAGCCACGTGCTGATGGCAAACGGCGCGGCGGCCCGCAACCTGCTTCCGCGCGCCGCGGCGCTGAGCGGCTGCTCGATGGCCAGCGACGTCGTCGGGATCGAGGCACAGGACACGTTCGTGCGTCCGGTCTACGCCGGCAAGATTCTCGAGACGGTAAGGATGTCCGCTCCGACGAAGTTCCTGTCGGTCCGCGCGACGTCGTTCGCTGCGCCGGAGGAGGAGCGGGAGGGAGATCCCGCCCCCGTCGCGGAAGCCGATGCCGCGGGCGCCGCAAAGTCGAACAGCAGGTTCGTCGGGACGCGCGTCTCCGGCTCCGACCGCCCCGAGCTGACCTCGGCAAACATCGTAGTCTCCGCAGGTCGCGGCGTCGGCGGCGCGGAGGGCTTCGCGGCCGTAGCCGGGTTCGCCGACTCCATCGGAGCCGCGGTCGGCGCCTCGCGCGCCGCGGTCGACGCAGGCTACGCGCCGAACGAGCTGCAGGTCGGGCAGACAGGCAAGGTCGTCGCGCCCGAGCTCTACATCGCGGTCGGGATCTCGGGCGCGATCCAGCACGTCGCCGGGATCATGGACGCGAAGACCATTGTCGCGGTCAACAAGGACCCGGAGGCACCGATCTTCGAGATCGCGGACTACGGCATCGTCGGCGACTTCCGGGAGATACTGCCCGAGCTCGGCAAGGCGCTCGCGGCGGGCGGCTGAGCGCAGGGAGAATCCGGGAACATGGGAGCAGCGGAACTTCCGGCGCGTGAGAAGATGGAGTGCGACGCCGTCATCGTCGGAGCGGGGCCGGCCGGCCTGTGCGCCGCGATCAGGCTGATGGCGCAGGCGAAGGAGGACGGTGTCAAGGACCGGAACGTCATCGTCCTCGAGAAGGGATCGGAGGTCGGGGCGCACATCCTCTCGGGCGCGGTGATCGACCCGAAGGCGCTCGACGAGCTGCTGCCGGACTGGCGCGACGGCGACTCGCCGCTTTCGACCCCGGCGACCAAGGACAGCTTCCGCCTGCTGACCGAGAAGGGCAGCTTCCGCCTGCCTGTGCCGAAGCCGCTGAGGAACAAGGGCTGCTACGTCGCGAGCCTCGGCAGCGTCTGCCGCTGGCTTGGGAGGAAGGCCGAGGACATGGGCGCGACGATCCTGCCCGGCTTCGCCGCGACCGAGGTCCTGCTCGAGGACGGCGTCGTGCGCGGGGTTGCGACGGGCGACATGGGACTCGACTCAGACGGCAAGCCGACGGCGCGGCACCAGCGCGGAGTGGAGATAAGGGCCCGCCAGACGATCCTCGCCGAGGGCTGCCGGGGCAGCCTCACCGGCGTGCTGGAAAAGAAGCTCGGCCTTGCCGAGGACAGCGGCCCGCGCATGTACGGGATCGGGATCAAGGAGCTCTGGGAGGTGCCGGAGGAGAAGTCGCGGCCCGGCGAGGTGCTGCACACGGTCGGCTGGCCGCTGCGCAGCGACACCTACGGCGGGTCGTTCCTGTACCACCTCGGCGGCAACAAGGTCTCGGTCGGGCTGGTCGTCGGCCTCGACTACCCCAACCCGCACCTGTCGCCGTTTTCGGAGCTGCAGCGCCTCAAGCACCACCCGCTTTTCCGTTCGCACCTCGAGGGCGGCAAGAGGATCGGCTACGGCGCGCGGGCGCTCAACGAGGGCGGGATCGGGTCGGTTCCGCGGGTGAGCTTTCCCGGCGGCTGCCTGGTCGGCTGCGGGGCGGGCTTCATGAACGCGGCGCGCCTCAAGGGCACCCACATCGCGATGAAGACGGGGATGCTAGCCGCCGACGCGGTGCACAAAACGCTCAAGCTGGAGATGGAGGGCCTGGAGCCCGGCGACTACGCCTTCGCGGTGCAGGACAGCTGGGTGGGGGCCGAGCTCAAGAGGGCGCGCAACGTCCGGCCCGGCTTCAAGAGGGGGCTCTGGCTCGGCCTGCTGCATGCCGCGGTCGACTCCTACCTGTTCCGCGGCCGGGCGCCGTGGACCCTGCGCAACGAGCCCGACCACGACTCGCTCAAGCATGCGGACGAGGCGCCGAGGATCTACTACCCGAAGCCGGACGGCAAGCTGAGCTTCGACCGCGAGTCGTCGGTGTACCTGTCGTCGATCCGCCACGACGACGGCCAGCCGAACCACCTGCTGCTGCGCGACCCCGCGTTCGCGATAGAGGTCAACCTCAAGCGCTACGCGAGCCCGGAAACGAGGTACTGCCCCGCCGGTGTGTACGAGATAGAAGGCGAGGGCAAGGGCGCGAGCCTGCGGATCAACTCGCAGAACTGCGTCCACTGCAAGACCTGCGACATCATGGACCCGATGCAGAACATCACGTGGGTCCCGCCCGAGGGCGGCAGCGGGCCGAACTACCAGGAGATGTGACGCGGAAGCCGCCGCGCACCGACACCAAGGACCACAGACAACAAGGGAGCAATCCATGAGCATAATATTCGAGGGGAACAACACGCGGGTGTTCGGCACCTTCCCGCTGCGAGGCGACGAAGCGGTCAAGGCGGTCAAGGACGCTCTGCAGGCCGGCTACCGGTCGATCGACACCGCGCAGATGTACGCCAACGAGGCCGAGGTCGGGACAGCGATCAAGGAGGGCGGTGTGCCCCGCGAGGAGATCTGCGTGACAACCAAGGTCAGCACCGACAACTTCTCCGAAGACAGGTTCATCCCGTCGGTCGAGCAGAGCCTCAAGGACCTGCAGGTCGACTCCGCCGACCTGCTGCTTCTGCACTGGCCGGACCCGGAGGGCAAGGACAACAAGCCGATGCTCAGGCTCCTCGAGAAGGCGCACAGGGACGGGCTCGCGAAGAACGTCGGAATCTCAAACTACACCGCGGCGATGATGCGCGAGGCGGTTGAGACCGTCGGCGTCCCGATCGACTGCAACCAGGTCGAGTTCCACCCCCTGCTCGACCAAAGCGTGCTGCTGGGGGCCGCCGCGGAGACCGGCGTGCCGCTTGCCGCCTACTGCTCGGTCGCCCGGGGCGCCGTGTTCAAGCACGCGGAGTTCACCGAGATCGGCGAGGCCCACGGCAAGAGCGCCGCGCAGGTTGTGCTGCGCTGGATCTTCCAGAAGGGCGTCGCGCCGATCACGATGTCGACCAAGCCGGAAAACATGGCGGCCAACTACGACATCATGGACTTCGAGCTGTCGGACGCGGAGATGGACAGGATCACCGCGCTGAACGCGACGAACCTGCGGGTGGTCGGCAAGGACCTCGTGCCGTTCGCCCCGGACTGGGACTAGGGGAGGAGAACTCCGGCAATCACCCCGCCCTCTTCCTGGGCAGGGAAGGGCTGTCAGCTTCCCGGGCGGAAGATGACCTTGAGCTTGTCCTGCTCGCCCGCTATGTTGTCAAAGGTCTCCTGGACAGCATCCAGACCTCGGACGTCGCCGGTGAACGGCTTGAGGTCGAACCTGCCGTGGGTGAGCAGGTGGAGCGAGTCGTGCATGTCCTCGCCCATCCCGGCGACCGAGCCCGCGACAGAGTTCTCCTGCAGGACGGTCTCGAGTATGCCCATCGACATGCTGTCGTCCGGGCCGCCGAGCCCGAAGGCGGCGACATGCCCTCCGGGGCGGGCGAGCTCGAAGGCGAGCCTGTAGAGCTCGGGCTTGCCGACGACCTCGACGGCGAGGTCCACCCCGCGCCCTTCGGTC
>CAZDYI010000011.1:0-130192 GCA_964509765.1 uncultured Gammaproteobacteria bacterium
GCGACACGACGCAGGGCGCCCTGTCGCTGTCGGTTGACCCGGCAGACAGGATCACGAGGACCGAGGGCGAGAGCGTGCAGATACTGGTCGCGCTCACGGCGATGCCGACGGTCAACGTCGAGGTGGGTATCAACAGCGACATCCCGACGCGGCTGGAAGCGAGGGACATCAACGGGAATGCCCTCTCGCAGGTGGTGTTCACGCCGGCAAACTGGCAGACGGCCCAGACCGTGGTGATGACCGTCATCGACGACGACACCTCCGGGGCTGAAAGAGTGGGAGCCGTCCTGAGGTTCAGCCCGTCGACCGAAGACACCAACTTCCTTGCGGCAGTGGGGTCGCCAATTGCGATCGACTGGACGCTGGTCGACAACGACCGGGTCGCCATCGTTGCGTCGCCGGAGGTCCCGAGCGTGAGCGCAGGCGAGTTCCAGGTGATCCGCTTCTCGCTTGCCAGCCGCCCGGGCGGGCCCGTGACGCTCGCGTTCAGCCTGGACTTCGATCCCGACCACTTACCGATGATGGGCCTGAGAGTCACGCTCCAGGCTGACATGGAGCTTGAGTTCGGCATCTCGGGTTGGGACTCCCCGCAGGACATGACGATCTTCGCGACCTTCGACGACCCGAACAACCCGCCGGAGGTCGACGACATAGACATCACGCTGGTGGCGGACGTCATGTCGAGGGAACCGGGGTCCGGGGGCGCGCGCTACGGCGACCTTCCCGACCAGCGCTACGCAGGCTCAGTCAGCGGCAGCCCGCTGCGCGTCTCGCCGCTTGCAGACGTCGCGGCCGGACGCTGGAGCGAGCTGACCATCGGGCTGCGCGAGAACGTGCCCGAGGGCCTGACTGTGATCGTCAGCGCCGACCCGGCCGCGAACGTCGAGATCAGCCAGTCGCGGATCACGGCCTTGCGGCTGTCAACGGACGTCGTGACGGTGTCGGTGCGCCACGGCGCGAACATCAATGCGGCCGCCGCGCCGATCGACATTGCGGTGAAGGTGACCGCGACGAGCTCGAGCGCCGAGTTCACCGACTTCCGCGAGGTCTCCCGCGCCCTGTCGTTCGCCTCGAACGAGGAGATGACGATATCGGTGTCCGCGCCGTCCGGGAAGATCGACGAGGGCTCGACCTACGACATGGACGTCGAGCTCGGAGCCGCAGTGGAGATGGGCAGCAGCGTTGTGGTCGACGCCCGGGTGATAGCGCGATCGGGCCCGGCAGGGACGACCGGCCGCGTCCGTCTGCTCGGGACGGGCAGCCTGGAGTTCGATCACACGACCTCGGGAGCCCAGATGCTGCAGGTTCAGGTTGATCCCTCGACCACTCGGGAGGCCGACTTCGATATCACGGTATCCCTGAGCGTGAACACCTCGCAAACCGACGACGGAGCCTTCGTGCTGCGCGCGAGCCAGGCGTCAGTCCTGCTAACGGTGGAAGACACCACCGACGGCGAGCTTCGCGTTTCCGAGACCGCCCTTGCGCTCGGCGAGGGCGAGAGCGCCGAGATTGAGGTCTCGCTGTCGGTGATGCCTACGGTCAACGTCGGGGTGGACATCACCAGCCCGAACAGCGACTACTTCACGCTGGACCCGGATGTGACCCGCCTCGAGTTCACGGCGCCCACTGATGTCAGCCCGGGCAACTGGAACGTCGCCCAGACGGTGACCGTGGCCGTTCCCGCCGACTTCCTGGCCGACGGCGACCGGAACACGCGGATCACGTTCTCGGTCGACGCGGCTGACGACGGCAGGTACGCCTCGGCGGACGCCCGCGAGGTCGCCCTTGCGATAACGGACGACGACGAGGTGGGCGTGTCCGTCTCGCCGACATACCCGAACGTCGGCGCAGGCAAGGAGCTCGCGGTCTCGTTCGCCCTGACGAGCCAGCCGCAGCCGAACCCGGGGAACGTGACCGTAGACGTGGTGGACATCGACTACGCCGCAGGCAGCATCCCGACGGGCCTGCTGGTCTCGCTCGGCGACGTGACGCGGCTAGAGTTTGACGACTCCAACTGGAACACAGCGCAGCAGGTGACGATACACGCGACGTTCACGGGCGACGAGTTTGAGATACCCGACCCGCTGCCGATCACGCTCAAGGTCGAGGTCAGCTCGGGCGACGACTCTGCCTACGACGCCATCCCGAACTTCGACGTCGACGGCGAGGTCAGCGGAAGCCCGCTGATCGCAAGCCAGCCCGACAGCGTCGCGGCCGGCAGGTGGACCACACTCGAGCTCGCCCTGCGCGAGGACTCGCCGCAGGATGTCAGGGTCAGCTTTGAATCCGACATCGGCAACGTGGTGTTCAGCCCGTCGTCGGCCTCGCTGCGGGGAACGGGCATGACCACGGTCTCGGTGCGCTACGCCGCCAACATCGACGGGCCTGCGAGCGAGACCGCCCTGCTGTCGTTCACCGCGAGCAGCGCCAACACGCTCTACAACGGCGAGCGGGTCTCGCGGAGCCTGGAGTTCACGCCGAACGCCGAGATGACGATCGAGGTTGACGACCCGACCTCGCCGGTCAACGAGGGCGGCGTGTTTGAGGTGACCGTAGGCCTCGCGCAGCCGCTTGCGGACGGGACCGAGGTCCGCGTGCAGGCGCGGATAGCAGACGGGGAGAACGCGGACCGGGCGTCGTTCGTCGGCGACAGCCTGCTGGTGTTCGAGGACGCTTCCGACCTGATGGTCACGGTAATGGTCTCCGAGAGCTCCACCCGCGAGGAGGACTTCCCGGTGGTGGTCACCCTGGACGTCCTGCCGGGCTCGACCGACGGCGCATACGGCCTGCGGAGGAGCGCGGACTCGGCGCAGGTGGTGGTCCACGACACGACCCAGGGCATGCTCGCGGTCACGCCGGCGGGGCTCAGGATCGACGAGGGCGAGTCGGCGATGGTGACCGTCGCGCTCAACGTGATGCCGACAGTCGCCGTCATGATCCAGGTCGCGCCGGCCGACACCGACGTGTTCGACATCGAGGGCGACGGCATGCTCACCTTCACCCCCGGCGACTTCTCCGGCAGGCAGGTGGTGGTGCTCACGACAGACGAGGACGAGATAGCGGACACCGACCGCGAGCGGGACTCGACCCTCGACTTCACGGTGGTCACCGACGACATGAACTTCGCCATGGCCGTCGCGGACGGGTTCATTGTCGATGTGACCGTGTTCGAGGACGACACTGCGTCCCTGGGCGTCTCGCCGCAGGGCGATATCCGGATCGAGGGCGGCGAGTCGGCGTCGATCGCGCTGTCGCTCACGAGCCAGCCGGACCCGGCGGGCGACGTGAACGTCAACGTCCAGCTGGAGATCCCCATGGAGAGCCTGGAGCTGTTCCCGACGGACGGTGACGGCGACCCGCTGCTCACGATCAAGTTCGACATGCCCGACATGGCGGACCACCGGATGTTCGACCTGACGTTCGACGAAAGCACTTGGGAGACTGCGCAGGGCTTCCAGGTGACCGCGGAGTTCCTCGTACCCGAGGGCGAGGAGGTCAAGATCGACGACGACATCCCGTTCGAGATCCGCCTGGAATCGACCTCGACGACAGACGACACGGGCTACAACGGCATGATGCTCACGATAGCGGGCGAGGTGCGCCGCACCAACCGGGGCGCGGCCCAGCACGTCGGGCGGATGCTCGCCGGCTCCGACCTGGGCGCGATGCAGTTCTCGTTCGACGTCATCGGCGAGCAGCTGGACACGCACACGCCGGACACGAGCTTCGAGCTCCTCAGCCGCCCGTCCTCTTCCGACGACGACGGCGCCTGGACGGAGATGGAGTCCGGCTGGCGGAGCGACTTCAACTCGCTGGTGCGCCGCAACCCGAGCTTCACCCTTCCGCTTTCGGCGCGGCAGGACGGCGGGGCCCTGATCATGTGGGGCCAGGTCGGCTACTACGACTTCAAGGGCGTCTCGGCCTTCGAGGACGACGAGTTCGAGTACGAGGGCGAGTCGCTCGGCGTGATCTACGGCATCGGCCGCCGCCTCGAGAGCGGGGCCAAGGTCGGCCTTGCGGTCTCCCACACCGGGTCGAGCTCCGAGCTCAGCGAGGAGAGCGGAATCGAGACGATGGACAGCGACATGATCGCGCTGCACCCGTACTTCGGCTTCGAGCTCGGCGACAACGTCCGGACCTGGGTGGTCGGGACCTACGGCCGCAGCGAGGTCGAGATCGGACTCGACGACGGGGAGACGATCGTGACCGACGCGGTGACCCAGGCCGGCGGGCTCGGCGTCGCGGGCACCTGGACGGGCTTCGGCCTCGACTTCACCGCGCGCCTCGAGGGCCTCGGCGGGCGCACCGAGCTCGAGGAGTCCGAGGAGTTCTCCGACGCCGGCGTGGTCGAGGAGGACGAGAGCGCGATCGCCATCGACCTGATGCGCGTGCGCGCGGACCTCGAGGTCGGCAAGCGCTACGTGCTCGCCTCGGGCAACGTCATCCGCCCGTACCTGCTGCTCGGCGGCAGGCTCGACGGCGGCGACATAGACGACGTCTCCTCCTACGAGGCCGGCGGCGGCCTGAGCGCTGCGTTCGACGACAGCTACATCGTCGACATCAAGGCGCGGATCCAGGTCAACGACGCAGACCACGAGGAGCACAGCGTCACCGGCCGGTTCACCTACGACGCCGGCGGCGACAAGCGCGGCCTGCACGCGGAATACTCGCCGAAGCTCGAGGACGACGCCTGGGTCAACAAGGGCTCGGTCGGCTACGGCTGGGGCGGCCGCGTGTTCGGCCAGGGCGGCGTGTTCGGCCCGACGCTCAAGTACTCCTCGGACGACCGGGCGGTGACCACCAGGTTCGGCTTCGTCTCCGACAAGCTGCGGATGTCGGTCGAGCACGGCGACGAGGAGGTCGAGCTCAGCGCCGAGTGGCGCGTCCGCTAGGGCGCGCAGGCAGGCTCCGCGCCCCGGCGGGGGGCGCTCCGCAAGCGGGCTTTTCGGGAGGCACAGACTCCCCATCGTTGGCCGATGACTGAATCAGGCTCCGACGGTCCCGAGGTCATGTGGCGGCCCTCGCCGGAGCGGGTCGGGCATGCGCGGCTCAGCCTTTTCGTCTCGCGGTTCATGCCGGGCGCGGACTACGCGGCCCTGCACCGCAGGTCGGTCGAGGACCCCGGATGGTTCTGGGACGCGGCCTGGGACTTCTGCGGGCTTGTCGGAGAGAAGGGGCCGGCTGCGTTCGATGCGGGCGAGGGCATCGAGTCCGCGCGGTTCTTTCCCGGCGGGAAGATCAGCTACGCCGAGAACCTGCTGCGGGGGCCGGCGGAGCGAACCTGCATCGTCGCGGCCGCGGAAGGCCGCGAGGTCTCCGAGTGGACCATGGGCCGGCTGCGCGACGAGGTCGCGCGCCTTGCGCGCGGGCTGCGCGGGCTCGAAATCGGAAAGGGCGACGTCGTCGCCGGGATCGTCGCGAACGCTCCTGAGGCGGTAGCCGCGATGCTCGCGGCCCAGTCCCTCGGCGCGGTGTGGACTAGCTGCTCGCCGGACTTCGGCGCGCCGGCGCTCAAGGACCGCCTCGGCCAGGTCGGGCCCAAGGCCGTCTTCGCGACCGCGGGCTACCGCTACAGCGGCAAGGCCTTCGACGTCAGGCCGAGGCTCGCCGAGCTCTCCCGGGAGATCGGCGGCGTCCGCGCATGCGTCGTCCATCCCTTCGCCGGCTTCGAGGCCGCGGCGGACGGGGACTGGGACTTCGTCGAGTGGGACGCTTTCACGGAAGGCCCGGATCCGGGCCCGCCGGATTCCGAGCGCTCCGGCTTCGGCGAGCCGGGCTTTGTCCTCTACTCGTCCGGGACGACGGGGATGCCCAAGTGCATCGTCCACTCAGCAGGCGGGATGCTCCTCAAGCACGCCTGCGAGCTCGCCCTGCACTGCGACGTCAGGGAGGGCGACTCCCTGATGTACCTGACCACCTGCGGGTGGATGATGTGGAACTGGCAGGTCTCCGCGCTCGCGCTCGGCGCGACGCTCGTGCTTTGCGACGGCTCGCCCGTGCACCCGGACGCCTCGGCGCTTCCGGACCTCGCGTGGGAGCGGGGGGTCACCCACTTCGGCGCCTCGGCGAAGTACTTCTCGGCCTGCGCCAAGGCCGGCGTCTCGCCTGTGTTAAAACATGGCCGCGAGGGCCCGCGCACGATCCTGTCGACCGGCTCGCCGCTTCTGCCGGACGGCTTCGACTACCTGTACCGCGAGTGGGGCAGTGACGTACACGTCGCCTCGATAAGCGGCGGGACCGACATCTGCGCGTGCTTTGTCGGCGGGGTACCGACGCAGCCCGTGCTGCGCGGGCGCATCCAGGCGGCCGAGCTCGGCTGCGACGTCGCGGCGTACGGCGAGGGCGGCAGGCCCGTGACCGGCGGGCCCGGCGAGCTCGTCTGCCGCAGCGCGATCCCGTCGATGCCGCTCGGGTTCCGGAACGACCCCGACGGGAGCAGGTTCAGGGCCGCGTACTTCGAGGCCAATCCCGGCGTGTGGAGCCACGGCGACTGGGTCACGGTGCACGAGGACGGGTCGATGGTGATCTCCGGCAGGTCGGACGCGACCCTCAACCCCGGCGGGGTGAGGATAGGGACCGCGGAGATCTACCGCCAGGTCGAGTCCCTCGACGAGGTACTTGAGGCCGTCGCGGTCGGCAGGGACTCTGGCGGCGACCAGCAGGTCCTGCTGTTCGTGCGGCTTGCCGAGGGCGCCGTCCTCGACGGGGCGCTCGAGGCGCGCATGAGAGAGGCGATAAGGACCGGCGCCTCTCCGCGCCACGTCCCGGCGCTGATCGCCGCGGTCGGCGACATCCCGCGCACGCGGTCGGGAAAGATCGCCGAGCTCGCGGTCCGGGACGCGGTCTGCGGCAGGGATGTCGCCAACGTCGGGGCCCTGGCGAACCCCGAGGCGCTGGACGCCTTCCGCAGGTTCGCGTGAGCCGCTCAGGCGCTGCGGGCGCGGTCCGCGAGGTCAACGGCCGGCGCGTGACCGTGCGCGCCCATCCGCGCCGCCGGAGGATAGCCGTGCACGTGACGGCGTCGGGCGTCGAGCTCCGCGTCCCCGAGCGGTGCTCGATCGACAGGGCGCTTGCCTTCGTCCGCGAAAAGGAGCCGTGGATCAAGAGGGCGCTGCAGCGCGCGCAGGTTGAGGGCGCCCGCGACAGGCCTGACTTGTTTTCCGAGGGCGACGCGCTGCCCTACCTCGGGCGCGAGCTCGAGCTGTCGCTCGCAAGGGCACCGCGGCCCGCATGCGAGCTGCGGGACGGGGTACTCGAGGTCTCGCTGCCGGACTCCGTCGAAGGCGGAGCGCGGCAGGGGGCCATCGGGAAGGTGCTCGAGTGGTGGTACATGAACGAGGCGCGCTCGTTCCTGCCCCCGCGCGTGCTGGAGTTCGCGGAAAAAGTCGGCGTTGAGCCTAAGCGGGTGTCGGTCGGCAGGTCCAGGTCCGCATGGGGGTCGTGCTCGTCGAGCGGCAGGATCAGGCTCTCCTGGCGGCTGATGAAGGTCCCGCCCGAGCGGGTCGACTCCGTGATCGTCCACGAGCTGTGCCACATGGTCGAGCACAACCACTCGCCCGCGTTCTGGAGGGAGGTCGGGCGCCACGACCCGGGCTACAGGGAGCACAACGCCTGGTTCCGCGAGAACGAGCCCCGGCTCATGCGGTGGTGAGCGCCTCGGGCCAAAGGCCCGGGACTGCCCGCACCCTTTTCCTCACGACGGCAGCGCAGGCCGGCGCGTCGTGGGCGCTTTTCATCTTCCCGCCGGTCGCGGTCGAGGTTGCGGCCGACCTCGGCGTGGACCCGGTGTGGGTCGGGTACCAGGTCGGCCTGATGTTCCTCACCTCGACCGCCGCCACCCTGTACTCGGGCGCAGTCATCGAGCTGCTCGGGGCCGCGCGCTCCATCCAGCTCGCCTTGGGACTGGGCCTTGCCGGGGCCGCGCTGTGCGCGACCGCGGCGATCCCCGGGATCGCCGCGGGATCGGTCCTGTTCGGCCTGAGCCACTCGCTGTTCAACCCAGCGACGGCGCTGATCCTGCGCGAGGTCGCGGGCCCGCGCAACCGCGGCCTCGTTTTCTCGGTCAAGCAGAC
Source organism: uncultured Gammaproteobacteria bacterium (assembly GCA_964509765.1). Lineage (GTDB taxonomy): Bacteria > Pseudomonadota > Gammaproteobacteria > Tethybacterales > Tethybacteraceae > CAZDYI01. The sequence goes on from CAZDYI010000011.1 coordinate 8,073, forward strand.
GAGCATCCCGATCGGCCTGATGGTAGCGAGCCTCGTCGGGCCGCGCCTTGCGGAGGCGGGCGACTGGCGGCTCGTCCTGCTCCCGCTCGCAGCGTTCCTGCTCGCGCTGCTCGCCGCGGTCGCGCCGCTGAGGAGCTTCGACGCCGGCAGGGAGGCGCGCGCGCGGGAGGGCGGCGGGCTCCTGCTCCTGCCGGCAAGGAGCCTGGCCGCCACGATCGGCAACCGCTCGCTCACGCTCATGGCGCTTGCCGGGCTCTCCTTCGGGGTGTGCCAGGGCGCGGTGATGACGTTCACATCGAACCTCGTCGCCGACGAGATGGGCCACCCGCTGCGGGACGCGGGCTACGTCCTCATGGCCGCGATGGCCGGCGGGATCGTCGGCAGGCTGGGATGGGGGCACCTTGCCGACCGGATCCGCGATCCCGTCCTCGCCCTGCGGATGCTTGCGGCGTCCATCATCGTCACGACCGCGGCGGTCTCGGCGCTCCCGCAGTCCGCGCCGCTTTCCGCGTGGGCCGCGCTCTACTTCGCCGTCGGCGCCTCGGCGGTCGGCTGGAACGGACTCGTGATCTCCGAGTACGCCGCGCTCAGCCGCGGCAAGGGCACCGAGCGGCAGATGGCCGGGGCGTTCTTCATCATGTTCTGCGGCGGGGCGTTCTGTCCCGTGCTCTTTCCCTGGGTCTACCTGGCGATCGGATCCTATTCCGACACCATAGGGCTGTTCGGCGCGGTGTTCGGCATCGCGGCGCTTGCGCTGCTGCGGCGCCCGCCGGAGCTGCCCGAGCGCCACAGGCCCGGGACGCCGCTCGAGCCGGAGGCCTGAGCTTCCGGAACGTATGCGGCAGGGCCGCAAGGGGGCTGGTTTCCTTTGAGGCCGGAAATGGATGCAGGCGAGCTGCAGGTTCACCAAGGAACTGGCGCACGACACAATGCAGGGAAACACCCTGTGCAGCGGCGCAATGTCTTGCCGGACACCAACGTGTTTCTTGAGGCCTTTCTGAGCTGCTGTGGGATGGACCTTGCCCCGGGTTTCTGGGACTGGCAGGAGGAGGAGAACAAGGGCGGCGCAGTCTTCAGCAACACGAGTGTGCTCACGGAGCTTTAGGGGCGGCTCAATGAAGCTGCAGAATGGGGGCGGCCAACCGCCAGGGCATCTTCGTGGAATTGCCGAAGAGGCTGACCAAGGAATCCAATCCGATCTCGGATGATCTCCAATCCACATGCAGCCCCGAAGGCTGTGAAGAGCGTTCCAGGGGCGCCGACCTGTTGCCGGTCGCGCACGCACTTGTCGGGCCTGTTTTTCATTTTTCTGGGATGAACGGAAGTGTCCCTTTTCGTGTTAAACTATCGCGCCGCGTGGCCTTGATTTGGGGCTGACTGGATCAGTCAGCGGGATGCTGGGCGATGAAGGATCCTGTCTGGCATGGAAAGGGAGACTGCTGCGAAGAAGCGTCCCAGCAACGCTGAGGGGAGAGTTCTCCTGGGGACGGAGAAGGATTTCGACATCCGAGAGCCGTTGGCAATCTGCCCCGGCGCTTCCCAAACCTTCGATCTGAAGGCAGAGGCCGTCAGGGACAAGATTGTCTTCGACTTGCGGTTCTCAGACCAAGAGGACTTCATGTTTCAGCTGCGACTTCCTGATCGCGGCGAGAGCATGCTTGCTCGCTTGGACATCGTGGGGCAACCGCACCGCAATCCGGGCGGTGAGTGGGTGCAAACACCACACCTGCATCTGTATCACCAGCGATATGAGTCAGGGATAGCCCACCCAATAGATCCCTATGAATTCCGAGACATCAGGGACTTTCAGAAGTCCTATGCCGATTTCTGCTCGCGGTTTCACATCGTAAGGAGTCCCCGACTGGACGTTGAGGGGTAAAATGGGGACATGAAACCCGCAGAGTGCAAGAAGCTGGTGTCAGGCTACCTGGCATGGGTGCGCAAGGGCCTTACAGTGCACGAGCTGAAAAGGGGCGGCACGTGCGTGATCACAACCCCGTTCGTCAACCGCATCAACGACTGCCTGCAGGTCTTTGCGGAGCGCAAGGGGGACATGGTCTGCCTTCACGACGGAGGGGACGTCCTGGCAGAGCTGAAGTTTCTCAGCATCGACTTCAAGTCTCCGGACCAGAAGGACAGGCTCGAGATCATACTCAATAACCTCGCGGTCCGCACGGACGGCAATAGGCTCTTCGTCAAGGTGTCCGAGGAGGACGTGGGGCTGGCGCTTAACAACCTGATTCAGGCCATGCTTGCAGTGGGCGACCTGTACGTGTGGGCCACGACGCGGCGCCGCAAGTCGTATTTCGACGAGGACGTCTCGAGCTTCCTCAAGTCGAACTCGGTCAGGTTCAGCCACCGCGTCAACCTCACGGGAAGGTCGGGGTTCAAGCATTACATCGACTACCTGGTTCCGGACTCCGACACGGCCCCCGAGCGCATAATCAAGGCGATCAACTCCCCGAACAAGAGCAACATCAGCCACTACCTGTTCGCGCTTGAGGACATCAGGAAGGAAAGGAAAAACGGGGTACAGACCCTGGCGTTGCTGAACGACTCCAGGGCGGAGGTGAAGGACGGGATATTCGGCGCCCTTGAGGCGTACCAGGTCCAGCCCGTGCTGTGGTCGGAGCGCAAGAAGTTCGTCAAGCAGCTCGCTGCCTGACCCTGTTGCCGAACCGGCGGCGCCTTGCTTCCAAGCCGCGTCCTGGCGGCACGAGAAAGACGGGCGCGGCAGCCCCTGTGAGCGGCGGCAGGATTGGCCGCTCTGCAGGGCCTTCAGAATTGGAAGCGCTCCTGCGCGCCAATCCTCTGGAATCGTTGTCGCCATTGAATGAATTGAAGCGCAATAATGTATCCATGGCCAGGGATAAGGTGACAGTCAGGCCGAGGCTCTTCCGCTGGGCGAGGACAAGGTCCGGAAAAAGCCTGGAGGACCTCTCCAGGTCGGTGCACAAGGACTATCCCCTGTGGGAGAGGGGAGAGGCCATGCCGACCATGCGCCAGCTGGAGAAGGTCTCGGATCAGACCCACACGGGGCTCGCCTACTTCTTCCTGTCGAATCCCCCGTCGGACGGCCTGCCGATCAAGGACTTCCGTACCCCGGGGAGCAGGCCGGTGACAAAGCCGAGCATCAACCTGCTCGGCACGGTCCTGCTGTGCAAGTCGAGGCAGAAGTGGTTCAGGGGGCACATGCTCTCGATGCGCGCGGACCCGCTCGGCTTTGTCGGCTCGGCCCGGCTTGGCTCTGATCCGGACGCAGTGGCTAAGCGCATCCGTGACCGGCTGGGCCTTGATGACCTGCAGAGCAGGCCTTCCGCCTCTTGGGACCGGTTCCTGAGGGAGCTGGTGCGCAGGATCGAGGACACCGGCGTGCTCGTGATGATGTCGAACAAGGTTGAGAACAAGAGAAGCCGGCCTCTCGACCCGGATGAGTTCCGAGGCTTCGCCCTCGTGGACGAGTACGCTCCCGTGATCTTCGTCAACACTGCCGACGCCAAGGCCGCGCAGCTGTTCACCCTTGCTCACGAATTGGCGCACGTGTGGCTCGGGAAAACGGCTGTTTCCAACTTCGTCCCGCAGAAGACCGGCTACAGGCCGGAGGAGGTGTGGTGCAACAAGGTTGCGGCCGAGGTGCTGCTTCCGATGGAACAGCTCAGGGAAGCCATGGGTGGTTCAGCTGCCAGGCTCGATGCCAACAAGGCGTCCAGGAAGGCGTCTGCGCTGGCCAAGCGGTTCAGGGTCAGCAACCTGGTGGTGTTCAGGAGGCTGCGGGACGCCGGTTTCATCTCGAGGGAGGTGTTCAGCCGGCTCTACGAGAGGTCGCGCCAGGCCCATCTCGCAACAAGGAAGGGAGGCAAGTTCCGTTACAGCGTGTTCACCATCCCGATGCAGGCGAGCTACAGGTTCACCAAGGAACTGGTGCACGACACGGTGCAGGGCAACACTTTGTACCGCGATGCAATATATCTTCTGTCTTGCAAGAAGGCAAAAAAGATCATTGATCTCGAGGAGAAGCTCAACTAGCATGGAATGAAGTGCCTGCTGGACACCAACGTGTTCCTTGAGGCCTTTCTCGGCTACTACGGAATGGAAGTGGCTCCGGGCTTCTGGGTCTGGCTGGAAGAGGAGAACAAGGCCGGTGTGCTCTTCAGCAACGCGAGCGTGCTCACGGAGCTTCAGGGGCAGCTCGATGAGGCTGCCGAATGGGCGCTCAACCGTCAGGGCATCTTCCTGAAGCTGCCGAAGGGGTTGACCAAGGAATCCAACCCGATCTCGGACGAGATTAAGTCCGTGTACAGCAAGGAAGGCTATGACGAGTTCTCCAGGGGCGCTGACCTGTTGCTGGTCGCGCACGCACTTGTCGGCGGATTCACCGTTGTCACGCAGGAAAACGAAAGCACGAAGCACAAGGAAATCAAGATACCAATCGTTTGCAGGCAGTTCGGCGTGCCGTGCATCAATTTGCTTGAGCTGGTTAGGAAGGAGAAGATGGAGCTGGTCCTGAAGCTCTGAAGTGCATGGCGTTCATGGTCCAGACCGGACCAAGCCGCATTGCATTCCCGCAGCCAATGCCTGACCAGGCTAAGGTCTCGGTCCCGTCGCTGTGCCTGACAGTCTCATGGCCTCCGTGGAAGATGATCGCGCGCCTGCAACTGTCCTTGAAAAATTCCTTGAACTCGACGAGGCCCTTTCGGTCGCAACCTGGCCCGCCTCCGCCAGGCGCTCGATGAACTCAGCGAACAGGTCCTCGATCGCCTCGCCCTGCGCGTAGCAGCGCTTTCACGGCGCATTCGCTTTCGGCGCGCAGGAGTTCGCGTTCACGCCGATGAAGCGCATCAGCGGCAGGTCCGACCGCAGCTCCAAAGCGGTATCCCGTCCGACAGGTTGTTCAGACGGCCCATCACCGGATCCTTGAACATCATCACTGCGTCCCACAAGGCGGACGGTCCGACGGTTCCTTGCGCTCGCTGTCCGGTGTGCCCATTCCTCATCCGGCCTCGCCCGGAACCGCTCCCGCGGGCAACTGCTCGAAGCCCGAAAGCTTGTCTCACTTGCCCTCGTCCGGCCGGGCGCATGCGTCCTCGACCCGGGTGAAACTGGTCTGCGGCACCTATGCCTCCCTTGAGCTACGCTTGGCCGTGCGAGTCCAATCTCATCACGTCTCAAACCGGCTTTTCAAGCTCTGGCAAGGCTTCTTCGGGGTAATTGATTGAGGTCCTATAAAGAGAAAACAATCAGATTGCAGCGGAAATCAGGCATGTTGGAGAAAATCCAACATATTGGTGCAGTTGTAAGATTGTTGCGTGGCATTATCCAACATTGTGGTATTATTAAACTCTGACCATGGCACAACCCAATCCCGTCACACATCCGTCCGGGGCTGCACGGCCTGAGTCCCATGAGCTTGGCAGGCGCCTGCGTCTGGCCCGGCGGGCACTTGGCCTGAAGCAATCAGAGGTTGCGGAGATGCTGGGAGTCCAGCGCACAGCGATCGGCGAGATCGAGCGCGGCAACCGCAAGGTTGCCAGCCATGAGCTGTCCAAGCTGGCGGACATCTACTGCCGGGACTACGGCGATTTCCTGGAGGGCAGCGCAAGGGGTGATCCCATCGACGGGACTGATCCCCTGACATTGCTGTGCGGCAAGGAGCCGGAGATCAGGCGGCATCGCGAGGCTCGGCAGCAAATGGGCCGGGACCTCAGCCTTTGCCGGACCGGGGAGGGCCTGAAGAGCATGCTGGGCCATCCCTACAACGCGTCGCCGCCGTCATACCGGATGAAAACCCCGGCCACGGTTGGCGAAGCCTTCCGCCAAGGCGAACGCCTGGCCCGCGACGAGCGCAGGCGCCTGAACCTCGGGATCAAGCCGGCAGGCAACGTGATCGACGTGATCCAGTCCCAGGGCCTGTGGGCCTCCTGCGTCAACCTGCCTCCTTCGGTCCTCGGAATCTGCATCCCGCACCAAGCTGTCGGAAAGGCGCTGTTTGCCAACGCCGGAATCAGTCTCGAGCGCAGGCGCTTCGCCCTTGCGCATGAGTATGCCCATGCCCTGCTCGAGGACAAGGAAATCAGCGTTTCCGGCAAGACCGGCCCGCGCGACTTGCTTGGGATCCGGGCCGACAGCTTTGCCTCCGGTTTCCTGATGCCTTGGGAAGGCATTGCGGAGATCATGCTCAGGAACGTCTCCGCAGGCGGCATCAGCGACAAGGAGCTGTTCTTCGAGTCAGGGTCGGACGAGCTCCATAACGTTCGGCTGAAGAAAGCAACGGTGAAGGAAGGCAGCGCTTTCCAGGACGCTGTCAGGGTTGCGCACCGCTTCAAGGTGAGCTACCAGGCTGCGGTTGCCAGGATGTCAAACCTTGGCCTCTTGACCAGCAAGGCAACCAACGAGCTCAAGAAGGAAAAGGAGGTGGGCAACATTTTCCTGGGCGAACTCGGCAGGTCCGGGAACTGCGGGCTGCCGGACTGCGAGGGCAACAAGGAGCTGAGAAGCAAGTTCCTGCACCTGTCCGTGGAGGCCTACGCAAGGGAATGCATCTCGCAAGGCCGCCTGCTGAACCTGGGCAATGACATCGGGGTTGACGCAACGGACATCCTGAGACTGGGATATGTCTCAAGGAGGAACTGAAGCGCCTGACAGGCGCGCGCCGGAGACCGTCGTCCTTGACACCTGCGTGCTGCTCAACTTCATCGTGGTCGGCCGCACGGACCTCCTCGGGAAGCTCCCCCTGGACTTCCTGATTCCTTCGGAAGTCTGGAAGGAGGTAAGGCAGCCGGCTGCGGCGGCAATTCTCGCACGTGCGATGTCGAGGCGCATCGTTGAGATTGCCTTGCTGAACGACGGCCGCGAGATGGAGTTGCTAGAGGAGCTTCTCGGTTTCGATAAGATTGACGAAGGAGAAGCCGCTGCGATGGCCATGGCGATATGCCGAAGTCATTCCTTTGCCACGGACGACAAGCACGCAAGGAACGAATTCCGAAGATTGAGCTCACTCCGCGTGTACTCCACACAGGACTTGATGGCGCTGTCAATCGAGCAGGGACTCCTGGACGTTGAGACTGCTGACAGGATATTGCAGGAATGGAGGGATAAACGCTCTTTCGCATTGAAGATCAGAAGCTTCGCGGACCTCGGCCTGTAAGCGCCGGCCTTGTGAACTGCAGCAAGAGTCCGGAATGGAATGAGAAGGGACGGTGTGCGATTGCGGTCCTTGCCTGGATGATTCCCGGCTTCACTTCCCGACAAGCCTTGTTGCCGCATGCAGGACTTCCGCAGTCCTGACCCATGAATCGATCGTGGGCGCCTCAACATCTTCATAGTCAGACAGGGTTCATGGCTCACGACGACTTCTGATCGCGGCTGCACGTCATAGGAAGCCCTCCGCTGGACATGGAAGGCTACAATTGAAACATGAAACCCGCAGAGTGCAAGAAGCTGGTGTCAGGTTACCTGGCATGGGTGCGCAAGGGCCTTACAGTGCACGAGCTGAAGAGGGGCGGGACGTGCGTGATCACAACCCCGTTCGTCAACCGCATCAACGACTGCCTGCAGGTCTTTGCGGAGCGCAAGGGGGGCATGGTCTGCCTTCACGACGGAGGGGACGTCCTCGCAGAGCTGAAGTTTCTCAGCATCGACTTCAAGTCTCCGGACCAGAAGGACAGGCTCGAGATCATCCTCAACGACCTCGCGGTCCGCACTGACGGCAAAAGGCTCTTCGTCAAGGTGTCCGAGGAGGACGTGGGGCTGGCGCTGAACAACCTGATTCAGGCCATGCTTGCCGTGGGCGACCTGTACGTGTGGGCCACGACGCGGCGCCGCAAGTCGTATTTCGACGAGGACGTCTCGAGCTTCCTCAAGTCGAACTCGGTCAGGTTCAGCCACCGCGTCAACCTCACGGGAAGGTCGGGGTTCAAGCACTACATCGACTACCTGGTTCCGGACTCCGACTCGGCCCCCGAGCGAATCATCAAGGCCATCAACTCCCCGAACAAGAGCTCCATCAGCCACTACCTGTTCGCGCTCGAGGACATCAGGAAGGAAAGGAAGAACGGGGTACAGACCCTGGCTCTGCTGAACGACTCCAGGGCGGAAGTGAAGGACGGGATATTCGGCGCCCTTGAGGCATACCAGGTCCAGCCCGTGCTGTGGTCGGAGCGCAAGAAGTTCGTCAAGCAGCTCGCTGCTTGACCCTGTTGCCGAACCGGAGGCGCCTTGCTTCCAAGCCGCGTCCTGACGGCGCGAAAAAGACGGGCGCGGCAGCCCCTGTGAGCGGCGGCAGGATTGGCCTCTCTTCAGGGCCTTCGGAATCGGAAGCGCTCCTGCGCGCCAATCCGGCGCCTTGGGCATCGCGAAATTATGGGCGCCTCCATTAAAGGCGCCTCTGTTTGTTCAGACCGAGCAGGGCTTCAATGGAAATCGGTTCAATATGCACAGCCTGTGTTGCATACAGACGTGGCTTGCGCGTCTTCTTTGGATTTAGAGAGGTGCCTTCCTGTTGTTTGGCTCCTCTCAGCAGGAAAGATCCGGCGGTTTGTTCAGTGCCGGTCTTCATGTTGTGAGAATTATGGTTCTTTTTTCTGCATCTGTTTCAATCCTGACCTTGAACGAAGGCCTGGAGATCACGATGTAGGCACCGGAGGCCAGTGCGGCTTCTTCATCGCAAATCAGATTTTCATCAGTTTTGTCTGATCACGGTGACTCACGCGCCCGTCAATCAGCACGATGCCCTTGTGGGGCAGCAGGTCTCTGAAGACCGGCTCCCCGAAGTCGTTGACATGCGTGATGAGCACGCGGTCCTGCTCAAAGGCCAAGGCAAGGATGTCTTCGTCCGAAGCCCCCGGAATCACGTCTTCCGCGAGCAACACGTCCTGTTGCAGGTCCAGCAGGGCTGTGACGAGATCGCCTGCTCTTACGCAGGCGTCGAGGAAGAACCTCAAGCGGCAGGCTGTACGCCTCTGTCCTTGCGTATCCCCTGTTTTTCAATGACGCGCTCTGCGTACAGCAGGCACGCCTGGATGTCCTCCGGCTCGAGACTGTCGTATTGCTCGAGCAAGGTGCGCACGCTCCAGCCGCCTGCCATCTTGTTCAGGACGTGCTCCACGGCAAAGCGCATGCCGCGGATGGTGGGACGGCCCCCGCAAACCCCGGGCTTGCGCTTGATGCGCCTCAGCAACTCCTCCTCGTGCGAGGCGGTCGCCTCCGCAGCTGCGGTGTCGCTGGCGAGAGTGGTCATGATCGGGTTTCTGCCCTTGGGTGAAAATTATACGGTGTCCGGGATGAAAGCCAGCCGCTGTTCGCGGTCATTTGGAAGGCTCGCGGACAGTGATGTAGTCGTTCACGTTGTCGTAGGCGACGCTTCCGTATGCGTACACGAGGCAGGCCTGGATGTCCTCGGTGTTGAGGTCGGGAAGCTCCTTGATGATGTCCTTGGGCTCCTTGCCGTAGGCAAGCATGTGCAGGACCTTCCCCACTGGAATCGGCAGGTCCCGCACCACCGGCCTGCCGGACATGACGTCCGGATTGACGGTGATCAGCTTCAGGATGGAGGCGTCCTGCTCCAGTCCCGGATCATATTCGTGTTCCTCCATGAGTCAATTCTACAAGAAACCACCCGCAGCTTCAGACAGGGGACGGTCTCGAAGTTTGTTGGCCGGCGCTCTCCGGCTGAAACGCGCGAAGTCTCGGGGGGCATTCGGTCTTTGAATCATTCAATCTGAGTATCCCGTGGCGAAAGCAATCGCAGGATTATTGGTGCGTGTTAAAGTCACCTCAATTTATTCAGGCCGAGCAGGGCTTCAACGGAAATTAGCTCAACATTCACAGCCCGTGTTGCATACAGACTTGGTTTGCACGTCATCTTTGGATTTTATTGATGTGCCTTTGAGCTGGTGAGGAAGGAGAAAATGGAGCTGGTCCTTATGCGCTGAAGAGCATGGCTTTAATGGTCCGGACTGGACTATGCCGCATTGCATTCCCGCAGCCAAGGCCTGACCAGGCTTGCTATCGGCCACGCTTCGGTCCCGTCGCGGAACCTGACCGTCTCGTACCCGCCGTGGAAGAGGATCGCGCGCCTGCACCGGTTGCCGGCAAGCCTCTTGAACTCGACGAGGTCCTTTCTGTAGCGCGGGTGAGGCTCGTTCGAATCTGACACCTCGAACGCAATGAGCTCCGTGCCCAGGTCCAGGACGATTCCGACCTCGATGCCGTTCTTCTCGCCGTAGTATCGGAACTCGGATTCGAGGCTCGCGGAGCTGAGCTCTCTGTGCTTGCGCAGCTCGGACAGGACGAAGTTCTCGAGAAGGCGTCCCCAGCAAGGCGAGGACCGCAGGCTCTCTGCGTCCAGCTGCAGCATGGTTGTCGCGAGGCCGCTGTCGTTGACGTGCAGCTTGCACTTGCCCGACAGCTTCCTGCCTCTCAATGGCGCGCGGAGGTTCGGCAGCTGCTCGATCAGGTGGCTGCTATCCAGGAAGTCATGGACCAGCCCGGCGATTCGGTCGGATCCCCCGATCTCCTTTGCAAGCTCGGAATAGTTTCTCTGTTGCCCGATGCTGCCCGACAGCTTTGTCAACAGTCTCCTTCGTGAGTTCATGCCGGCAACCTTGCTCTTGTGCAGCGCGGCAACAACGATCTCCTCGAAAATGTACTCTTCCTTGATTCCCTTCATGTTTCCTGAGGCGCGTGCGTGCACTCGCGGGTATCCTCCTGTCGCGACGGCCTTCTCCAGCGAAACCGGTTCGAGCTTCTGCGGCGGACTCCGGCCTTCGATCACCGCATCGATGAGGTTGCCGCTCCCAGTCGGCTCCTCCCCGTGCTCTTCCGGTTCGGCTTCCGGCTGCAGGTCCGCGTTGATCTCGTGCTGACTGCACGGGCGCATGTGCAGGCTTGCCTTCCTGCAGCCAAGCTCCTTGAAGGTTGCCTTCGTGCGGGTGCGGTCTCCTGTCCCGGTGATCAGGAACAGGCCGTTGTCGCCGCGCTCGTCCGCGTGCGTGGTGACGGCCGGCGCCAGCTCCGGCATCATCCGGATCTCGTCTACGACCGTGAGCTGCGAGCCGTCGCCGACGAGGCGCGGGTTTTCTGCCAGCATTCTTCGCGTGTGCGGGTCGGCCAGCGTCAGGTAGCGGCCGTCCATCAGCTCGCAGACGCGCCTGGCCGCAACAGTCTTGCCTACGCATGCGGCCCCTTCCAGCACGACGACCTGGAAGTTGCGCAGCTTCCCCATGATTGCCGACTCGATGTGCCTCGTGACATGCCTTGCTCCCATGGCATGTGCATGCTACCACCTTCCGGACCTGTAACGATTCTGGCTTGACCCAAGTTCAAGACAGATTCGCATTAAGTGCGAATTCAATTTGAACTAAGTTCAAACGGGATTTGAAAAAAGTTCTGTCTACTGACCTGTCCGCAATCAGCAGCCAGGCAGGGATTCAAGGGCAGGGCGTGTCCCTAGGCACCGGAACGATTCCGCCCCGTCATGATCCCGTCATCTGGCCGATCATTGTTGCGTGTGCCTTTTTTTTTTCGCTGAATGGAGCTGGCGGTTGTTCCTTCAGCCCTCAGATGATGCTGAATTTCACCTGTATTTTCAAAATTCAGCCGTAGTCCCCGAAAAACTTCACCTGTTTTGGCATTATTCGCCGCAAGGAAATATCGTGTATAATTTAGTTATGCCCAAGGAAGCCATGGCGAAAATCAGCGCCACCGAGGACGACATCCTCCTGGCGGTTCTCCCGAATTTGCTCGCCGTGAAGGTCAGCTTTCCGTTCGTTCCGGAAATCGCGAACCCCGCCTCGGCGGACAGCATCAGGAAGGCGCTCGGCGGGGACTACTCCTCGATCAGGCTCGAAAGCTCGCGGGACGGCGGTCCGTACAGGCATGGTTCGCCCTCGCCTGGGGGCGCGCCGCACGGCATGGTCTGGAGCCTGTCGGAACACGGCTGGGGCGTGGCCTGGAAGGCCGCGCTCACTCCGGACGGTGTGGAGCTCGAGGCCAGGGACTGCGGCAACGCGCCTGCGCTTCTCGACAGGCTCGCCGCGCTCGTGTCCAAGATCCGCGAGCTGTTCAGCCCGGGCTGCTGCAGCCGCGTCGGCATGCGCATGTTCTGCGAGACAACGGAGCGCGCTGCGGGCGGCATGGTCCGAACGGAGTGCCTGGGCCCTGCCTGGCCCGTGGGCGAGAAGCCCCTGCCGACGGTTGCGGCAATCGGGCCCTCGAGGTCGGAGACCGTGTTCCGGACCGAAGGGGGAACCGTCGTCAAGGGCAGGTGGGGACAGCTGTCCGACGGCGACATCGAGGACGCGGACGCGGCCGGAGCCGGCAGCGGGCGCGACTGGGCGCTCGACGTCAGCCTGCACAGGAGCGAGGCGCTGCCCTTCGACGCCGGCGCGGTCCGCGCAGAGGCCGCGGGGATCTCATGCACGCTCTCGCAGTTTGTGTCGAGCCTGGTCACCGACGGGTTCAGGATGAACAGGGGGCTTTTCCCCATGAGCCTGTTCCGGGAAGGAGAGGGAATCGAAACCGGTCCGCGCCCTGCAGGCGGCGGCCGCGACGGGCCGCTGGGCCCGGCCCGGACCGTCGCCGAGATCCGCCGCGTCTCGGGCCTGGTGTGGGAGGAGATCGCCGGGCTGTTCGGGGTCACCCGGCGCACCGTTCACAACTGGGCCGGCGGAACGGGGATGACCAGGAGGAGGCAGGAGCAGGCGCGCAGGCTGCTGGATGCCATGAGGCGCATGGGCCGCGGAACGGACGGCAGCGCCCGGGAGCTGCTCATGCAGGCCGGGGCGCCCGGCGGCAGGACCAGGTTCGACCTGCTCAAGGAGGGCAGCTACGAGCAGGCCCTCGCAGGTGTAGAGGACCTCGGCGCCAGGCAGGAGGCTTCCGGGCTCGGAGGCGGTTCCGCGCTGGCGCCTGCGGAAGCCGACCGGCCTGAGGCGGCGCCGGATGCCATGCCGGGAGGCCCGGCCGGAGGGGACCGGGAGCCGGAGCCGGAGCGGAAGGGCGAGGAGGCGGAAGATCCGTTGCATCCCCTGGATGCCATTCTCGAGATTCGAATCATGCCCGGCCTGACCTGGGAGGAGGTGGATGAGCTGTTCGGCGAGGATCCGAACACGGTCAGGGGATGGACCGGCGGAGAACCAATGACGGAAGAACAAAGGGCCTTGATGTACAGGATGCTTGCGGTCATGATGCACATGTACAGGGGATCGGGAATTGGGACGCGCGCCCTGCTCGATGAGGTCGAGCCGGAAAGCGGCATGACCAGGTTCGACCTGATGAAGGAAAGACGTTTCGACGAGGCTCTGTCAGGGGTGAGGAACCTGGGCGTCAAGAGGTACGTGAACCAAACCCCGGTCGAGGCCTCGGCGGCGCCAGTGAGAACGCCGATTGACGTGCAGCTCAGCCGGATCGACGATCCCCATCCCTTGTCAATCACGGGACAGAGGCTGACGGCGGAGAGGGTCGCAAAGGAACGGAAGAAGCTGGAAGAGGAACATGTCAAGGCCGGGGGCAAGCTGGCCCCGAGGCCCGAGTCGCTGGGGCAGGGGGAGGAAGACATGTTGACGCCCCTGCAGATGATCTACGAGCTCCGCATAAACTCCGGCCTCGACAAGAAAGAGGTGGCCGAGCTGTTCGGAGTGCCGTGGACCACCACGAGCAGGTGGAACGTAAGCTGCCCCCAGATGACGCTCGAGCAATGGGAGTTGATGGACAGGCTGCGGGCGACCATGATGCACATGTTCCGCGGCAGTAAATACGCGACCCGCGAGCTGCTGATGGAGGTCGAGCAAAAAAGCTGCAAGTCCAGGTTCGAGCTGCTCAAGGAAGGCCGCTTCGACGAGGCCCTGGCCGGGGTCGAGGACCTGGGCCTCGCCCGGCGCATTTTTTACAACCCTCCCATAGACCCTACTGCCTTTCAGGACTATCTTGGCGTGCCTAGGCGGAAAGCAGACGGAAGCTATGAAGAACCGATAAGCAGACGCGGAGATCGCGGGAAAGCAGGAAAAAGGGACCCGGCGGAACTCGGCGAATGACGCATCCCATTCCGGAAGCGGAGCGGAAGCGGATCAACAAGGCGATGCAAGACTGGCGCCAGGGCGACATCGTGTTGGGAGACGACCTGGAGGCTGTTCACATGGCTGACCTGTCACTCGCGCACAGCCCTCAGTCCCGGGACTGCGTAAGGGAGCTTCTATTGCAGGGGCGGGTAGCGGAACCAGGGACGGTCCCGGTGCTGGACGACAATGTGCACGGGATGGTCATGCTGAGCCATTCCTGCGAGATCGTGCGGGACTGCGTCAACCGTCCGTTCGTCGTGCTGGCGCCCTTGGTTCCGGTCAGCAAGGAATGGATGAGGGAAATCCGCCTCAGGAGAAGGCTGAGGTACATATTCGTCCCTGCAACGGAAGGGGAGCTCCTGGTCGGCGACCTTGAGAAGTCGACGATATACGAGAAGGCTTCGGTCGCGGGATGGAAGCGCACTCCCGGCTGGAAGGATGACCTGGAAGGCAAGGTCTTTGCCGACACGCTCGCCCACAAGTTCTCGCGCGTTGCCTTTCCTGACGACTTCCTGCAAGCCTGCAGCGCAATGAGCGACCACATAACTTCTGAGCACAAAAAGGATTCAGCGGAGGGGGCGATGCTCCGAAAACTGGATGAGATCCTGGTGTGCCCGCGCCCTTCTTGGGACAGCGAAAAGGTGTCCCTCGACTGGTGGTTCGTCATCGGAGAATCCGTCAAGGAAGTGGACGCGGACAAGTGGACGCGGCATCTCAACACGTGGGTTTCACTGTTTGACTGTTCAGGTCGTTACAGACTAGGAAAAAAGACTGCGTGCAAGCACACCCAGTTCACGGCAGACGACTACAGGAAGAGCTTCAGGCTCGACTTCGACAGCCTGTCCTTCCCGGATGGGCCGACTGGAGCCGGCGGCATGGATCAGAAAAAATCCGTCGCCGATGCTTCATCGCCGTGACTGAGCCTGAAGCCGGCGGCGCGGTCGCCTGTGTCAGAATGACCCGGCGGCCATGAGCGAAACCGAGCGCGACCACCGCGACCCCGGGGTCCTCAAGGACGAGGTCAGGGCGATCATGGACTTCTACCATCCGCGCTGCATGGACCTCGAGCGCGGCGGCTACATAAACCAGCTCACCGACGACGGAACGGTGTTCGACCGCGACACCAAGCACCTCGTCGGCACCTGCCGGTTCGTTTTCAACTTCGCGCAGTCCGCCGGCGTTCTCGGCAGGCCGGAGTACCTTGCCTGCGCGAGGCACGGCCTCGACTTTTTGCGCGACGGCCACCGCCGTGCCGACGGCGGCTACGCCTGGGTGCTCGGCAAGGGCCTCGAGGTTATGGACGGAACCCGGCACTGCTACGGCCACGCGTTCGTCCTGCTCGCCGCGGCCGCGTCGGCGCATGCGGGGGTCGAGGGAGCGTCCGGACTGATTTCCGATTCGTTCGATCTCGTCGAGGAGCGCTTCTGGGAGGGGCGCCACGGCCTGTACGCGGACGAGATCGCCGCGGGCGACTGGTCCGCGGTCTCGCCGTACCGCGGTCAGAACGCGAACATGCACATGTGCGACGCGATGTTCTGGGCCTGGAAGGCGACGGGCGAGAAGCGGTACCTCGACCGCGCAGTCGCGCTCGCTCAGCGCCTGTGCGTGGACCTTGCGGACGAGGAGACCGGCCGGGTTTGGGAGCACTTCACCGAGGGCTGGGAGCCCGACTTCGGCTACAACCGCGACGACCCGAAGAACCTGTTCCGCCCCCACGGCTACCTGCCGGGGCACTTCGCGGAGTGGGCGAAGATCCTGCTCGCGCTCGAGCGTGCGAGGGCGGAGGACTGGATGCTGCCGGCCGCGCGGCGGCTGTTCGACGACGCCATGGACACCTGCTGGGACGGGCAGCGCGGCGGCATGCACTACGCCTTCGCGCCTGACGGGACCATCCTGGACACCGACCGCTACTACTGGGTGTTCGCCGAGGCCGCCGCGGCCGCCGCGGCGCTTGCGGTGCGCACGGTCGAGGAGCGGTACTGGAAGTGGTACGCCCGCATCTGGGACTACGCGGACCGTCATTTCATAGACCGCGAGCGCGGAGGCTGGTACCGGGTGCTTGACGCCGACGGCAACAGGCACGATGACAGGAAGAGCCCGGCGGCGAAGACCGACTACCACCCGCTTGCGGCATGCGTGGAGATACTCGAGGTGATGGGCGAGGCTTGAGGCCCGGCCCCGGGCGGCGCCCGCCGCGTTTGTTAAAATCGCCCGTTTTAATTCCCCGGCGGACTGCGCATGGTTGACTCAGAGCACATAAAGGTCCCCGACGGCGGGGAGAAGGTGACCCTAGCCGGGGACGGAAGCCTGGTGGTCCCCGACTGCCCGATAGTCTGCTTCATCGAGGGCGACGGCATCGGCGTCGACATCACCCCTGCGATGCGCAGGGCGGTGGACGCCGCGGTGGAGAAGGCCTACGGCGGCAAGAGGCGGATAGCCTGGAAGGAGGTGTACGCCGGAGAGAAGGCGCAGGGGCTCTACGGAAAGGACCGCCCGCTGCCCGAGGAGACCCTCGAGGCCCTAAAGGAGTGCCGGGTCGGCATCAAGGGTCCGCTCGGGACGCCGGTCGGCGGCGGGATCCGCTCGCTGAACGTCGCGATCCGCCAGCGCCTGCAGCTGTACGCATGCGTGCGCCCGGTGCGCTACTTCAAGGGCGTGCAGTCGCAGCTCCGCCATCCGGAGCGCACCGACATGGTGGTCTTCCGCGAGAACACCGAGGACATCTACCTCGGCATCGAGTTCCCGATGGGCAGCGACGAGGCCAAGCTGCTCGCGGGCTTCCTCGAGGAGAAACTCGGCGTGAGCTCGATCCCGTTCCCGCAGACCTCGGGCTTCGGGATCAAGCCGATCTCCCGCGACGGGACCGAGCGCCTGGTGCGCAGGGCCATCCGGTTCGCCCTCGACAACGGGCGCAAGTCGGTGACCCTCGTGCACAAGGGCAACATCATGAAGTACACCGAGGGCGCCTTCTGCAGCTGGGGCTACGCGCTCGCGCAGGCCGAGTTCGGCGCGAGGCCGATCGGCGACGGGCCCTGGTGCGAGATCGAGCGGCCCGGCGGCGAGCCGCTGGTGGTCAAGGACATCATCGCGGACAACTTCCTGCAGAAGATCATCCTCAACACGACCGAGTACGACGTGATCGCGACGATGAACCTCAACGGCGACTACGTCTCCGACGCGCTAGCGGCGCAGGTCGGCGGGATCGGGATCGCGCCGGGCGCGAACCTGTCTGACGAGTGCGCGGTGTTCGAGGCCACGCACGGAACGGCTCCGAGGCACGCGGGCCAGGACAGGACCAATCCGGGATCGCTGATGCTCTCGGCGGAGATGATGCTCGCGCACCTCGGCTGGACCGAGGCAGCGCAGCTGCTCGTCGACGGCCTCGCCAAGGCGATCGAGGACGGCAAGGTCACCTACGACTTAGCCAAGGGGCGCGACGACGCCGAGGTCCTCGCGACGAGCGCCTTCGGCGAGCTGGTGGCCGCCAACATAGGGGCCGCCTGAGGCGGGCAGGGCCCGCCGCGAGCAGATGCCGGCCTCGGAAGGGGAGAGCAAGGCAGGTTACGGCGACACCCTGAACCTGCTTTCGACGCCGTTCCCGATGCGCGGGAACCTGGCGAAGCGGGAGCCGGAGATGCTCCGGCGCAACCGGGAGACCGACCTCTACGGCCGGATCCGAAAGGCGGCCAAGGGCCGCCCGCGCTTCGAGCTCCACGACGGGCCGCCGTACGCAAACGGCGACATCCACCTCGGGCACGTGGTCAACAAGTGCCTCAAGGACTTCGTCGTCCGCTCGCGGTCGGCGCTGGGGTACGACGCACGCTACCGCCCCGGCTGGGACTGTCACGGCCTGCCGATCGAGCGCGAGCTCGAGAAGCTCGGCGTTCCCAAGGACGACCCGACGGAGTTCCGGCGCCGCTGCCGCGAGTTCGCCGCCGAGCAGATCGGCCGCCAGCGCGAGGGCTTCGAGCGCCTCGGGGTCCTCGGCGACTGGGAGAACCACTACCGGACGATGGAGCCCGCGACCGAGGCCGGGATCGTCCGCGCCCTGGGCGCGCTCGTGCGCACCGGGCTGGTCTACCGCGGCCTGCGGCCGGTGCTGCACTGCCCGGTGTGCGAGTCCTCGCTCGCCGAGGCCGAGATCGAGTACGAGGACCGGACCTCGACCGCGGTCGACGTCGCCTTCCCCGCGGACGAGAAGGCCGTTGCCGAGGCATTCGGCCTGGACTCCGCCGAAGGCGCCGCCGCGGTCATCTGGACGACCACGGTGTGGACCCTGCCGGCGAACCGCGCGGTCGCCTTCAACCCGGAGATCGAGTACGCCGCGGTGCGCACGGAGCGCGGCCTGCTGCTCGTGGCAGCCGAACTCGTCGACCCGTGCCTGGAGAGGTACGGGATCGAGGGCGAGACTTTCGCGACAGTTCCGGGAGAGAGGCTTTCCGGAATCTCCTGCCGCCACCCGTTCTATGACAGGGAGGCTCCGCTTCTGCCCGGGTCCCACGTGACGACTGAGGAGGGAACGGGGCTGGTGCACACCGCACCCGCGCACGGCGAGGACGACTTCGCGCACGGCGACGCACGCGGGCTGGACGCGGAAAGCCCGGTCGACGAAAAGTGCAGGTTCCGCGACTCGCTCGAGCTTTTCGGCGGCAAGGAGATCTGGGAGGCGGTCCCGGACATCGTCAGGGTCATGGAGGAAAACGGGACCCTGCTTAGGTCGGGCGACCACGTGCACAGCTATCCGG
This sequence comes from uncultured Gammaproteobacteria bacterium, assembly GCA_964509765.1. Lineage (GTDB taxonomy): Bacteria > Pseudomonadota > Gammaproteobacteria > Tethybacterales > Tethybacteraceae > CAZDYI01. The sequence continues at coordinate 26,872 of CAZDYI010000011.1, forward strand.
TCTGCTGGCGGCACAAGGTGCCGGTGATCTACCGCACCAGCAGGCAGTGGTTCATGGCGATGGACGAGAAGGGAACCGGCGACAGGACACTGCGCGAGCGCGGCCTGGACGCGATAGAAAAAACCGAGTTCTACCCGGCCTGGGGCAGGCAGCGGATGGCGGCGATGGTCCAAAACAGGCCGGACTGGTGCCTGTCGCGCCAGCGGATGTGGAACTCGCCGGTCGCGCTGTTCGTCGACAGGGAAAGCGGCGAGCTCCACCCGCGCACCGACGAGCTCGTCGAGAAGGCCGCGGAGAAAATCGAAAAGGGCGGGATCGATGCCTGGTTCGCAAGCAGCGCGGAGGAGTTCCTCGGCGACGAGGCCGGCCGCTACGAGAAGGTCGCCGACACGCTGGACGTGTGGTTCGACTCAGGGGTGACGCACCGCAGCGTGATGGGCTGGAACGGGGGCGACAAGAACCGCCCCGACATCTACCTCGAGGGCTCGGACCAGCACCGCGGCTGGTTCATGTCTTCGCTGATGACCGCCTGCGCGCTCCACGGCGAGGCGCCGTGGCGGCAGATCCTCACCCACGGCTTCGTCGTCGGCGGCGACGGCCGCAAGATGAGCAAGTCCGCAGGCAACGCGCTGCGCCCGGAAAAGCTCCTAGGCAGTCACGGCGCGGACATACTCAGGCTTTGGGTCGCGTCGTCGGACTACAGCCACGAGATAAAGCTGTCCGAGGACATCATCAAGACCGCCGTCGACAGCTACCGGCTGCTGCGCAACAGGATCCGCTTTTTGCTTGCGAACCTGTCCGACTTCGACCCGGAGCGCGACGCGCTCGTGACCGAGGACCTCGCTGAGCTCGACCGCTACATGCTCGTCGTGGCCGAAGGGTGCAGGAAGAGGGTGGCCGAGGCATACGAGGCGTACAACTTCCTAGGCGCGACGCAGACTGTCCACGCGCTGTGCAACCAGGACCTCGGGCGCTTCTACCTCGACGTGCTCAAGGACCGCCTGTACACCCTGCCGGCGGATTGCCGCGCGCGGCGGTCGGCCCAGACCGCCATGCACCGCATCGCAAGGCTCGTCCTGGTTTCGCTAGGGCCGACGCTGTCGTTCACGGCCGACGAGGCCTGGCAGGCGCTCACCGGCGACCCGGACGAAAGCGTCATGCTGCACGTTCTCGAGCCGGTTCCTCAGCCAGCCGACGCCGAGGCGCTTGAGAAGCGCTGGGAGTGCGTCCGCCGCTGGCGCGCGCGGGCGCAGAAGGCCGTTGACGAGGCGCGCGCCGCGGGGACCGTTGACTGTCCCGACGTCGAGCTGAAGGTCTCGCTTGCCGTTCCCGCCGACGACCATGCAGAGCTGTCGGCGCTGTCGGCTGCGGACCTCGCTGCGGTGCTGATCGTCTCCGAGGTCGAGCTTACAGAGGGCGACGGATCGGTAGAGGTCAGCAGGTCGTCGTTCGAAAAGTGCGAGAGGTGCTGGCGCCGGGCCGACGGAGTGGGAGCCGGCGGCGACAAGGGGATCTGCGAACGTTGCGAACAGGCGATTGCGGGTTCCGCGGACGTCGGGCGGCAGGCGTAGACCCGGCCGTCACTCTGCGCGCCTCGTTTCTCACGCCGGCGGCCAGGTTAGCGGGTCGCTCAGGAAGTTCTGCATCAAGGCCGGCATTGCCGGCAACCGCCAACCTGAACAGCCGCGTTTCAATGCGGCCTTAATCAGAAATCCTCCAGCCTTCCGGCTTGCTGCTAGCCGGCCTGCCTCTTGGACTTCGGCGTCTTCCCCCTGTAACTCGGCCTGCCCCGGACGAACGACTCCTTGATCACGTCGTCCGCCAGGGAATGCCCGGTCTGGTCCCGCGCCGTGCGCAGGCCGGTGGGGCAGGTGATGTTGATCTCCGTGAGCTTGCCGCCGATGACGTCGATGCCCGCGAAGTAGATTCCTGCGGCGAGCAGGTCCTTGCCGATCGCCTCTGCTATGCGCCTTTCGTCCTCGCCGAGGTCCATCGCCTCCGGCCTGCCCCCCGCGATCATGTTGCCGAGGTGCGATCCCTCGGCGGGGACACGGTTGAGCATCGTCTTGTGCGGCCTTCCGCCTATGACAAACACGCGCCGGTCGCCGTCCTCGATCCCGGCGAGCCGCTCCTGGACGACGACGTGACCTCCGCCCTCGAGGAGCAGGGCGATCGCGACCCGGACGTTCGTGTCGCCCGGGCCGAACGAGAAAACGCCCTTGCCGCCCATCTGCCCGACCGGCTTGACGACGCAACCGGACGGAAGCGCAGCCGCGAACTCCGCGAGGGCATCAGGATTGCTCCCGACCATCGTCTCCGGTGCCAGGTCGGGGCGGAAGAGCGAGTGGACCTTCTCGTCGAGGAACGCGACCGAGCGCGGGTCGTTGGCGACCCTTACGTCGTACTCCTTTGCGATCTCGAGCATGGCGCAGACGTTGCGGAAGCCCTCGTCGACCGGCGGCTCGAGCCGCAGCGCTATGCCGTCGAGCTCGGATGCGTGCGCCTCCCGGCGCTCGCCGAGCCTGCACCACTTCCGGTCGTTTTCGCTCGGGATAACCTGCCGGCCGCTCAGGCGCAGGCCGAAGCTCCCGCAGGAGACGCCGCGGCGCATCACCGCGATCACCTCGTCGCCGCGCCGGTGGTGGGCGCGGATCAGCTCTACCGTGCTGTCGGTCGCCGCGTTGAGCCGCCCCGTCGGGTCCATGACGTATGCGACCCGCATGGCGGCGTTCCCAAGCCTTGCGGCCCGGGCTCAGAGCGTCCTGTCTTCGAGAACCTCGACGTTGACCAGGACCCCGACTGTGCGCTCGGGCTTGTACGGGAGCTCGCCGGTGAACTCCATCCCGTTGTAGTCGTAGGTCACCCGGTACTTGGTGATGACCTTCTTCGAGACGACGTTCTTGCCGCACTCGGACGCGAAGGTCTGCGGGCTGCGCGAGAGCTTGCCGGTCGCGAGCGCCGAGCCGAGCACCGCTCCCATCGCGGTCGCGGTTGTCTTTCCTGAGCCGTCGCCGACCTGGTTGCCGATGATCCCGCCCGCGATCGCGCCGAGCAGCTCCTCGCCGCTGACGTAGCTGTCGCCCGTTGCGACCTTGCTGCCGATGATCGCCCCGAGCGCGGCCGCGGCGTCCTGTCCGGAGCCCTTGCCGAACTGCGCGCCGGCCACGCCTCCGAACGCCGCGCCGAGGATCGCGAGCGTCGGGTCGCTGCTCGCCGGCCGGCTGTACGCCGAGTGGCTGCAGCTCGCGGCGGGCGCGTAGAGCGTCTCGACGACGGGCTGGGTCGACAGGACTATGCCCGTGTCGATGTACTCTTCCGCGCCGGAAACAGTCAGCGGAATCAACGCGCAAAGCGCGACAGTTGAGGAGGTCAGGGCGGTTCTGATGTTCATGGCGTCTCTGAGGATGGTTCACCTATATTATCAACTTAAGTGACAGGAATTTCAAGTGTTCGCCCCCAAGTGGGGGATTTTGTGGGAATTTGTGTTATGATAGTGTTCCATCGTGGGATAGAGTAAACAGGATGTTCAGGGGGACCTACGCCGTCAAGCTCGACTCAAAGGGCCGGGCGGTGGTGCCGAGCCGCTTCCGCTCCGCGCTCGAGAGCGGCGGCCACGACAGCCTGGTGGTGACCGGCCATCCGGACGGCTACCTGCTGCTGATGCCCAGGGCGGGGTACGAGGCCCTCGAGCGCAAGGTGCGCAAGCTGCCCGACTCCGGCCGGCACGCGCTGTACTACAAGCAGACCCTGATCGGCCTAGCCGACGACTCGATCTCGTTCGACAAGGCCGGGCGCATCCCGCTCGGATCGGAGCTGCGCTCGCACGCGGGGATGGACGCGGACGTGTCCGTCGTCGGCATGCACGACCACATCAGGCTCTGGAGCAAGGAGCGCCTCGACGAGCTCCACTCGAGCTACAGGGACAACGGCGACGGCGGGACGAACGTCCCCGAGGGCTGGGATGGGTTCACGGTCTGAGCTCCACGTTCCGGTCATGCGGGACGAGGCCGTCTCCGCGCTCGTCTCCAACACCAGCGGCATCTACCTTGATGCAACCTTCGGCGCCGGCGGCCACAGCCGGGCGATCCTAAATACCCTTTCCTCCTCAGGGCGCCTGATCGCCGCCGACGCCGATCCTCTGGCCGAGAAGGAGGCGGCGCGGATTGAGGACCCGCGGCTGTCCTTCGTCCGCTCCAACTTCGCCGAGCTCGACTCGGTCCTTGAGCGCTGCGGCGCGGGCGAGGTCGACGGGGTCCTCATGGACCTCGGGATGTCGTCGGCCCAGGTCGGCGATCCGGAGCGCGGCTTCTCGTTTTCCCACCCCGGTCCGCTGGACATGCGCATGGACTCCTCCGCCGGCGCAACCCTGGCGGACCGGCTGCGGCGGGTGAGCAGGCGCGAGCTCGCGCGGGTCCTGCGCGAGTACGGGGAGGAGCGCCACGCCCGGGCAATCGCCGCGCGGATCGTCGAGCGCCGCGAGCGCGGCGCGCTGCGCACCACCGCCGACGTCGCCGCTGCCTGCGGCGGCGGCAGGGGCAGGAGGCACGCGGCAACCAGGGTGTTCCAGGCGCTGCGGATCTGGGTAAACGCCGAGCTCGACAGCCTCGCGAAGGGACTCGCCAAGGCCGCCGAGGCGCTCAGGCGCGGCGGCCGACTCGTGGTGATCAGCTTCCACTCGCTCGAGGACCGGATCGTCAAGCGCTTCATCACCCCGCCGGCCGGCGGGGAGGGCCCGCTGCGCAGGGAAGGGCGGGCGCTGCGCCCGTCGAAAGGGGAGGTCGCGGCCAACCGCCGCGCCCGCAGCGCGATCATGCGCGTCGCGGTAAAGGCGTGAGCGAAGGCGGCGGGAAGAGGTCCGACGCCGCGAAGGCGTGGGCGGTTCTCGCGCTCGCGCTCGCATGCTGCGTGGCCGCGGTGATCCTCATCGAGGTCCGCTTCAAGGCCCGCAAGCTCCAGGCGCGCCTCGACGAGGTCGAGCGGCTCAAGACCGACCTGCGCGAGCAGAACAGCCGCTACATGATCGAGCTCACCTCGTTCTCGGACTACTCCGAGCTTTACCGCCGCGCGACGGACGAGCACGGCATGGCCTTCCCCGCCTACGAGGAGGGCTCGCTCGTCAACCTCGGGGCGGTCGCCGCCCTCCCGCGGCCGGAAGGGGAGCGGCGGTGATCAAGCTCCGCGAGCGGCGCTCGGCCTGCGAGCCCTGGCGGGTGCGGCTGGTCGTCGCCGGCTGCCTGCTCGCGTTCGCCTCGCTGCTCGGCGGCGCGTCCTGGCGCACGCAGATGCAGGGCGACATGCTCGTGAGCGAATCCGAAAGCCGCTACATCGACAGGGTGACCCTCAACGGCGAGAGGGGCGTGATCTGGGACCGCAACGGGCGGCCGCTCGCAATGAGCTCGGTCGTGTACTCCGCGAGCGTCAACCCGATCCTCTACCGGCGCTGGGCGGCCAGGGCCGGAAGCAAGCGCAGCGAGAAGGCCGCGGCGCTCATGGGCGAGTCGCTCGGGGTCGGGCGCGAGAGGATCGACGAGGTCCTCGGCCGCGACGAGGGCTTCGCGTACCTGCGCCACAACATGTCCAAGGAGCGGATGCTCGGCGTGGCCGGCCTCGGGCTGCCGCACCTGAGCTTCGAGAAGCGCTACCGCAGGTTCTACCCCTCCGCGCAGGAGGCCGCGCACGTCACGGGCTTCATCGACCGCGAGGGCATCGGCCGCGCCGGGGTCGAGGCCGCGTTCGACGGGACGCTCGCGCCGGTCGCGGGCGAGGGGCACGTCCTGCGCACGACCGCCGGAGACGTCCTCGAGCTGCTCGGCAAGACGCCGGCCGAGGACGGCGAGCAGGTCGTGCTCACGATCGACTCGCGGCTGCAGTACTTCGCCTCGGTCGCGCTGTCGTGGACGCTCGACCGCCACGAGGCCGAGACCGCGTCGCTAGTGCTCATGGACGTGCGCACAGGCGACATCCTCGCGCTCGCGAACGTCCCGACCTTCAACCCGAACAGTATCGGCGAGGAGGTCTCGGTCCGGCGCAACCGCGCGGTCCAGGACCTGATCGAGCCCGGCTCGACGATGAAGCCGATCCTCGCCGCGGTCGCGGTCGAGCGCGGGGCGGTCGAGCCCGGAACCGTTCTCAAGACCGCGAGGCCGATCCGCTTCGGCAAGTACACGGTGCGCGACAAGAAGATCGACACCGACCTTACCGTCGCCGAGGTGATCATGCGCTCGTCGAACGTCGGCGCGGTGCGCATCTCCGAGCTCCTCGAGGACGCCGCGATGTGGGAGGGCTACTCGCGGTTCGGCTTCGGCGGCGGCGAGCTGCTCGGCCTGCCCGGCGAGCAGGCCGGCCTGCTGCGCGCCCACGAGAGCTGGCGCCCGGTCGAGAAGGCGACGATGACCTACGGCTACGGCCTTTCGGCCAACCTGCTCCAGGTCGCGCGCGCGTACGCAGCGCTCGGCAACGGCGGGATGCTTCCATCGCCGGGGCTCATGCACGGCGAGGAGCGCCCCGCGCCCGTCCGGGCGGTTTCCGCGGGCACGGCGCGCACGCTCATCGGCATGCTCGAGAACGTTGTCTCGACCAAGGGCACAGCTCCGAAGGCGGCGATACCCGGCTACCGGGTGGCGGGCAAGACCGGCACGACCAACAGGCGGCTCGAGGGCGCGAAGGGCTACGACAGCGAGGCCTACCAGTCGCTGTTCGTCGGGATGGCTCCTGCGTCCGCGCCGAGGTTCGTCTGCGCGGTGCTCGTCGACAACCCGAAGGCCAACGGCTACTACGGCGGAACCGTGGCCGCGCCGGTGTTCTCCAAGGTCATGGAGCTCGCGCTGCTGATGTACGGCGTCCCGCCCGACGAGGGTGCGGGCGAGGGCGGGGACGGGACGGTCGTCGCGAGCGCCGGCGGAGCCGCGGCGGGAGGCGGCTGATGGACTCTGCGGCGGACTTCCTGGAGCCGTACTCAAGGCAGGGCGCTGCCCTGGCCGACGACTCAAGGCTCGTCGGAAAGGGCGACGTATTCGTCGCGCGGCGCGGCGGGACACATGACGGCTTCGACCACGTCGAGGAGGCGATCGCCAAGGGCGCCGGCGGAGTCCTGCACGAGGAGGACTCGTCCTGGAACGAGAAGTGGAGCGTCCCCCACTGCGGCGTCGCGGGCCTGTCCGCGAACATCGGCGCGATCGCCGCGCGGTACTTCGGCTCGCCGAGCGAGGGGATGACGGTCGTCGCGGTGACCGGGACCAAGGGCAAGTCGTCGACGTCCTACTGGTGCGCGCAGCTGCTCGGCTCGAAGGGCCCCTGTGGATACGTCGGCACGATCGGCAAGGGAGTCACCGGCGGGAAGCTGGCCAACACCGGGATCACCACTCCGAGCGCGGCCGAGCTGCAGGCCGAGCTCGCGCGGTTCGCCGGGGCCGGATGCGGGCATGCCGTGCTCGAGGCCTCCTCGCACGGCCTGGAGCAGGGCAGGCTCCTCGGCGTCGCATGCGACGTCGCGGTGTTCACCAACCTCGGCGTCGACCACCTCGACTACCACGACACGCCGGGCGAGTACCTCAGGGCCAAGGCGAGGCTGTTCGAGATTCCCGGCCTGCGCTGCGCCGTGATCAACGCGGACGACACGGCATCCAAGGAGGTCGTTGCGTCGACGACCGCAGGCGAAGTGACCCGGGTCGGACAGGGCGACGCGGCCGACCTGCGCTGGTCGCTGCTGCGCGATGAGGGCAAGGCGGCGAAAGCGCGGCTCGAGTCCGACGGAAGGGCCATGGAGTGCGCGCTGCCCGCGCCGGGCGCGCACAACGCGTCGAACCTCGCGCTAGCCGCGGCCGCGGCGATGAAGGCCGGCATGGCCTGGGACGAAATCGAGGCGGCCGCGGGCAGCCTCAGGAGCCTGCCCGGCAGGATGGAGCGCGTCAAGGGCGGCGACGTCGCGGCCTACGTCGACTTCGCGCACACCCCCGAGGCGCTCGAGGCGGCGCTTGTCTCGCTCGCCGAGGAGCACCCGGGCTCGCGGATCACCTGCGTCTTCGGCTGCGGCGGCAACCGCGACCGGTCCAAGCGCCCTCTGATGGGCGAGGTCGCTGCGCGGCTCGCCGACCGGGTGATCGTCACCTCGGACAACCCCCGCGACGAGGACCCCGCGGACATCGCGGCCGAGGTCGCGGAGGGCGCGGGCGGAAGCGCCGAGACCGTTCTCGACCGCGCGAAGGCGCTCGCCGCGGCCGTGCGCGAGGCGGAGGCCGGCGACGTCGTTCTCGCCGCCGGCAAGGGCGACGAGACCGAGACCGTCGGTAAGGGCGGCAGCGCCGTCCCGTTCTCCGACGCGAAGGAGCTGCGCAAGGCGATCGGCGGGAGGGGAAAGTGAACAACGTGTTCGGATCCGGACAGGAGGAAAACCCGAAGGTGGCCGCGATGGTCACCGGCGGACAGTGGAAGCGGGGGATGCCGGAGGCCTTCGGCGACGTCAGCTTCGACTCGAGGATCATCGCCCAGGGCGAGGTCTTCGCAGCGCTCAAGGCAGCGCGCGACGGCCACGACTTCGCCGGCGAGGCGACCGAGAGGGGCGCGTCGGCCCTGCTCGTCAGCCGCGAGGTCGACGTCTCGCTCCCGCAGCTGGTCGTCGCCGACACCTCGCGGGCGCTGCTCGACCTCGGACACTGGCGGCGCGCGTCCTACGGCGGCGAGCTCGTCATGGTCACCGGCAGCAACGGCAAGACCACGACCAAGGAGATGGTCAGCTCGGTCCTGCGGAGGTTCGCCGGCGACGATGCAGTGCTCGCGTCGGAGCACAGCTACAACAACCACATCGGCCTGCCGGTCGCGCTTTCGCGGCTCCGCCCGCGCCACGGCTTCGCGGTCGTCGAGGCCGGCATGAACAGGGCGGGCGAGATCGCCAGGCACACGCGGCTCGCGCAGCCGACCGCGGGAGTGATCACCAACGCCGGCCGCGCCCACCTCGGGCACTTCAGGAGCGAGGAGGAGATCGCGCGCGCCAAGGGCGAGCTGATCACCCAGATCGCGACGGGCTCGCCGGTGGTCGTCAACGTCGACAACAAGTTCTTCCCGCTGTGGCGCTCGATGGGCACGCACACCGACCTGCACGGCTTCTCGCACTCCGGCGACCGGCACGCCTCGTGCCGGAGGGTGCCCGACCGCGACTTCTTGTTCTCGTTCACCGGGAGCAACATGCTCCACGAGCTGTGCATGCAGGTCCCCGGCCGGCACAACGAGGAGAACGCTCTGGCCACCGCAACGGTCTGCTGGCTGCTCGGCGTCCCGGTCACGACGATCTGCGAGGGACTCGAGTCCTTCGCCGGCGTGCCCGGCCGCCAGGAGATCGTCCACGTCAAGGGCGGGATCCTGATCAACGACTCGTACAACGCATCGCCGGAGTCCTTCATGGAGGCGCTCGACGGCCTGCGCAGCAGGCCGGAGTCGCACAAGGTCCTGATCATGGGCGACATGCTCGAGCTCGGGCAGCACTCGGCCGACATGCACACCCAGGTCGTGCGCAAGGCGCAGGAGCTCGGCGTGCGCGAGATACTCGCCTTCGGCGAGCACAGCTCCGAGGCCGCGGCGGCCGCGGGCGGAAACGGCTTCGACAGCAAGGATGACCTCGTCGCCGAGGCGCGCAAGCTCCTAGACGGCAGCTGCGTGATGCTCATCAAGGGCTCGCGCGGCATGCACATGGAGGACGTCACCCGGGGGCTTTCGGGGAACTGAGCGGATGCTTTTCATGCTCGCCGAAAGGCTCACCGGAAGCTTCGGGTGGCTCAACCTGTTCACCTACGTCACCACCCGCTCGGTGTGCTCGGCGTTCACTGGCATGATCGTCGGCTTCCTCGTCTACCCGGGCTTCATCCGCTGGCAGCGCGAGGCCGCGGTCGGGCAGCACGTGCGCGACGACGGGCCCGCCAACCACCTCGCCAAGGCCGGCACGCCGACGATGGGCGGGGTCGTGATCCTGTTCGCGACGCTCTGCGCGACGATCCTGTGGGGCGACCTGTCGAACCTCACCCTCGTCGCGGTGATGATCGCGCTCGCGCTGTTCGCCGCGATCGGCTTTCTGGACGACTGGCGCAAGTTCCGCCACGCGAACAGCAAGGGACTGTCGGCCGGCGCGAAGATCGCCCTGCAGACCGCGGCCGCGGCCGCGACGCTCGCGATGATGTGGACGCTCACCCCGGTCGGCGAGCAGGGCGGGATACTCGTCCCGTACTGGAAGGACCTGGTCCTGCCGCTCGGCGTCGTCGGCTTCTTCGCGCTCGGCCTGCTATGCATCGTCGGCTCGTCCAACGCCTTCAACCTCACCGACGGGCTCGACGGCCTCGCGATCATGCCGGCGGTGATGATCTGCTCGGGACTCGGCGTTCTCGCGTACGTCGCCGGCCACAACGTCTTCGCCGACTACCTCGGCCTGCCGAGCATACCCGGCTCGCAGGAGCTCGTGATCTTCTGCGCGGCGCTCTGCGGGGCGGGACTCGGCTTCCTCTGGTACAACGCGGCCCCCGCGCAGGTGTTCATGGGCGACACAGGCTCTCTCGCGATCGGCGCCTCGCTCGCAGCGGTCGCGGTCGCGGTCCGCCAGGAGCTCGTCTTCGCGATCATGGCCGGGCTGTTCGTCCTCGAGGCCGCGTCGGTGATCCTGCAGGTCGGCTCGTTCAAGCTCACCGGCCGGAGGATCTTCCGCATGGCGCCGCTCCACCACCACTTCGAGGAGAAGGGCTGGCCGGAGAACATCGTCGTCGTGCGCTTCTGGATCATCACCATCGTTCTCGTGCTCATCGGCCTGTCGTCGATGAAGATAAGGTGAGCGACCGGGTGCTGGTCCTCGGGCTCGGCCTGACCGGGCTGTCGCTGGTCCGTCACTTCTCAAGGTGCGGGTGCGAGGTCGAGGTCGCCGACGAGCGCGACTCGCCGCCGCAGGCTGCGGCGCTGTCCGCGGAGTTCCCGGGCGTCAGGCTTCGCCGGGTCGACGGCTACGCAGAGCTTGCGGGCGAGGCGGACTCGTTCGGCACGGTCGCCGTCTCGCCGGGCATACCGCCGTCCGCCCTTCCGCAGGGGCTGGCCGACAGGGCCGTCGGCGACCTCGATTGCTTCCTCGACTCCTACCGCGCGCGGTGGCCGACGGACGACAGGCGCCCGACCCTCATCGCGGTTACCGGGACCAACGGCAAGAGCACCTGCGCTGCGCTTGCGGCGGGCATGCTCGGCGCCGCCGGCGAGAGCGCCGAGGCGGTGGGCAACATCGGCGTGCCGCTCCTCGACGCGATGGGCAGGTGGGAGGAGGACGGGGGGCCGCGGCATGTGGTCGCGGAGCTGTCGAGCTTCCAGCTCGCGCGGCTTTCGCGCCCGCTCGGCGCCGACGTCGCGTGCCTGCTCAACCTGACTCCCGACCACCTCGACTGGCACGGAAGCGAGGAGGCCTACGGCGGGGCGAAGGCCAGGGTCTTCGACGGCGCCGCGGTCGGCATCGTCGACGCGACCGACGGGTCCTGCCGCGCGCTCGCTGCCGCGGCCGCGACGATCTGCAGCTTCGGCCCGGACCAGCGCGGCGAGGGGCGCTGGTGCACAGACGGCGACTCGGTCGAGCTCGTCGGAAGCGACGGCGCGTCCGTCGCGGCCGGAACGCTGCTCGCCTCCGGCATCGTTCCCGCAACCGCGTGCGCCGCGCTTTGCATTGCGGGATGCGCGACGGGCTGGCGCGACTGCGAGGGCGACCTTCGGTGGCTCGTGGGGACGGAAGGCCTTCCGCACAGGTTCGAGACGGTGTCCGAGGTGTCGGGCGTCAGGTACGTGAACGACTCCAAGTCGACCAACGAGGCGGCCGCGCGCGCGGCGCTCGCGGCGGTTGGCGGGAAGTGCGTGCTGATAGCGGGCGGCGAGGGCAAGGGCCAGAGCTTCCGCAGGCTCGCTGAGGCCGCGGCGGGAAAGGCCGCGGTTGCCGTGCTCATCGGGGCGGACGCTGAAGCGATGCGGGCCGAGCTCGAGGGCGAGGGCGTTCCGTGCAGGAGCGCTGGCGGAATGGACGAGGCGGTGGCCCTTGCGGCCGAGCAGGCGGACAGGCTCGGGGCGGACACGGTCCTGCTCTCGCCGGCGTGCGCGAGCCAGGACGGCTACGCCGACTTCGCCGAGCGCGGCGACGCGTTCAGGAAGTCCGTCGCGGGACTCGAGGAGCGGGAACGTGTCCGCGCCTAGGTTCCGCGTTAGGCTCCAGGTCCTGCGCGGCGACGTCGCGCGGGTAGACCGGGTGCTGCTTACCGCGACCGGCGCCTTGCTTACGATCGGCTTCATCGCGGTGTTCTCGTCGACGATCACCCACGACGGCGGGCAGGGCGCGTACGTCTTCCTCGCCAAGCAGATGGTCCACGCCGCGATCGGCGTCGCCGCCGGCGTCGCGGTGTGGATGTTCCTGCCGATGCGGCAGCTGCGCGACCGCTCGGCGCTCGTCGCCGGAGTCGCTGTGGCTTCGCTGCTGTTCGTCCACCTGCCGTTCCTCGGCGTCGCGACCGATCTCGGCGCGGCGCGCTGGATCGACCTCGGCGTGATGACCGTCCAGCCGGTCGAGATCGCGAAGATCGCCGTGATCGTCTACGTCTGCGCGTACTGTGCGGCCAACCGCGAGAACCTCGGGACGCTGGGGGGATTCCTGCGCCCGCTCGGGATGGTTCTCGCCGCGGACCTGTTCCTGATGACGCAGCCGGACTTCGGCTCGGTCGTCCTGCTCACCTTCCTCGCCCTGGCCGCGATGTTCATCGCCGGCGCCGGGCTCGTCTACTTCGCAGTCGCCGCAGGCTCGCTCGCGGCGCTTGCGGGTCTCGCCGCGGTCGCGGCGCCCTACAGGATGCAGAGGCTGCTCGCGTTCTCGGACCCGTTCGCCGACCCGCTCGGCTCGGGCTACCACCAGACGCACTCGCTGATGGCGATCGGCAGGGGAGGGTGGACCGGAAGCGGGCTCGGCCAGAGCGTCGAAAAGTGGGCGCACCTGCCCGAGGCGCACACTGACTTCATCGTCTCGGTGATCGCGGAGGAGACCGGCATGATCGGCTTCATCGTCGTCCTCGCGCTCTACGGGCTGATCATGCACCGCGCCTTCGACATCGCAGGCCACGCGGAGCGGTGCGGGAAGATGTTCGAGGCGCTGCTTGCGCGGTCGATCGGATTGCTGCTGGTCGTGCAGTGCTTCATCAACGTCGGCGGCAACCTGTCACTGCTTCCGGTAAAGGGCCTGACGCTGCCGCTGATCTCGTACGGCGGGTCGAGCCTCGTCGCCTGGCTGGTCACCATCGCGCTCCTGCAGGTGATCGCCGCGGACACCGAGATGCTCGAGGAGCGGATACTCGACCGCGAGCGGGGGACGGCAGCGGCGTGAGCGCCGGCGTGGTCATCTGCGGAGGGGGGACCGGCGGGCACATCAACCCCGGCCTGGCCGTCGCCGCCGAGCTTCGGGAGATGGGGATCGCGGTCGACTGGCTCGGAACCAAGGGCGGGATGGAGGAGCGGCTCGTCCCCGAGGCGGGGCTACCCCTGCACACCGTGCGCTTTTCCGCGCCGAGGGGAGGGCTTGCCGGGCTCGCGGCCTGCCTTGCGCGCCTCGTGCCCGCGGCGCTGGCCGCAAGGAAGGTGCTGCGCGGGCTGGACGCGCGCGTCGTGCTCGGCATGGGCGGCTACCCGTCCCTGCCAGGGGTGTTCGCGGCGCTCGGCGGGCTCGCGCGGCGGCTCGTCCACGAGCAGAACGTCGTCCCGGGCCTGGCCAACCGACTGCTCGCGCCGCTCGCGCACGGCGTGCTGACGAGCCATCCCGGGACGCTGTCCAAGCACGGACCGCAGCTGACGGGCAACCCGATCGGCAGCCGCTTCGCCGGGATTCCGGAACCCGCCGAGCGCTTCAGGTGCAGGGAAGGCAGGCTGCGACTCCTTGTGATCGGCGGCAGCCAGGGCGCGAGGGCGCTCAACGAAGGCGTTCCGAACGCGCTGAAGGGATCGGACGCCTGGAGCGTCGAGCATGCATCCGGCGAGTCGTCCGTCGAGTCGACGCGCGGCGCGTACGAAACCGCAGGGGTTCCGCACGAGGTCGGAGCGTACTTCGGCGACGTTGACAAGAGGATGGCGGACGCCGACCTCGTCGTCTGCAGGGCGGGGGCAGCGACGGTCGCCGAGATCGCGTGCGTGGGAGCGGCGTCGATCCTGGTTCCGTACCCGCACGCGCGCTCGCACCAGCGGCAGAACGCCGCTGCGCTCGTAAGCGCGGGCGCGGCGCTCGAGCTCGACGACTCCGATGCTGCCGACGGCAAGGCGCTCGCGCGGATGCTTGCGGACCTGGCGGACCGCGGCCGGCTGCTCGGGATGGCGCAAAAGGCAAGGGAAGGCGCGCGCCCGGACGCGGCGCGCGAGGTCGCGCTCGCCTGCGAGCGGGAGATGGAGAAGGGCGGTGTATAAGATCAAGCGCCTGCACTTCATCGGCATCGGCGGCGCCGGGATGTCCGGGATAGCTGAGGTCCTCCACAACCTCGGCTACGAGGTAAGCGGATCCGACATCAGCGAGAGCGACGCGACGCGCTCTCTCGCGAAGACCGGGATCAAGCTGCGGATCGGCCACGACGCCGGAAACGTAAACGGCGCGGACGCCGTGATCGTCTCGTCGGCCATACCCGCCGAGAACCCCGAGCTGATCGCCGCGCGCAAGCAGAACCTGCCGGTCGTGCCGCGCGCGACGATGCTCAACGAGCTGCTGCGGCTGCGGCAGGGCATCGCGGTCGCGGGCAGCCACGGCAAGACGACGATCACGAGCATGATCGCAAGCGTCCTCCACGAGGGCGACCTCGACCCGACGTACGTCGTCGGCGGGCTCGTGCGCAGGTTCGGCGCGAGCGCGGGGCTGGGCACCGGCAAGTTCATCGTCGTCGAGACCGACGAGTCCGACGGGTCGTTCCTGCACCTCTCGCCGGTGATTGCGGTCGCGTCGAACATCGACGCCGACCACCTGCAGACCTACGACGACGACCTGCGCAGCCTCAAGCGCGCCTTCATCGACTTCTTCGAGAACCTGCCGTTCTACGGCGTAGCGGTCCTGTGCCACGACGACGACGAGCTGCGCGATGTCGGCGCGCTGATCTCCAAGCGGACGATCAGCTACGGCGTCCGCGACCCGGAGGCGGACTTCCACGGATACGACATCCGCGTCGGGCCCACCCACACCGAGTTCTCACTCAAGGCGCCGTACGGAACCGACAAGGTCCGCCTCAAGGCGATCGGCGAGCACAACGTGTCGAACTGCCTGTCGGCGTTCGCCGTCGCGCACGAGATCGGCATGGACGCGGACGACGTCAAGACCGCGCTCGAGAACTTCGCGGGAGTCGGCAGGAGGCTCGAGACCCACGGCAAGGTGCGCGTCGGCGACGAGGAGGTGCTGCTCGTCGACGACTACGGCCACCACCCGACCGAGATCGCCGCGTCGCTCGCCGCGATCCGCGCGGCGTACCCGCAGCGGCGGCTGGTGCTCGTGTTCCAGCCGCACCGCTACTCGCGGACCCGCGACCACCAGGAGGGGCTCGCGGACGCGCTGTCGACCGCCGACCTGCTCGTGCTCACCGAGATCCACGCTGCCGGCGAGCGCCCGATCGAGAGCGTTTCCGGCGAGGCGCTCGCGCACGCGGTGCGCCTGCGCGGGCGCGAGGACGCGATCTTCGTTTCCGACCTCGGCGAGATAGCCGACCGCCTCGCGACGGTAGTGCGCGAGGACGACGTAGTCGTGACCATGGGCGCCGGCTCGATCGGCAGCCTGCCTGCGCTGCTCAAGGGGGAGATGCCGTCGTGATGCCCGCGCGAAGCGACACCCCGCGCGGCAGGACCGTGACCTGCGCGCCGATGTCACGGTACAACTCGTGGCGCGCGGGCGGAAGCGCTGAGACCCTGTTCTTCCCGGAGGACGTAGACGACCTCGCGCTGTACCTATCGGGGATCGGCGAGGGCGAGGACGTCATGTTCGTCGGCCTCGGGTCGAACCTGCTCGTGCGCGACGGCGGCATCGGGGGGACAGTCGTGCGCACCGCGCCGGGGCTGTGCGCCCTGGAGGACGCAGGCAACGGAACCGTGCGCGCAGAGGCCGGCGTCGCGATGCCCAAGCTCGCGCGCTTCGCGGCCAAGTGCGGCCTCGGGGGCGCGGGCTTCATGGCCGGCGTGCCGGGAACGGTCGGCGGGGCCCTCGCGATGAACGCGGGCTGCTTCGGCTCGGAGACCTGGGAGTTCGTGCGCAAGGTCGCCGTCGCGGAGCCGTCCGGAGCCGTGCGCGAGCTGGTCGCGGAGGAATTCGAAATCGGATACCGAACGGTGAGGCACGCAGGGTTCGCCCCTCTGTGGTTCGTCGCTGCCGAGTTCTCCTTCCCGCGCAGGAAGGAGGGCGAAAACGAGGCCGACCGCGAGGTCATGAGAAGGCGCGACGAGACCCAGCCGATCGGGACGGCGAACTCGGGGTCGGTGTTCAAGAACCCGCCGGGGGACTCCGCCGGAAGGCTGATCGAGGCGGCCGGGCTTTCGGGAAAACAGGTTGGAAACGCAATGGTTTCCGAAAAGCACTGCAACTTCATAGTCAACACCGGCGGGGCGACCGCGGCGGACATAGAGGACCTCATCGATGAGGTTCGCGAAAAGACGAAAAGGCACAGCGGCGTCGGGCTCGAGCTTGAGGTGCGCATCGTCGGGGAGAGGGCGTGAGCAAGGACTTCGGCAAGGTCGCACTGCTGCAGGGCGGGACCTCGCCCGAGCGCGACATCTCGCTGCTGTCGGCGAAGATGGTCGGCGAGGCACTCGACTCAATCTGCGAGGAGGTCGTGCGCTTCGACACGAAGGAGCGGCCCGTGTGGGAGCTCGCCGACATGAAGGTCGACGCGGCCTTCAACATCCTCCACGGCGGCGAGGGCGAGAACGGCGTCGTCCAGGCGGCGCTCGAGCTCATGAAGGTCCCGTACACCGGCTCGCGGCACCTCGCCTGCGCGCTCGCGCTCGACAAGGACCTCTGCAAGACGCTCTGGCTCCACGAGGCGCTCGCGACGCCGATGTGGACCGTCGCGACCGACTCCGACGAGCGGACGGTCGACCGGATCCACCTCGAGCTCGGCCGCGACCTGTTCGTCAAGCCGAACAACGGCGGGTCGAGCATCGCCACCCGCAGGGTGTCCGGGCGCGACGACCTCGCCGAGGCGATCGACCAGGTCGTCGACGCCGAGGGCGACCGCGCGCTCGTCGAGCAGAGCGTCGACGGGGTGGAGATCACCTACGCGATCGTCGGCGACGAGATCCTGCCGGGGATCAGGATCGAGGTCGAGAGCGGCTTCTACGACTACGACGCGAAGTACGTCCTCGACACGACCGAGCTCATCTGCCCCCCGCAGCTCACGGGCGACCTCGACGAGGCAGCGAGGAGCCTTTCGCTCGAGGCCTTCAGGGCCCTCGGCTGCGAGGGCTGGGGCAGGGTGGACCTCATGGCGAGCGGCCGCGAGGTGTTCCTGCTCGAGGTCAACACCATACCCGGGATGACCGACCACTCCCTGGTCCCGCGCGCCGCGCGCGAGATGGGCTGGGACATGCCCGGGCTCTGCGGGCGGATACTGGGGCTCGCGCGGTGACGGAACCGGGGCTGGCGCTCAAGAGGATTGCGGCGCTCGCGCTGGCGCTCGCAGGGCTGGCGGTGTACGCCTTCGCCGGGCCCGTGTTCCACCTGCAGCGGGTGGACGTCACCGGAGACAGCTGGGCCGTGACCGAGGCCGACGTGCGCGCAGGGCTTTCCGAGAGCGGCAGGATGTCGCTGCTCACCGGCGACTTCGGCAGGCTCGCGGAGGAGGTGACCGGACTCGCGCTCGTGCGCTCAGCCTCAGTTAGCATGGACCTGCCCGACGCACTGCTCCTCGAAGTCAAGGCGCGCGAGCCGTACGCCCGCGCGGCCGACGGCGGGCTCGTCGACAGCAACGGCGAGTGGTACGGCCACGAGAGCGACCTCGAGCTGCCGATCTTCTCGATGCCGCCCGCGCTGATGCCCGAGGCGGTCGCCTTCCACGCCGACGCGGCCGCCATGCTTGACGGCAGCGGGCTCGCGATCACGCAGCTCCACCACGGCTGGGACGGCTGGCGGGTCTTCCTCGGCAACGGCTGGGTCGTCCTGCTCGGCGAGAACAAGAAGCGCGAGCGCCTCGGGCGCTTCGCAAGCGCGCTCGCGGACCTCCGCGGCGTCCTGCTCGCTGAGCGGGGCCTGAGGTTCGACATGCGTTATCCCCACGGCCTGGCCATAGCCGGCTGGGCCGCACGCGAAACAACAGGAGAGGAAGATGGATAGGAAAGAAACGGTCTGCTCGGTGACCCTCGGCGAGGACAAGTTCGTCGCGCTCGCGGCCAGGCGCAAGGGCGCGTCATTCGAGGTCCTCGGCTGCGGGACCGCGGCCTCCAAGGGCTACAGCAGGGGGATGATCACCGACATCGGCGAGGCCGCCGGAGCGCTCGAGGGCGCCGTGCGCCAGGCCGAGGTCATGGCAGGGACCAAGGTCGACGGCAGCGCCGTCGCCGGGCTCTCCGGCGAGCACATCCAGGGCGTGGACCGCAACGCGCACGTCAAGATCCAGGGCGGAGCGGTGACCGAGGCAGACATCGACCTCGCGCTCGACACGCTGCAGGCCTTCCCGCTCCAGCCCGGGCAGGAGATCCTGCACGTGCTCGAGCAGGAGTTCGTCATCGACGGCCAGGCCGGTATCCGCCACCCGCTCGGGATGCGCGGGTCGCTGCTCGAGGCCGACGCGCACGTGGTCACCGCCGCGACCAACGCGGCCGCGAACCACCGCTCGGCGCTCGAGAAGGCCAGCGCCGCGCCGCGCAAGCTGATGTCGTCGGCGCTCGCGACCGGCGTCGCGGTGACGACCGAGGACGAGCGCGAGATGGGCGTGGCCGCGCTCGACTGGGGCGGCGGGACCTGCGACTGCATCACCTTCAGGCGCGGGGTCCCGCGCCGGATACTCTCGCTGCCGCTCGGCGGGGCGGACATCGACCGCGACGTCGCGAAGATCTTCCACATCCCGATGGCGAGCGCCGAGCGGATCAAGCGCGAGATCGGCAGCGCAGAGCAGGTCCAGGTAAGCGAGGACGAGAAGGTCACCGTCGACGCATCCGACAGCGACCGCAAGGTCGAGATCGAGCCGCACGTGCTGTCGATGACGATCCAGCCGCGGGTCGAAGAGATGCTCGAGAAGATCCGCGAGGCGCTCGGGCCCAAGCTCGACAAGGAGGCGCTGCCGGCCGGCGTCGTGCTCACCGGCGGGACCGCGCGGCTGCGCGGCGTGGTTGCGCTCGCAAACGAGGTCCTGCACGTCCCGGTGCGGATGGGCAGGCCCCGCTACTCAGGCGTCAACGCCGACCTCGTCGAGGGGCCCGAGTTCGCGGCCAGCCTCGGCCTGCTCGAGCTGCTGGCGTCGCAGGAGGGGCACACCGAGGAGCCGCGCCGCGCGCCGGGACTCGGCGAGTGGCTCGCAAGGCTGTTCGGCGGCGGAAGCGCCGAGCCCAAGCAGCAGGGTAACGCCTGAACACAGGAGGAAAGCGAAAATGGAAAAGAGCTCAATCGACTTCGTCGACGAAAGCAAGACGCAGGCCAAGATCAAGGTCATCGGAGTCGGGGGCGCGGGCGGCAACGCCGCGAACGCGATGCTCAAGGCATCCCTAGACGGGGAGGTCGCGATGCACGCGATCAACACCGACGCCCAGGCGCTCGGCCGGATGGGCGAAGCCTGCGGCAGGATGCAGATCGGCTACGAGCTGACCAAGGGCCTCGGCGTGGGCGGTGACTGGGAGACCGCGGCCAAGGCGGCCATGGGCGACATCGACCGCATTGAGGACGTGGTCGCAGGGGCCGACATGGTGTTCATCGCAGCCGGCATGGGAGGCGGCACCGGCACCGGTGCGGCACCCGTGATCGCGCAGAAGTGCCGTGAGCTGGACATCCTCACCGTCGCCGTGGTGACCAAGCCTTTCGGTTGGGAGAACCGCAACGAGAACGCACAGATCGGAATCGAAAACCTCTCGAAGAACGTGGACTCCATCATCGTTGTGCCCAACGACCGCCTCAAGGAGGTGTACGGCTCTGATCTGCCCATCTCCGAGGCATTTGACAAGTCCGACGAGATACTCACAAACGCCGTCGCCGGCATTTGCGAGATAATCTACTGTCCGGGCAAGGTCAACGTCGACTTTGCAGACGTCAAGTCGGTCATGTCGGAAATGGGCCAAGCGATGATGGGAACCGCGACCGAGTCGGGCATCGACCGGGCTGCGCGGGCCGCCCAGGCGGTGATCGAGTGTCCGCTGCTCGAGGGTATCAAGCTGTCGAACGCCCGCGGCGTGCTGGTCAACATCACGGTAGACCCTACCAAGCTGAAGTCAAGCGAGCTTGAGGAGGCGATGAAGATCATCCGCGACACGACTTCGAGCTCTGCAAAGGTCTTCTTCGGCCTTGTGGACCGTGAGGACTTCGGCGACGACATGCGGATCACCCTCGTCGCTACCGGCCTGCGCTCGGAATCCGGGGTGAAGAAGATCGACGGCGGCCCGGCTTCACCCGGAAAGTTAGCAAACGGTGGGTCGCCGATGTTCACTAGCAACCGCAAGCGAGCGGCCGCCATCGCCGAGCGCAACAACCAGGGTTCGCTCCTCGGCGGGGACAACTCGGACGTCCCGACCATGCTGCGCCGCCAGCACAGCTGAGGCGCGCTGCGGAGGCCGCGCCGGGAGAGGTGGCAACGCTGCTGCAGCGGACGCTCTCGGGGCCGAGCCCCGAGGTCTGCGGGGTAGGCCTGCACTCGGGCAGCGCGATCCGCATGCGGATCGTCCCGGCCGGCTGCGGGGAGGGCATCTCGTTCGTCCGCACCGACATAAACGGCGGCGCGAGGATCAGGCTGCGCGCCGGCAACGTCGGCGACACCATGCTCGCGACCACCATCGAGGAGGGCGGGGCGAAGGTCTCGACGATCGAGCACTTGCTGTTCGCCATGTGCATCTGCGGGGTGGACAACGCGACCGTAGAGATAGACGGTCCCGAGGTGCCCATCATGGACGGCAGCGCAAGGCCGTTCGTGCTGGTCCTGCGGGACACTGGATTGGCCGAGCAGGAGCGCCCGAAGCGCTTCATCAGGATCAAGAAGAGGGTGGAGGTCGGGCTGGACGGCGAGCCCGGCAGGCATGCCGCCTTCGAGCCCGCGCAGGCCCCGAGCTGGAGCGTGAGCGTCTCCTACCGCAACCCGGTGATCAGCCGCACCGCGCAGGACTTCGACCACGGGCTCGGCGACCACGCCGCGTCGGTCTCAAGGGTGGCAGGCGCGCGTACCTTCGGCTTCGTCCGCGACGTCGATCTGCTGCGTTCGAGGCAGCGCGCCTTGGGCGGGACGCTCGACAACGCAGTCGTCATAGACGGCGGCAGGGTGCTCAACGCAGGCGGCCTGCGCCAGGACGACGAGTTCGTCGCGCACAAGATGCTCGACGTGATCGGCGACTGCTACACAGAGGGCAAGCTGGTCCTGGGCAGGTACAGCGCGAGCATGCCCGGGCATGCGCTCAACAACCGCCTGATGCGCGAGCTGCTCGCGGACGAGGAGAGCTGGGAGGATACGGAGGCGGACGCGATGGACGCGGACAGCCTGCCGGACTTCGGGCCGTTGCGGGCTACGCTCTAGAGCATCGGGTTGCGTCAGAGCAACTAGGCGACTGAATCCATCGCAAGAATAATGAAACCTTGGCAACACGGGCTAGGTCTACGCTGATATTAAATTACCCGTACCGGATCCAGCGATCTGGTGTGTTGCCAGGGCTAGTTTTCTGTTTGTGGATTGACCGTTCCTTGTCAAAGTAGACTTGTGCAGCGAATAAGCTCACACAGCGTAAATTAATGCTGAATCAAGCATTCCTGTTTATCCTCCGCGTCCTGCAGACCACTTTATGGTACAATAATCATTGCCGGCATGAACTCCTCAAAGGAAAAAACAGAGCTGGAGGTCAAGGATTTTGGCCCGATTGCAGAGGCTAATCTGGAGTTGTGCCCGTTGACGATCTTCGTCGGACCAAGCAACTCCGGCAAGACTTATCTTGCCTACCTGATATACGCTCTCCACCAATTTTTTGGCGGAGCGGGGCTGTATGCCCGCTCTGGAAAGTCGCGGCCCCACACGTTTCGGGTCGACCAGAAGCTAAATCAAAAAGGAATCGAGATGGCCTCGAGCATTCTCCAAGGACTCGATAAAAAAGGAAAGAACAGCATCGATTCAAGGGTTAAAGTTTCTTTTCCCAAGGAATTCTCCAGATTCATAAAGAAATACCAAACTGAGAGGAAATATCAGTTCGGCGACGCCATCCAGGAGTGTTTTGGCCAGAACGGAAGCGAAGAAATGTTGATTCGAAGAGGTCAGGAATCAACAGGCTCTCGGATAGTTCTTAAACGTCTCTCTGAAGAGAACAAGACGGTGTTCGAGCAACAATTCAAGATACATCATGATGATGTATCAACATCAGTGAAGTTATTGAATGAGATACCATTAGCAGTTGGCGCTGATGACGCTCATTATTTTCAACAAATTGTCGATCATTATAATTCTCCGGAACAGTTTACATTCGTTAACGTACTTTCGGTTGTCGACAATCTCCTCATTCCTTCGTTGGTGAATCCGATGCACATGCCGGCATATTACCTGCCGGCAGACAGGACGGGGATAATGCACTCGCACAGTGCAGTGTCGGAAACACAAGTCGATCGAGACTACAATGCAGCAAAATCAACGGAGCAGGAAAGAGTCTCGCCATTGTTTTCCGGCGTGCTGTCCGATTTCATCAAGCATTTGATCAAATTGAATCCAAAGAATATCCGGCTTATCAAGCACAGGAGGGATGCTGCCGATTTAGGAACAAATATCGAAGAAGAAATTCTTGAAGGAACCATAAAGGTTACAGGTGTCACAGGATACCCGGAATTCAGATACACGCCAGCTGGATGGAAAGGTGAAAACAACAGTCTGTCAATGATGCATGCCTCATCCATGGTATCTGAGCTTGCTCCAGTGGTTCTGTATCTTCGATACTACGTGTCTCCGAACAACGTTTTGATAGTTGAAGAGCCCGAAGCCCACCTGCACCCGGAAATGCAGATTAAGTTGGCGCAGCAACTGGCCGTCTTGGTCTCGAAGGGCGTCAGGGTAATTGTCACCACACATAGTGAATGGTTGATGGAAGCATTTGCGAATATCGTGGAACGATCAAAAACTGGCTCTCGCAATGATGGGTCCGAAGTCAGCCTGAACTCGCGAGATGTCGGAGCGTGGCTGTTCACGACAAAGCGAGGTCCCAAGCGATCCATAGTTCAGAGAATTAACATTGATGAAACATCTGGTTTGTACCCAACAGATTTTGAGCGTGTAGCGATTACATTGCACAATGAATGGGCCGACATCACCAGTGAAATAGAATCTAACCGATGACGCAACTCGTCGAGAAAATCGTCTCTGAAGTTCCCTGTGATTGCCTTGTGAAGGGCAAGCTAACCAAGAGCGGTTGCGACGTTCTGATGAATGAGGTGCCGACGCATAGCGTAGTAATCGATCTCGACAAGCACCCTTGCTTTGAAGGCAACAATCGGACACACTGTGACTACATTATGGTTGCGACCGACCTGGGAGATTTAAACATAATCGTCCCACTCGAGCTAAAAAAAGGCGATTTGGATCCCAGCGATGCCTTGAAGCAATTGCAGGCTGGCGCGGATTTCGCCATGCGATTCATTACTGCCAAGGAGAAAGTAGAATTCCTGCCATATGCAGCGTCAGGAAATACGCGAAAACTAAGGAAGGAGGGCAAGAAAGTTTCAGACTATAAAATTAAAGTACGTGGCAAACTAATACCTCTACGACGAATCGAGTGCGGTGAAGCCCTTCCGCCAGCAATATACCGCGTGCTAACAAAACTAGGATGGAAGATCAAATTCTGAAACGTGCGGATATTATGAGTCTCCAATCTGAAAAATCAGGCGACATGCAGTTCAGAGAGATATTGCACTTGGACATCATCATCTAGTAGTTCAAGCGAATTCGAATCTGAAAAAATTGATGTTGAAGACTATCAGGCAGGCTTATCGGATAGTAGTGACAGGGACTTCACGATTAGAATCAATAGCTCGAGAAGCCCCAGCCTCTTATACTATGTAAGAGAACCTGTACACGGTCCAAGTTGCGTTGGGGTTGGAGGAGCCCCTGCCGCCAGGCTCGCTTTTGCAACCGTGCTTATCTGCAAGTCTGATTTCCAATTGCTGGGCTTGCTCCCTTGTGAGGCCGTCCATCAGAACCACCCACTCGTAGATTTGCCCTGGGAGTTCTTTTTCCCATTGCTTCTGGCGGGCTTTGAGGTTAGTAGTCATTCCAACTACACAGGGCATAGTCCAACTCCAAGTCCGTATTGCGGGAAGATGATTCTACCATCAATGATCGCAGCAAATCAAGCTCGCAGCACGTCCACCCTACTTGTCGATTGTCTATTGAAGGTCCGAATGCGGACTTGTTTAGCCGGCTCATTAGCTTCCAATGACCGAACGCCAACAGACTTTAGGAGCCCGATCCATTAGCAAAATTGTCCAAGGCAGAGATCACCTTCTGAAGCGGCCTCAGCGCCTCCGTGTTTTCTTGAAACTCGGTGTACGCCTTTTCTGCGTTATGCAGCAACTCGCTGTAGGTGATGAACCTGGCATCTGCGGAATCCAAGACATTGATCACTGTTTGCTGCCCGTCAGGCATGCTCCATTCCAACGGAGGCTCGCCCAACACGCAAATGATGTCGATTCTCTCGTTGGTTGCCTTGTTCTCTTCCAACGCCGACTTGATGCTGGCTCGATACCTGTTAACCTGCTTCGCGAGATCATATACAGAGACATTTATTCCAGGACGCTTCAGTTCAACTATGACGTGTGTTCCAGTGGCTGTCCTGTACTGGATGTCGATTCTTGACCTGCGTTCCTCATCAGTCAGGTAGTCTGCATCCCCCTCCAAGATGGTGTTAATGGACCTCTCAAGAGTCTCAGACCCGATCGTCCTTTCCCATGCAGGGTCCAGCAGCCACAAGTGATCGAAGATGTACTCCTGGATCACTCTCTCCAGTGCCTTGGCCTCCACCTTGTTGCGAATGGTCTTGATGATTTCCAGGCGCTCCTTCACGATCTCGCCGTACAACACGATCTCAAGGCTGTCCATGTCAGCGAACACAGCCAGAAGCTCCTCGATGTTTTCACCGCTGACTGCGTCCAGCGCCTCGAGGTTCTTGGAGGTTCGGTAAAACTCGAAGGCAATCGCAGCGTGCTTGATGAGCTGGTTCTTTTCTTGCTGGCTTGCTATGTTCAGCTGATTGATCTTCCCTATCCAGAGCTTGGCCTTGCCTTGTTGCTCTGAGGGAATGCTGTCAAGCCATTCATTGATTGCCGGTATCTTCACGGCCTGCTTGATTCCTTCCTTGGTTCTCAGTTCTGACCATTTCCCCTTGATGTGCTTCAGTTCCGTGCCGATGAATTTTGACAGCGCGACATAGCGCGGGTCGTCCTCGACCAGACTTTGCCTGCCTGTGGTTGCTGAATCATCGTCCTCGTCGTCCTTGCAAGTCGCCGTGTCCAAACCGTCGACGCGCAGTTCGCCAACAAGGTAGCTCGCATAGACCCCTCTCTCGGAGAAATCACTAAGCAAGTCCTCCTGCGCCATCTTTCCGCGCACGAAGATCGCAATGCGGTTGAGGTTTTCCCCACCCTCGACCTTGAGCTGGCTGCTTTCCTTCGCAGTGCCCAACCAGCCATTAATCGACAGCGAGCGAATTTCCCCATCCCCGGCGCCCTCGCTTCTGTCAATGGCGTCTTCGTCCAAATTCCCGCACTGCCGGACTATCTCTGCTTGGTCTCCGTACGTCCAGATGTACTGAAGCTTGTCATAGTACCCACGGTCTTCGGGCATGATCTGGCGGTCGTTGACGAACACGCTGAACTTTTCCTTCTCGCCGATTATGGAGAAGCGCCTTGCGAGCCTTTGCCGCAGCCAGTCGTCGCTTCGGGAGGTGAATTTCTTGCGCAGGTTGGACAGCGTGATCCTGGTGCCGTGCTGGAAGTCAATGCTGTCCGTCGGCAAGTCATCCGGGTAGTACTCCTTTCCGTTCGACTTGATCTCACTCTCAATCTTTTCCAAGCTGAGGCCCAGCGCTGTCTTGTTGCTGTCTTGCCGAGTTTCCACGACGATGTCCCTTGCTATGGACAGCAAGGACAGCTTCCCTATGCCCTTGCGTCCCATGGGCGACCTGCCCAGCTTTGTGGGCCCTGCCTGCTTCACCCTCCTTTGGTACCCGACAAGGAGGAAGCGGTCGATCACTTCGTCCCTTGTCATGCCGGTGCCATCGTCAGTGATGACGATCACGTCGCCGTTGACGCTGATGCGCACGTTGTTTGCATCGGCGTCCCACGAGTTGGCGACGATCTCGGAGAGAACGGCCGGCACGTTGCTGTACAGGTTCAGCCCGAGATGCTTCAGGACATCCAGGCTCAGCTTCATAACCAGTTGCCTGCTCATAATTTGGAAGTAAAGCGCTCTGCTCAGTTGCCAATCGCATAATTTACCATGACATCCGCCGAAATCCCGCCATCAGCATGGATATGGCCCGGTTCATGGGTTCAGCCCGATCCCGCCACGTGCCTGACTATGCTTCTTCCGATCGCAGCCCCGAGCATGACGGGAACCGCATTGCCAACTATCCGGCTGATATCGAACTGGTTGACCTTCTCGCCAGGACGGACGAACTTGTACCGCTTGGGGAAGGTCTGCAGGATGGCCCCTTCCCGAAGCGATATCGCCCGGTCCTGATCGGGGTGTCCGAACCGTCCGTTGCCAAAACCACGATAGTTTGTGGTTATTGTCGGTGAAGGCTTGTCCCAGGACATGCGGTCATACACGTTCAGGTAGTTCTTGCCCACGCCACGAGTGTGGCAATCGGCGCGGATGGCCGGATCCCAGTCCTTCCAGGTGCCACCCGGAACGGATTGCCTGATGCGCTCCATGTTCCTTTCCGACAGGCCGCTGGAGCGGTGCACAGGGTCGGAAGCGTCAGCTTGCCCTGCATCCAGCTGGGGCATGCCATGAATCGCCGACCTGACCGTCCTGCGCCTGCCAGCAGGGGTGGTCGGGCCGACCAGGGAGATCTCCCCCAGCCTCGAGGCCAGCAGGACCAGCCTGTTCCGGTGCTGGGGGACTCCGTAGTCGACGCAGTTCACGAGCTTGTGGAACACGCTGTAACCCTGCCTTTCCAGGCTTCGCACAAAGCCCTTGAACACCTCCTTGTTCCTGAGCGGAGGGACGTTCTCCATGGACACCAGCTCGGGGCGGGTCTGCTCGACCAAGCGGCCGAAGTGGGACAGCAGATTCCAGTTGCCGTGGGACGGGCCCACCTCGCGGCGGTTGTAGGCGGAGAAGGGCTGGCACGGGGCGCAGCCGGCCAACAGCCTCAGCTTCGAGCTGTCAAAATACGACGACAGCAAGCTTGATGTCGTGTCCTCCACCGACTGCAAAAGGAACTTGGCCTTGTTGTTGGCCGAGTAGGGATAGGCGCAGGCAGGGTCGGCGTCGATCCCCAGCCTCATGTCGATCCCGGCCTGCTCGAGACCGCGGGTAAGGCCTCCTGCGCCGCAGAACAGGTCAATGCCGCGGATTGACTTTGCGGTTGAGTCATTCATTTGTCTTGAATGCTGACTTATATATTCTATTTGCCTGCTGGTTACAACTGCCGCAATAATTGCTTGCATTGTTGATAGCATAATGAAGTCCATGAGACACTGGCTAACATAATAGAGATGGTTGGAAGAGGTCTGAATCGTGGTCGATGAGAGCAAGGCAGAGGAGATCCTGCAAACGTTAGCGGAGTTCCAGCATTGCGGCAGCGGCGAGTCAATTCTGTTGTAAAATCTTCCATCATGATGCGGGGCATTGACAGCATCAGAGTTCAGAAGTTCCGTTGCTTCAAGGATGAGCAACAGGCAACGATCCGCCCGATCACCATCCTGCTCGGTGAAAACAGCTCGGGCAAGACATCGTTTCTGCGGAGTTGCCAAGCCCTCAATCAAGTCCTGTCGGGCAGGGCGGTCAACTTCAATGAGCCCCCGCTTGACATGGGCTAGTTCTAGGACATCCGCAACGGACGGGGCGGCCAATTCAACATTGGTTATGACATTGTTCGGGCAAACAAAGTATGCAAAGTAACTCTTGCAATTGAGAGCAGCCCGTCCACTGGCTGCAGGCTGTTCTCAGTCTGGTTGAAAATTGACAACTCGACGCTATTCAGCATAGACATCGCTGAAGAGGACATTATATTCGTCACTGTTCATAAAGTCGCTCAAATTGAGCTAATGCGAATCAAGGATTACGAAGGTCCGATCGAGCTGTCTTCAAGGCTGATATTTTCCTTGCTGGTAATTTCCTTGGAACAGAAAACCAGCGAGATCAGATTGTCGGAAAGACTAATAGAGATGGGTGCCGGCTTGAGTCGTAAGGAAATTCTGCAATTACATGAAGGTCTTTCTTCCGCTGGTAAGATGGATCTGATAGATGACTTCTTCGGCGAGCTACAACTCATGCCTAGCGCTAGGTACTCAAAATATAAAAAAGCCATGCAGAGAATTGCGGATGATTGTTGCGTAATTTCAAGCAGACACGGCCAGATCAGCGCATATGCTCCTTTCAGGACCAAACCCAATAGGATGTATGGCCAGATGTCTGGCGGCACCACGCCTGAGGGAGACCATGTCCCTAATATAATGAAGGATCTATCACTCAACGATCCGCAGGAATGGGAGAGGATGCGCAGATTCTTGTTGCGTTATGGCTAGGATACCGGACTGTATTCCGGCATCTCCATCAAGGACATCAACGGAGAGTATGGGCTGTTCCAGCTGCAGGCCAAAGTCGGGAAATCTGCCAGAAACATCGTAGATGTCGGTTATGGAATCAGCCAAGTGTTGCCCGTTCTAGTTGAATTGCATCAGCGCAGACGGGATGCATGCACATTCTTGTTGCAGCAGCCTGAGGTGCACATGCATCCAAGGGCGCAAGCGTCATTGACGTCTTTGATGACCCAAGCAGTCAATGAAACGAATTCGACGTTTATTGTGGAAACTCACAGTGACAGCATCATGGACAGGTTGCAGATCCTAGTGCGAAAGGGAACATTAGCTCCGGAAAAAATATCCATTCTGTTCTTCGACCCAAAAACCAGCGGCAACGTAAAGATACACAATATGAAGCTCGGAACGCGAGGAAACTTGCTTTGAGCTCCGAGACAATACAGGGAATTCAAACTGAGGGAAATCAACACGAAATTGGGATTTGAATGATGTGCATAATCATCGACGCCTCAACCATCGGCAAGTTCAACGACCCCGAAGACGAGGACGCCTCTCCGATCCGCTAATGGATTGAGAAGGGAAAGGGCTCCGTGGCTTTCGCTCCTTTCAAGGAGCTCGGGGACACGGCGATTGCCAAGATAAACGAGTACGACCTGACCGGCAAGCTGATTCTCTACAGCCTTGAGGAAGTTCGCTCGGAGCAACGCATACTCAAGAGGGAAGGTCACGAACTGAGATCGAATGATCCCCACATGCTGGCTTTGGCCAGGATCAGCGGGGCCAGGCTTCTGTTTACCGCTGACAATAAACTGATGGATGATTTCAGGGAAAAGAGAATTCTTGGCGGACGAAAGAGAGGGAAGATATATTCGAGCAAAGGCAACACTGACCTGTTGACTAACCGGGCATGCGCCAAGAAGTAGGCATCTATCCGAATTTCTTCTCCGAAGCTGACACCTGCATAGTGGGTTTATCTGGAAGACTGGATACGCCATTGACTTTAGCAGGCACCTCTTGTTAATTATTCGACGGAGTTCCTTGGTCAGCTAGGCTCTCCATTGCTTCGATCTCCCAAGAAATCAGGCTTCCCTCATTGTGAATCGCATTTGCCACATCATCAAATCCAGTCTGGTACATTCCGGAATCGTCCATGGTGATTTCCTTGACTACTGAGCCCAAGGGTTTTTTCCTATGCTCAAACATCCATGCACCGACTTGATCATGGCGCAGAGAAACTCCCACGGCATCAACGTAGCGCGTTTTCTTGACTGTTGTGATCAGCGAGCGCCGCACGATGTTTGCCAATGCCTCTAGGAGAAACTCGCTGTGAGTGGTGAGAACGATCCTAATGCCTGAGTTGACAATAGCGGCAAGTTGCTCGATGAGCTCAACCTGCTGTTCAGGATGCAGGTGCGACTCCGGCTCTTCCAATATCAGGATGTCGCCCGGCATGACCTTGTTTCGCAGGAACAGCACCAGCGGCGCAAGCTCGGCCACCGCGGCCGAAGCTTGGATCAAGGGGAGGGCGGCCTTCCTTCCGTTCCACTTACTGGGCCTGAAGAAAAACTCGGGAAAGCCCACTGGCGACAGCTCGACCTCAATGTCTCCGTTAAGGATCCTGTCCTCAATTGCCTTGGCATGGCTCTCGCATCCGCCTCCGGGCAGGCTTTTCCCCGGCCTGTTGTCTTGCATGCTGATGATCCGGTCAATGAAGCCCGACACCACTCCTGTAAGGTAAGAGGAGCCGCTTGTTGCGCTGAGCCTTCCCATCGGAGCGCTTGCGAGAAGAGAGCTCAAGACCAACTTGTGGGTGCGCATCAGCCCGGTTCGGTCGGGGGGAAGGTAGTATGAGGAACTGTCCAGGGGACCCGCCAGCCGGCGGAGCATCAGGCGATGCAGCATGTCCAGGCAGTGACGGACGTTCACCCCCAGGTTCTCGCAGTTGCGGCCCAAGTCGTAGTCAAGGAGGCGCTGCGCATCGTCCTTACCAAGGGGCAGCGGAACCTTGCCGGGCATGGAGACCCTGACCGTCGCGTCGGACGGCGTGAAGCGCACCTCGTGCCCGAAGACAGCCTTGGTTCCGTCGAGCCTGTGCTCGAAGGAAACCCGGGCGGCCCTGCTTCCCCTGCGAACCAGCGAGTTGTCCCCCAGATCGGAGCCGTAGCAGTGCCTGAGCAGCTGCCGGAACGCGTCGCCCCTGGCCTCCAGGCGCTCGCCCAAGGTCCTCGTGATGCCGGCAGGAACGGTCACTTGCAGTTCGGATGTGTCCCCGTACAGCTGCCCGAATAGCTGCCGGAGGATCCTGTCGAGCGAGCTTGCCGCGAGACCGATCCCTGAGCGCAGGCCGCTGTCAGGCTGCTCGTCCGGCTCCCAGGGCAGGGAAGGCCCGAACAGGTGCGAGTTGCCCGCGTCGAAGAACCTGTGCAGTGCATAGACCAGGGTCGCCAGGTACGACTTGCCGGCGTTGCCGGAGCCGACAAGGATCGTCAGCGGGCGCAGGTCGAGCCTGGCCTCGACGATGGGGCCGAAGTTCTCCACTTCAATATTGAGGGCGCCTTTTCCGCTCATGCCCGCGTCATTTCGCGAGGAAGCTGCTGAAAACATCATCGAAAGACATGCGCGCTGGCGCGCGTCTCTCGATGCACCCACCGTCAAGGATTTCCCTTTCGCGGGCGAGCTCGCGCTGGCTCTGCATCTCGTTGTGGTGATCCCTGATTGACTCACAGATGTTGATGTAGAACCTGACAAGCAAGAGACAGGCAACAAGCGTGACTGTCCCGCCGAAGCCCAGCATCGCTGCTGCCAGCCAAGCAGGCGCGGGAGTGACTATCGCGGCTGCCATCAGCTGCGTGCAGGCAAACACCAAGGCTGATGCCTTGAGGACGTTCATCCTTGCCCTTTTTGCAGGGGCGTCCATCAGCTCCCTGTCTGCGCCGGGGATGCCCTCAAGGGCATCGAACACATTGATCATCCCGAGGCAGGCTCCGCCCAACAAGATGATCATGTACAGGCAGGTGATCTCGATAATCGCGACCGAAAGGATAACTTGAACGGCTGTCATGGTCTTTCTGCCCTAGCGCAAGCGGACTTGCGGTCCAGGATGCGCAGGGATGCCGCATGTTATCACCAATCGAGCCGGAACCGTCGATCGGCCTCCGGAGCGAAAGGCAACCAGGCAGCCTGCGCAGTCCGGCGCACTGGGTTCAGGCTGCGCTGATTCAGGGAGCGCCGGCATCGGCACGGCCGACGTGCTAGTCCTTGGAGCCGGTCCGCCGGGTCGGATTACTCGGGAAGAAACCCCTTGGAGTTCCCGGCCGGAGCAGGGGTGTCCTGCTCCTCTGGGCACCTGAGGAGGTATTCCTCAAGCTGAGGTTACCAGCCATCCGCGATGTCGAAACAACAGCCCTTGCAGACCATCAAGCCACAGCCCCCGTCATACCGATCCCATGCGAAAGAGCAGGAGCAGATAAAATGCGCAGTCAAGCAATGGCAGAAAATTCACTCAATGCGAATGAACCTATGTGCCATGGCAAACTACTTCCTGCATGGATTCTTGAACAGCAACTTCCTCTGGTCCCATTTGGTGTATACCATGCCCCCGTCGATGATCGCCGGGTTCTTGAAATCCTGGTGGAGCTTCCTGTCCCTGGAATACAAGATCCGCGCGCCGCTCAGCTTGGCGAGCGCCAGTATGTGGGCGTCGTTGGACCTCAGGCGCAAGTCCGGGTTGCCAAGCAGCCTCCGGGTCTCCTTGCAGACCTCTGCAGGTGGAATCGTGATGAGAAGATCAACCCTGCTGTAGCCGAGAAACACCTCGAGAGGATAATTACTCCATTCCTCGATGGGAGAGTACACCACCCTCCCCTTTTCCTTCCTCAGCCATTCATGCACAACAGATGCGGTGCGGTTGGAAGTGTCCCGCATGTCCGCGAAGATGTTCGTGTCAAGTATGATGCACATCAGTCGAACCCAAGGAGACGGTGGGTTTCAGCCAGGAAAAACTCCCTGTAGCTTGAAGGGGTCCCTTGCAAATTGCCTTGGGAATCCAGACTGATGTTGTAGATGTTCACGCCCCTGTTAGCATCCGGGGAGAAAAACAGGAACGACACATCCTTTGGATCAATTTTCTTCTTCCGCACATCTATGCGAACCCTGTCAACGAAAAACTCACTGTGGGTTTCAACCAGAAACGAAGAGTTGTCTTTCTTGTACGACTCTAGCAATTGGGATGCAAGCGCCACCTGGCTCTTCGGATGCAGGTGTATCTCAGGTTGCTGGAGCAGGTACGTGTGTTCCTCAGAAGGATTGTGAAATATCTCGAACAGGATCGGCAGCGCTTGGCTGACACCATAACCTACGTCAATGAGATTGGTTTTTTTCGCGTTCCTGACCCCCACTTGGATCTTGAAAGGATCGGAGCCCGCACCGTATTTCTTGATGTCAATCCCGGTGAACAACCCGGATTCCTTGCCGTAATTCGTC
This sequence comes from uncultured Gammaproteobacteria bacterium, assembly GCA_964509765.1. Lineage (GTDB taxonomy): Bacteria > Pseudomonadota > Gammaproteobacteria > Tethybacterales > Tethybacteraceae > CAZDYI01. Next base: position 60,269 of record CAZDYI010000011.1, read on the forward strand.
AACGACTCATTCAATTCCTCCCACCTTTCCGGGTCTGTCAGTTTCAGGTTCAACAGTTCCATGGGAGTGTAATCTCCCTCAGGGGAATTCTTTCCAGGCATGGGGTCATACGATCTTTTTGGTTCGGATCTAATTGGCGCAATTGCCTTAACATAATCCTTTCCGTAACTTTTTGGAAATAGGCCTGCACCTATCCACAGCGGAAAAAACACAGACTTGGACTTGTGTAATTCGGACAGTGCCTTGTTGAACACCTTGTCGATCCTCTTCCACAGCGATTTTATTGTCATGCGCTCGTAAAGCGACCGCAACTCTTCATAATTGAACACATCGTTCAGCAACAAATATTCTATGGATCGATTTTTTGCAGCATCCTTACGCTTAGCTTGTTTCCTTGATCTAGTTGAAACCAACAGCAATGACTGAAACAAATGATCCACTGTTTGGGCCAATGGATAGTATCCAGCCGTTTTCGCAGTGACATGAACCTTCTCTTTGGTTGGCAAAGTGACCAGCACCTTGTCACTTGTTGTTTTAGAGAAAGTGAAGCACAGATCATTGTCAATCACCACGCTAATTTCAGAAACCTCGATTTCTGTTTGTTGCGCTGTGAAGCTGAACTTTGCTTCCCTGGCAAAGCCGTCCCGCGTTTCCGAGTATCCGATGTTGAACACCGGGCCGCGGTTTTTGTAGACTATGTCGGAGAAGGTGCCCAGCTGCAGCGGAGGCAGGTTGAAGTCGATCTTTCCGCCGGACAGGACTTGATTCAGCGCGCGATAGGCACCCAGGAACGAGGTCTTCCCCGTGCTGTTCTCTCCCAAGAGGATCGTAATCGGGCGGATTCTCGCTCGTTGCTCCTCTCCGAAGCAACGATAATTGTCCATCAGCAGATTGTCTATTCGCAACATGAGACCATTATACTACGAAATTGCCCAACGGGCTCTCTCGTGCTTGTCCATGCAGGAAACCTGAAGTCCGACTTTGCTAGGGGACATTGCTCGGGATCAGCCCTGCCGCGCGGTCTCCCTGAAGGCATCCGCCGCCGCGCCGACCGTGGCCTTGATAACCCCCTCGTCGTGCCCGAGTCCGACGAAGCAGGCCTCGTAGCGTGAAGGGGGCAGGAGCACGCCTCGCTTGAGCATCCCGTGGAAGAACCTCCTGAACGCGCCCTCGTCGCAGGCCTCGACCTCGGGCAGGGTCCCTGGGACCCCAGGGGCGAAGTACAGCCCCGCCATGGCCCCGACGGCCTGCGCGCGGAAGGGAACCCCGGCATCCCTGGCCGCGGCCTCCAGGCCCTCGCAGAGGGCCTTGCAGGCGGCGAACAGGGTTTCATATGCATCGTCGTCGAGCAGCTCGAGGGTGGCCAGGCCCGCGGCGAGCGCGACCGGGTTGCCCGCGAGCGTTCCCGCCTGGAAGACGTCGCCGGTGGGTGACAGCCGCTCCATGAGCTCGCGCCGGCCGCAGACGGCCGCGGCGGGCAGGCCGCCGCCGATGACCTTGCCGAGGCAGACCAGGTCGGGCTCGGTCCCGAACAGGTCGCGGCAGGCCAGGCCCGGGGTCGCCCTGAAGCCGGTCATCACCTCGTCGGCTATCATCAGCGCCCCGCAGGAGTCGCAGCCCTCGCGGATCGCGCCGATGAAGCCCGGGTCGGGCACAACCAGGTTCATGTTCCCCGCGATGGGCTCGACGATCACCGCCGCGAGCTCCTTGCCGCGCTCTTGAACGAGCTCCGCGACGCCGTCGGCTCCGTTGTAGGCCAGGACCGCAGTGTCCGCGGCCGCGCCGGCCGGCACGCCCGCGGAGGACGGCTTGCCGAGGGTCATCGAGCCGGACCCCGCCTCGACGAGCATCGCGTCCGTGTGGCCGTGGTAGCCCCCTGCGAACTTGGCGACGAGGCTGCGCCCGGTTGTCCCGCGCGCGAGCCTGACCGCGGTCATCGCGGCCTCGGTGCCCGAGCTGACCGCCCGGAGCATTTCGGTTCCGGCCCTCCTGCACACCTCCGCTGCGTACCGCTCCTCGGCATCCGTGGACATCCCGAAGCCGAGGCCGCCGCGCGCGGCCCTTTCGACGGCCTCGAGGACCGCGGGATGGGCGTGGCCGGCGATCACCGACCCCCAGCCCATCACGAAGTCGATGAGCTCGCTCCCGTCCGCGCGGAAAAGCCGCGCGCCCCTGCCGCCCGTCACGACGACCGTCCCGCTGTCGCCGCCGACCCCGCGCAGCGACCGCACCGGCGAGTTGACCCCGCCGGGCATGAGCGCGTCCCGCGTTGCGGGACCGGATGGGGCTGTCAAGGGGCCGGCGGCCGGCCGGGCCCGGTCAGAACTCGGGCCGCGGGAAGAGCGCCAGGCCCGAGTACAGGCCGTCGAAGGTCTCCGGAAGCGGGAACACGCCCGCGTCCCGCATCCTCTGGCCGAGCTCGCGGCGCGTGAGCCAGCCGACCAGGTCGTCGAAGTCGAACACCCTGCGGTTGATCGTTACGTTCTTGAGCGGGGCGGGCTTGGGCTCCCACTCGTGGATGGGCACCCGGGTCGTCGCGAAGACGTAGTTGTACGGGCGGTCCAGGCCGCGTATGATGTCGAAGGCCCTGGTCGAGTGGTTGCTTATCCTGGTCGGGTCCTCGTTCTGGACGATCTCGTCGTACGGGTAGCACGAGCCGAACAGGGCGTTGACCTCCTCGATGTCGATCGTGCTGTAAGTGAACGGCGGCATGGTCGGGGACGGGTAGCCCACGCACGTCCTGTTGGTTCCCTCGTAGGTCGCGGCGCCGAAGCGGTTGGGACCGTGCGAGATGATCACGAACGGGATCCCGTCGGTGACGTCGCGGACGTTGGGGTTGAGCAGGAAGTCCGCCACGTACCTCGAGTAGTCGTCCGAATACTGGTCGAATGGGTTCTCGTTCGAGTGCAGGGTGGAGTTGTCGATGTTGTCCGTCGGCCGGCAGACGGTCGGGTCGGTGCCAGGGCCGGGGACGAGGTCCTCGGGCCTGCACACGACCATCGGCGCGGCCCCGAGCCTGCGGTCGCCGCGCTGGGCGAACGACCTGAGCTCGGACAGGTGGGCCACAGCAGCGGTCTCGTAGAACGGGATGAAGGCCCCGGCCCTCGTGGCCTGGTCGAAGCCGTAGGCCGCGGTGGAGAACACCGGGTGCACGACGTAGGTGAGCGCGGCGCCCCAGCTGTCGGTCGGCGGGAGCCCGAGCGTCGCCCACGGCAGGTCGCCGCGGACCTGCTCGCACACGCCGAAGGCGTGCTTGCCGGCGTTGTTCGCGGCCGAGCCATCGTCGAAGTCCTCGGCGAGGGGCGCGCGATCGCGGCCGATGCCGCCGTCTCCCCGCAGGGCAAACCTGTTGTCGGACCCTCCGCGCAGGCCGTCGGGCGCCGGGACCATCGGCACGTAGACCGCCGAGCGGTCCTCGATGCCGTCTCCGTTGACGTCCGGGCAGGGCAGGTACGGCCGGCCCTCGGGGACCCGGGCGATCCGGTGGCCATAATGTTCATACAGGTCTCGTGTCCCGGTGTTGCCGTTAAGGTTCAAGTAAAGGACGTTCATCCCGGGGCTGCGCCGCGAGGCGGCGTAGCCGACGACGGCGTCGATCGCGTCGGTTATGCGCTGTGACGTCCTGTCGTAGGCCTTGTCCTCGAGCTGCCTTCCGATCGGGAGCACCGCGCCGCTCAGCAAAAGGCCGAGCACGGCGAGGACGATAGCAAGCTCGACGAGCGAGTACCCCTGCCTGCGCCCGCGCCGCGCCGCGGCCTGCGTCCCGGCCCTAGCAGGCATCGCAGGTTCCGGGCGGGACCCATGCCTGGCCGGGCACGACCCCGAGCGCGCGCAGCTCGTTCATGAGCTGCTCGCCGCTCATGTGGACGAGCTCGTCGTCGAAGACGGAGGAGTCGGTGTCGTGGGCGGGCATGGATATGAAGGAGTGGCTGTGGGGAAAGCTCCTCCTGATGTTCATGCGGGGGTGCAGGTCGGTGCTCGAGCTCCCGCCGCAGAAGCTGTTCGGCGGGTAGTCGTTGTTCTCGTTCTCGGGATGAGTGCTAGGCCAGTCGATTATCCCCGGCGGGAGGTTCGCGCTGCAGTTGACCCCTCCCCCGAGCGGGGAGGCGTAGTTGCCGCCGCCCTGGTGGGGGACGGCGCCGACGCCGTTGGGACCGTGGGAGACCACGACGAAGGCCATGCCGTTGACCACCTCGTGCTGCTCGTAGACGCGGGCGACGGTGAGCCCCTCGAGGACGTCGAACAGCGTGAGGTCGGTCTCGGCGACGTCGTTGATCGTCCTGCCGACGAGCGTGATCACCGCGGGGTTCGCGGTCATCGAGCAGCCGATGTTCTGCGACTCGTACGCGGAGGTGCACACGAGGCCGGGATAGTCGTCCACGATCGGCCGGACGACCTCGCCGTTGATCGTGATTTCGACGCCGGCTTGCCATGCGTAGGTTATGTTCGATCCCGAGGCGGTGTCGTGGAGCCGCCTCTGGTAGGAGGCGAACTCCCGGGTCTCGACGGTCCGGCCCCCTGCGACCAGGTCGAGGTCCTCTCCGACGAGCGGGAACCTGGGGTCGAACATGTCCGAGCGCGTCTCGGGCCCGATCCCGAGCACCTGGCTCGCGAAGACGGGGTCGACCCGGTAGGTGAAGCGGTTCCCCCACGGGTCGTGCGCGTGGGTGCCGAGCGTGCTCCACGGGAGCATGCCCTTGTCGGTCGCGCAGCCGCCCCGGGTGATCAGCTCGTTGTCGGACCTGTCGTCGGATATCGCGACCGACATCGGGATGAACTCGGCGACCGAGTAGAGCAGCTGCAGGTTCGTCAGGTGGGAGAGCGGGTTGGGCGTCATGCCCGCGCCCGGCCGGACCCCGTGCGTGTAGTAGAAGTGCGGGGTGACGTCGCCGGGCATCTCGAGCTCGTAGGTCCTCTGGGTGCTGTCGAGCGACCCGCCGACGTACGACCGGACCAGCAGGTTCATCCCGTCGATCACGCCGACGTTCCTCGTTGCGGGCCCGGTGAAGCCGCCGTCGGGGCCGACGTCGGCCGACGGGAGCGCGTGGCGGTCCTCGAGTCCGTCGCCGTTTATGTCCGGGCAGGGCAGGTACGGCCTGTTCGCAGGTATGGGAGCCCGGACGCCGGGGTTGGAGTCGAGGTAGGCCACCGCGCCGGGGCTGCGGTGGGTCGTGGCGTATCCGACGATCGCCCTGGATATGTCCGCGAGCTGGCCGCGCACCTCGTCGGCGCGCTCGGCGCGTATGCGCGCCCCGAGGGGGACGAGCGACATCCCGAGCAGCAGGCCGATCACGGCAAGCGCTATGCCGGCCTCGACCACGGTGTAGCCCCCCGCGCGGGCGCCGTTGCGCCCGCGCGCGGCGGCCTGCACCGTCGGTCTTCCCGCCACAGTCAGAACTCCGTCGCGTAGTAGCCGACCGCGGGCTTGGGCAGCGGGAAGATCCCGTCCGTCGTGAGCCTGCCTATGAGCGTGCCGGTCTTCATCCACACCAGGACGTCGTCGTAGCCCTCGTCCTCCGGCAGGACCGGAAGCGCGGTGGGCTGCGCGCGCACGAACACGCCGGTCCAGGAGTCGTCGCGCCCGCATGCGGCCTGCAGGTCCGCGCCCGAGCAGCCGCCGGGGGCGATCTCGGCAACCTCGCAGGGGAAGGTCAGGCGGGCGTTGATCTTCTCGTGCACCCTCTCCCGGCTCGCGTAGCTCGCGAACGGCCTGCACAGGAACGGGTCGGACGGGCTGCGGCCGTGCTGGTACACCCGCCCGCCGAGGCCGTTGGGACCGTGGGAGAGGATCGCATACGCGATCCCGTTCGACACGAACGGGTAGGTCACGCCGGCCGCGGCGAAGTCGAGCTCGACGCCCTGTCCGGCGCCGCCGCCGACGAAGCCGTACTCGAGGACGCTGAAGCGCGGGCCGTCTGCGGTGTTCGCGCTGCGGCGCTCGAAGCTCTGCCTGCTGATGTCCGTCCCGGAAACCTCGCCGGCGTGCACGATGTAGCCGTCGGGCGTGCCCGGCGCGCGCTCGAGCACGAGGCCGGGCCTGTAGAAGTACCGCAGGCTGCCGACGGACGGCGCGGCGTTGGCGTTGTGCCGGAAGGGGTACGACAGGACGTTGGCGGACTGCTCGAGCCGGACCGCGTAGTTCCTGTACACGGGGGTGGCCTTGGTGTCCTGGTCGAAGCCGAAGGACCCGTGGCTGAAGTTGCCGTCGACCCAGTATGTGTAGTGCTGCCCCCAGGGGTCGGCGGGCTGGGTCCCGAGGGTGCGCCAGGGAAGCAGGCCCTTGCTGTCTATGCAGCGCAAGGGGGTGTTGCCGAGGTCGGCGACGTACTCCGGCCGGGCGGTGATCGTGACGGTGAACAGCGTGGCCGGGTCGTCGGCCATGAACCGGTCCTCGAAGCCGTCGCCGTCGACGTCGGGACACGGCAGGACAGGCCTGCCCGACGGCGCGTGCACGGTTATCCGCACCTGGCCGCCGACGGCCCGGTCGCGGTAGGCGACGTCCGCGCCGCGGCTGCGGTTCTCGTTCGCGTAGGCGATCACGGCCTCGTGCACCGAGCCCATGTACTCCTGGACCCCTTCGCGCTGGTCGTTGCGGATCCAGTCCGAGAGGTTCCAGGCCGCGGTCGACGAGATCATCAGCAGGACGACGAGCACGAGCGCGATCTCGACGAGGGAGTAGCCGGAGGGGGCGGGCCTGCGCGCCCCCGTCCGGCCTCCGCTTCGTTTCGTCACTGCTGCGACATCCTGCCGCCGACCATGCGGAAGACGTCGTTCCCGGGGACCCCGGCGCGCGGCGAGCCGGAGCCGTCGGACCTGTGTATGTTGCCGAACAGGAAGTAGTCGTCCAGGTCGGTGTTCTCGGGGTCGTCGAGCAGCATGCACTTGTGCGCGTCGCCGACCTGGGTGGATTGCGGGTCGACCGGCCCGTCGGATCCCCACGGGGTGGAGTCGAGCGCGTTCTCGAGGCGCAGGAGGTCCGCTGCCCCGGGGCCGTCGAACTCGTAGGTGACGTCGAGCAGGTTCCTCCTGGTGATCAGCTCCCGCTGCTGGGAGAACTCGATCACCTCGTCTGCCGACGCGCAGACCGCGTACTCGATCAGCGGCTCGGGGCTGTGCCCGATCAGGGCCTTGATGTTGGTGAACCGCACGGGACGCCCGCCGATGTGTATGGTGATCCCCTGCGGCAGCCGCGCCGCCGGCGGGGCGAACTCCATCTCGGTGCCGGTGTAGAGCGCGACCGAGCTGCGGGCGTTGAGCCTGATGTTGTCGCTGAAGTGCTGGATGTCGACCTCGGACGACGGCAGGTAGGTCCCGAGCAGCGGGTTGATCACCGAGTTGGCGGGTATGGTGAGGGTCACAGCATCGAGAACCAGCTCGACGTCGTCGAGCACCCGGACCCACATGTTCTGGTAGATGGGGTTCTCCATGGCGGTGAGGTCGTCGTTGAAGCCCAGTATCTGCGTCCTCGACGTGTCGGTGAGGTCGGCGAACGGCGTTGTCACCGCGGGCTCGATCCTGCGGTCGATCACCATGCCGCCCACGTCGTACGCCATGGCGGGTCGGAAGCCGGCATCGGCGGACGTCGGCTCGTGCGGGTCGAGCGTGGTTCCCGCAAAGAGGGTGACCGAGCGCTGCGCATCGACCTCGGTCGGGTCGGTCAGGTCGGTGAAGTACCTGTGCAGGGTGATCTCGGCGTTCGCCGGGAATACGATCCTGTGCAGGTGGGGCGCAAACTCGTACTGGGGGTCCATCGCGAAGTTGGACGGGTCGAACGCGCTCGGGTCCGCGGCCTCGACATCCTCGTTCCTGAACACCGAGTCCATGGCCCTGGTGTCTAGCACGGCGGAGGTGAAGTTGGCGCCGCTCGGGAGGAGCTCGTCGGGAATCGCAAACCTGACGGTAAGCAGGCGGTAGTCTCCGAGCGCGGGAGTGGCGGTGTCGGTCACTATCCTGCCTCCCCTGAATCCAATGCCGTCCACCTCGTACTGAACTCTCCCGGAATTGATGCTTTCGTAAGGAGTGGTGGAACTCCCCAGTGATATCGCCACCGAAGTGGTGATCGCCGACGGGCGGGTGTATATCCCCGGCGAGCCGCCGCCGCCGCCTGCGACAACGTTGCCAACCGCCCCGTTCGCGCCGAGGGTAAGGACTATCTCAGGTCCGGAGGTTTGCTCAAGCCTCCTTGACGGCAGGGCCAGGCCGAGCTCCGGATAGACGATGCTGCCGCCGGGCAGGATCTCGGCGCCTATGGTGACAGCGGGCGTGGGAACCTGGAGCCACAGGTTCCTTCCGGAGATGACAGGGTCCGACTCCGAGAACTCGACCTCGATCTCGTTGAAGATGGGATTCCTCTCAAGGTCCGCATGGGTGAGGATGCCTTCGGTGAGCTCCGGGTAGAAGCTGCGGAAGTCGACGATGTCCTGCTGCTCCGACAGGGGAAGCTGCCGGCGCTCGATGTACAGCTGGCTCGCGTCCGTGGCCAGGAGCGGTATCCTGAGGTTTTCGTCAGGCGGTGCGCGCCTCGAGGGTGTCCAGTGGTTGTCAAAGCTTGCCGGGACGTCAACCGATATCCTCGTTGTCGCCGGCCACATCCCGACGCCCGGCTGCTTGTAGAAGGCTACAGGCGCGAAGAGGTCCATGTGCTGGCCGACCGTGAGCGTAGTGACTTGGTCTCCGAACCTTTGGAGGGTGAACCCTGTGAGCTGCGGCAGGGTGAACCTCGCTTCGCTGTTCAAGGCACCGCCGGAATAGTCGATCACACGGAGGAAGGCCGTGTGGCTCGGCTCCGTGTCGGAGGGGGTGTGGTCGCCAGGGTCAAAGCCAAAGTCAACAGGGTTTCCGCCGTCGTCGAAGGCCCTGTTTTGGTGTCCGGAAAAGCCGTCCGTGGAGGCGGTGGACGGAAGCATGGCGGCGGTGGACCAAGCCCGCTGGTAACCGCTGTCCGTGGCCTGAACCCTGAATTCATTGAAAGTTCCCGAGCCCGAGGTGTTGACCAAGTCCTCAATGTCGTCACCATCAATCTGTACGGTGATGTTGACGTCGAAAAAGCCTTCGATGTTGTTCCATGTGTTGCCGCCTTCGCGGATCTGGAACTGCGAGGCAACGTTCGTCAGCAGGATTTCAACGTCCACGTCGCCAATCTGGGAATTGGCGCCGCCGAGCTGCTGCAAGGTAAGGGTGAAGGGCACGCCGCAGAAAGGGCAGTAAACCGGAGGTCCCACAGGGAGGGCAATGGTGACGTCGGTGTTGTTCAGCGGATACTGGGTGCCCGTGTAGTCGGCGAGCCAGGCGTCGTCGTGGGTCTTGTTGTGCGGGATCGCCATGTTGAGCGGCAGCGCACGGGAGTGGGCCGGGTTTGGCACTGGCGAGAGGCCTGCAATTGTGACGGCGTCCAGCGCGAGGGCCGCAGTCTCGAAGTTGTGGTCGCGCAGTGCCATCCACCACTCCTCGCCCTCGCCGGTCGTCGTCTCGAATATCTGGCTCTGCGCCCGGACCCCGATGTCGGTCCGCGCCTCGATCGCTCCCTGCCAGGCGTAGCCCGGCGTGTCGAACTTGGCGACCTCGCCCGGGGCCAGGGTAACAACCTCGAACCGCGTGTCGGGGTCCTGCGCGCCCGCGGCGCCGTAGGTGGTGTCGACGGTGATTGTGGATGGTATCGTGAGCGTCATGGTTGACAGGGGGTAGTTGGTGACGGCGTTCGGATGGGGGGCCGGGGGGACGAAGTCGGTGCCCGTGAGTGAGCACGGGAAGTTGAACGGTGTCCAGATTCCCGTCAAGCCGGGGTACCCGCCCGTTGGATTGTAGGGGGGGCCAGCGGGGTCGAATGTCAAGGGATTGTTGGTGATTGCGGGATTGAGGGGGGAGGGATAGGCAGAGACTCCCTGTCTGTTCGCGCAGATGTTCAGCGGCACCTCGCCGAGGTCGACGACCCTCTGGAACGTCGATCCCGGCAGGACCTCGGGCAGGGACAGCCCCGGGCCGGTCCGCACCGCGTCGCCCCTAACCGCCACCTCGAAGCCCGTCACCTCGTCGACGAGCCTCATGTCGCTGAGGTCGTATGTGTCGCTGCCCTCGACGTAGCTGCTGCCGGGGCCGAGGTCGATCGACACCGCCAGCCCCGCGGCCTCTACGTCGTCGTGCTCGGACACCGCAAGCTCGGTCCCGCCCCCGAGGTGCAGCGTTCCCGCCATCCGCGCCGTCACCCGGTAGGAGGACAGCGCCTCGTTGCCGAGCGTGTACCCGCCTAGGACCACTGTGACCGGCTCCTGGTGGCCGCGCGCGGTCGGGTCGTCCGGCTTCACCTCCGGCAGGTGGTAGGGCTGCGTCAGCCCCGGCTCCTCCTGCAAAAACTGCATCCCTCGCGGGCCGGGGCGGATCACCACAGTCTGGCCCGGCGTCCCGAAGCTCGCGAACCCCGGGAAGGGCTCGATCGCGTTGACGTCGCTCGAGCGACGCATCGCGCGGAGCCCGCCGCCTTCCGTGAACTGCACCCCGGCGACCGTCTGCGTCAGGCCCGAGCCGTCGACAACCTCGATGTCCGGAGGGACGATCCAGGATCCCCGGTAGCCGTGCACGATCAGCCCCGCGAGCGGCGGCGAGGATTCCGGCAGCTGCACCGCCGCGCCCGGCAGCGCAAGGGCGTTCAGGCCCTCGCCTGCGCCTGAGGCGCAGTCCTCGTCCTCGACTCCGGCCCGGTCCTCGCGGCACTCGTCCGCAACCGCGTAGAACAGCGGGTTGTTCTGTGCGAAGACCAGGTCGTCGGGACGGAAGTCCGTGTGCTGCCAGTCGTTGTCCCTCTTGCTCCAGGATAGCTCGATCAGCGACTGCGCCCTGAGCCGGCCCAGCGGGTCGTAGGCCGAAGCCGAGCGCAGCCGGAAGATCTGGCCCTTGGTGACGGTCCCGCCGGCCCGCCTCGCCACGGCGCTGCCGCCCCTGACCGTGCTGACCACCTGGTAGCCTTCCGAATTGGCGACGAAGCTGAACGACAGGTCGGGGTCGTCTCCCGGAACCTCGTTCCCGCGGATCAGCAGGCTGTTGGATGGGTCTACCCAGCCGAAGTCCGAGCTGATGAACGCGACCGGCCCGTCGATGAAGGTGCCGTCGTGCAGCCATTCCACAGAGTCGCCGACCAGCACGATGTCGGAGTCGAGTATCATCCCGGAGACCACCAGGTCCGTGTCGTTTGCCCCCATGCTGGCCGTCAGGGAAGTCACGTGCCTGCCGGCGTCTATGTCCCTTCCCGCCGGGATCAGCAGGCGCGGGTTGTTGACCGCAAAGCCCTCGGGGACTTCCCTGACGAAGTTCCGCTCGACTACCTGCGACATGTCGTTTCCGCGCCTGTACCGAAACCCCCTGCCCCAGGGGATTAGGGAGCGTCCGGAGTCGACGTTTGCGGAGTCGACCCACACGACGGAGACCCGGGCGGGCCCCGTGAACGAGTGCTGGTCCCTCGAGAAACGCAGGCCCTCCCTGCGGTCCCGGTCGGACGGCGCCCCGGACGGAATCGGCGAGAAGCCCACCCCGCGGAACACCCGCCCGCCGGGCGCGAAGTCGTCGCTGTAGACGCCCAGCGTTGCGAAGAACGGCGAGCTGGAGGTGAACGTGGTGATGTCCGCGACCAGCGCCGGGTTCGGGAGCATCCCGAACTCCGCCTTGCTGCCCTTCGGGACCAGCAGGCGGCGGAAGGGCTGGTCGTTGCTCTCGTACATCATCGCGTCGGTGTGGAAGTCGAACACCGCGCGCAGGCTGTCCGGCAGGCTCGAGCCGAGCGGCATCGTGTCGCTCGGGGCGAGCGAGGCGTCCTGGTAGCTGTCCCCGTAGGGGGCGATGTCCGTGGTCGGGTTGAGCCGGATCGCGAGCTCGGCCAAGTTCGGGTCGATGTAGGTGTCGGGGTTTCCGGATGTGCGGATCACGCTCACCAGCACGTTGGTCAGCTCGGAGCCGGCGAACAGCCCCCCGGGGTTGGCTAGGGCGGCGCCAGGCCGGAAGGGGGCGACCAGCGGCGTGGAGCTCTCCCAGTTGCCGAACTGGTTCAGCGCGACGTGCGAGTTCGCGATGGTCACGGTTACCGACAGCGGGTCCGGCGTTGACGTGGTGAGCAGGCCCGGTATGCCCAGCGTGAGCTCGAGGGGCTCGGCTCCGAGGTTGATCCGCCCCGGGTTGGCCTGCATCAGGAAGCCGCCCTCGGCCAAGTCAATGTCTATCGTCTGGGCGACGATTCTGACCGTGAAGTCCGTGCCTAGGGCGGAGGCGCCAGGGTAAACCCTGCCCACAGTGAGGGTTGCTGCCGCGGTGTCCACCGGGACGATCGCTGCCGCTGACGTGTCGAGCTCCACCCCGACGCCCATCTCGTCCGTCAGGGCGTACGCCGAGAAGCCCACCGACGCAAGCGCCGCACGGTTGGGGGCGGGCTGCAGGGCTATGTTGTTGACCGCAAGCCGGTCCGGGTCGCCCACGGCCTGGTAGCGCACGTCCAGCCTGCTGATCGGGTTGTCGATGAATGACACCGTCACGGTGTCGGCCGGGTTGAGCGGTTCGAACGACGGGGTCCTGATGGTCAGCGAAAGCAGGGTCATCTCGACGGGCGTGGTGCCCGCTATGTCTGCCTGTATGGTCACCGAGGCGGTGTCGTACCTCGCGAACGGACCCATCCTCCGCGACATCGGCACCACCATGTTGTGGTACGGGTATACGTGGAAGCCGTTGTGGTGCGGGTCATTCGTCAGGTTGGTCCGCACCCGGCTGCCGTAGACGACTTGTGACGGGTTAGTCGGGGCGCCTGAGATTGTCTCTCTGAACGGGCTGGTGCAACTGGCGATCGTGCTCAATGGAAGGCCCGTGGAATCGTCTCCGACATCGAAACCGCCCCAAACTATGAAGCCCGAGGGCAACGGAGTGACCGGATAGGAGGCGGGCAGGGGCACTGATATGCCGCGTCCGACATCGCACACCACGTAGTCCGTTCCCAGGAAGTTTACGATCCTGTCCCGCTCAACAACCGGCTGGTCCGTCATGTACGAAAGCAACAGGTCGTAAAGCGTGTCGCCCACCGGCTCCGGGAAGTCGTTCGGGCTAACCAGCCCCATCCCCATCGACTCGATCCTAAAGCCCGCCTGCCCCCAGGTCTGCGGGACCATCGAGAAATCGCCGTCGTCGTGGTGCAGCAGCTGCGAGTATCTCAGCTGCCCGCCGTTGACGAGCGTCAGGCGCGCGCGGACCTCTGTGCCCGACTGCTCGCTCCCGTCCGGAAGGATGATGCCGTTGGCAACGTCGACGTTCTCGATCACCGCTCCCGGCGGCAGGTGCGCAACAGCGCTCCTGCCCGGCAGCGGGCCCGTGTTCGTCCCGTACAGCTGCGACGGCGGGCGCAGGCTCCTGGGCGCGTTGCGGTTGTAGAAGCCGAACAGCCTGCCGGTCGCCCCGTGGCTGAAGCGCTGCTCCCCGAGCGGGACCATCGCCCCCGCAGGGTAGTAAAACGTCGTGTCGTGCGGCATCGTGACCTTGCCCTCGAGCGTCAGCCTCGTCGGCGCGATCACCGATTCTCCGTCGCTGATCGGGTACGGGTGCACCGTCGCCAGGTACTCGCCGTCCGTGCCCTCTGACCCGATTATCCGCAGTCTCGCAGGGGATGTGATCTCCCTCGGGGCGTTCTCGTCCGGGTCCAGGTTGCGCGGCTGGTTGATGTTCCGGTCGAAGATCGGGTGCATGGTCACCTCTGCCGGGAAGTAGCCGTACGCCCCGTTCGGGTCGGTGATCATCAGCACCTCGTGCTGCGTCCTGTCGATGTACTGCGGCGAGCCGATCGCCCGCCCGAACGGCCTCGGCAGGGTCCCGCCCCTGGCCGCGGAGTACTCGCCGAAGATCGGCAGCACCTCGTCGAACGGGTAGGGGTCGCTCTCGTAGTGGTTGAAGGCCACGGCAGAGTTCAGGAAGGGTATCTGGTTCGGCAGCGGCGGCGTCGGCAGCAGGCCCTGCGAGCCCGAGGCGATCGGCGTCATCGCCGGGACCGCAAGGTCGGGAATCACGGCCCCCGGAACGGTGATGTCCCCGAGGTCCCTTGTCACGCCGTAGCTGAAGAACGCGTCGTCGGACGGGATTATCGGGAATGCGTGCCTCGTGTCGATCGCTCGGGTGAAGACCGCCGGCATCCGTGGGTCGGGAGTGAAGATGCTGATCTGCCTGTCCGACCCGAAGATCGTGACCGCGACCGTCGTCTTGATGAACGTCCCCGCCGGCAGCCTGATGTCGTAACCCAGCTCCGCGAGGTTGCCGGCGTGTCCCGGGCGCAGGTCCGCGAACAGTGCGTTGAAGTCGCCGGAAAAGCTCCTGTAGTTGCTGTCGCCTCGCCCGGCGCTTGTCGCAAGCGTAAGCTCGTTGCTTATGAACGGAACCCGAAACGGTATGGTCCTCCTGCCGGTCTGGATCGGGTAGGTGGCTCCGGGAGCGCAGGCGGGCGGGGAACCTGTCGGGGCTACGGGGGTGCCCGCAGGGATGGGTATGCAATACTGAAACTCCTGGTCGACGGACTGGTCCGGGGGCGTGTTCCTGCCGATGTTAACCATGACCAATGTAGAGGTTGCGGGCACCTGTATTTCGAATGGAGGGCCGATCCGTGTGGTCATGATGACTGTCGCCGGGGCCGTGACAAGGGTGCTTATGGTCCTCGTTCCCGTTGAGGAGAGGTTCGTCGGACGCTCGGGCGAGGTGTGCACCGGCGCCGCGAGCTGCAGCGGCGTGTTGGCCTCGATTACCGCTATCCACTCCACCGGCCCTGATGACGTGGGCAGGGACATCTCTCCGTTCTCGTGGAACAACTCGCTGACCGGCGGTAGCTGGAAGTTGCCGATCGCTGACCCCATCCCGTCTTGGACTGAGACCCGGCCGGCAACCCAGTTAGGGACGTACACAGCCGGAACCTCGCCGGCAGGCAGCAGCCCGACCGCGCGCACGGAGGAGCCGATCTCTGCGTCGTAGTTGACTCCGTCCATGAAGGCCGGCGAGAACTCATACTGCACCCGCCCTCCCTGCAGGCGCTCGAAGTCCTCCATGTCGAACGGCGGGAAGAAGTTCGCTCCGAGGGGCACCATAATGTCGGGAGCGCCGGGGGGTGAGCCAGGAGGGGGTGGGAACGTTGCGTAATCCACCGGCCTACTGTCGTAAAGATGCCTGTTCACCCCCTTCGAAGGCCGACCGAAGCGCCTGATGATGTACTCCGAGTTCGACGACTCGAACGTCGCCGGGTCCGGCAGGTGCCGGTTGCGCTCGTAGAAGTCGCTCAGCGCCTGGCTTATCCCGTCCAGGTGCGGGTCCGCGTCCTGCCTCGAGAACGCATCCAGGATCTCCTCCCTGTGCACGTAAGCCACTTGGTCCATCGTCGCGTCCGCGTTGCCCGCGTTGTGCACGAAACGCCTGTCGCCGTCCTGGTTGTCCGGGTCCAGCGCGAACGCCGGGTTGGATGCGTCCGGGCTGCCCAGGCTCGGCCTCTCGGTAAGGGATGGCCTGTACTCGTCCCAGTACCCCTCCTGCTGCCCCTCGTGCACCCCCGGCGAGATCACCACCGCCGCCAGGCCGTCTATCGTCGTCGTGACCGTGTCGCCCGAGGGGTCGTGGGGATGGTCCACGATGTCCACCGAGAGCCAGTCGTCCAGCACCCGCGTCAGCTTGTAGTTGTTCAGCGGCCGCACCGTGTCCAGCAGGTTGTAGGACGCGGCGTACCAAAGCCTGTCGCCGTTGGCGTTGCGTATGTCGCCGGATCCGGCCCCCCTGATGAAGCTCGCGTAGTCGTTGTACTCGCGCCACGGAAGCCGGCCGAACGAGCTGTCGGTGACCAGCGGATCTGTCCTCGACCTGGAGGAGCACAGGACGAATGACGGGTCCGACACCCCGTCAAGGGACAGGTCGTTGAACGAGTCAAGGCCGTCGGGCACGTCCAGGGAACCCGCGCCGGTCTCGCTCACGGCGAACGGGGAGACCAACTGGAAGTCCCCCACGTTGTCCGGGCACGGCAACTGCCCTGGCCGGAACGGAACCATCATGTCGTCGTTGAAGGTGCCGACGACGTGCGCGTTGAACACGTTGTAAAGCGGCCTGATCGAGACGTTCCCGCTGAACTTGAACGGCGGGCTCGGCGGGTTGACCGCGTAGTCGATTATGGCCTTGCGGGCCTGGGAGAGGGCGGCGGGCGTCACCTTGGCCGCCTTGGCCTCCCGCTCGAGAATCTCGGACTGGAAGCTCACCACCCCGAAGGTGGTGATCCCGAACATGACGAGCACGAGCAGCAGGACCTGGACGAAGCCGCCCTGGGCTCCGCGGCGCCATGCGCCGCGCCTGCCCGCGCTTCCCGTGGTGGTCCTGTCGGTCACGTCAACGTGGTCCTTGCCTGCCCTGTGACAATGTAAAAGCGTGCCAAAGTGCGCCGTGCTGGCCGGGACGCAAAGGGCGTACCCGGTCAGCGGCGTATTCTATGCCATTGGCCGCCGAATTCGAGCGAGTAGCGGTTTTCCGATATCCAGGTCGGCCAAGACGAGTAATGGCGAAGACCGGAAGGTCCGGCAGGCAGCGCGGCTACGCAGGCTTGCAAGGCAGGATGGATTGCTTCGCCGCAAGTACCCGACGCCGCAGTGTATTGATGCACTTAGACGTGACCGCCGGAAACGAGATCCCTGGCACGCGGAGCCGGTGCTGGCGCCGTGGAACTGATTTCACATGTACGGGTTCCAAGTCGCCATCCAATACGAGTTCCAGGCGCTCTGATGTGTTTTGTTGAATCGAGGTTGATGGAATGCAATCAGCTGTTTTTCCATCCTTTTTCGAATCCTCGGAAAGTACACACGTTCATGCCTGAATTCCAGCCAGTTTCGGTATCGGATCAGGAAATTTCGCATTTCCCAGTCCTGCTCTCTGTAGGGAGAATGCTCCCTGAAGCGCCTGAAGAGGTTGTTCGTCTCGCCAATGTAGACTGGCACGAAGACTTGCCTGCCGGCGAGGGGTGAGTACTCCCAGTAGCCGATGGCGTATACGCCAGGCAGGGCTGGCGGGGAATAGAACCCACTGAGTAGGTGAACGAAAGGGAGCAGTGTTATGAGGTCCATGGATCGATTATATGCATGAATCCAAGCAATTCAAGTTTAGGTTCTAACCCTCACAAAGCAATCCCGGACCAGCCGATGTTGGCTTGGAACACAGGCCTCGTTGCGGCCCATCAGTTCAGCTTCGTTTATGGTCGAGTATCGTTGAACTTCGGCCTGTAATGATCGTACAGCTTCCTCTCCAGCCTTATTCTGTCACTTTCGTACCACACGTATTCGTATCTGAATTTCGCTCTGCTGCGGTTATCTTGCAGGAATTCCCTCAACTCATCATCCTCTTCTCCACCAGGCGAATGGTCCCTGTAGCGTTCCAACAGGTTTCCTGCGCGCCCGACGTAGACGGGTCTGAAAACCATCTTTCCAGGAGGGAAGAAGTCGAAAAATCCGGGCTTGTAGCCAGGGAATGGCCTGAACATTTCGGTGCCGATGGCGTAAACGCCGCCTTCCTTTCGAGGCTCGTATAACGGGTTGGCATTGTCTGTGCCATAGCAAGGGCACACGTTTGGTAGGATCTTCGTGATGTCCATGTTGCTGAATATATGCACAACAAACAGTATAGTCAACCCTTCTAGGCACGTCAATAATTCCGTTAATCAGTCTCGCCTGAGGTACAGTGAGCATGTCCTTGCCTTGAAATATTGCGACTCGACATGGTCAAGCCTAGGTCAATGGAATTGGAACAAGCCACAGATATGTTACACCTAGATTGAGGGTATTTGCGCCTACTAATTCTCGCGATGGCTGCCGACACAGGAAGCTCAGCGAGACGGACAAGCGGCGCAACAGCCGCAATAAAGGGTCCACGTCCGCGTGGAGCACGAGTATGCCTCGCTGGTCAACAAGATCGGCGGCAAGCAGGGTCGAAGCGTCGGCCTGCGGCGCGCCCGCACCGACAAGTTCATCAAGGCTCTCGCCTGCAACATGAAGCACGCGGCCTGCCTTCTCGCGCAAGGATGGCCGGAAACCGCGTCTGCCCCTAGGGTGCCCGGGGGAGGGATGAGCCCCCCAACCCCCGGGCATAGGCCCGGTAGGGCCGCGAAACAGGCTTCAAGGCCCGCAACGACCAGCCTGAGAGGGAATTCGACTCCCGCGTGGGAAGATTTTCAGCTGGTGAGCCTGAAAGGTAGGATAAATTGACGTGCCCTTATTTTAGAAATGTGCTGCACGTTGAAATAAGGCGAGTAGATTCCGATCAGTTGCTGCTCCAGTCCGAGTCTCTGGCTGTATCTCATGTTTTTTGTCCGGCACCAGATTAAGAGAGCCGCACTGTGTATTTTCTGCGGCTACGTCGAAGTCACCCAATTTACTGATGGAACGCTGTAAAGGCGGCAATATCTGATTCTCGGATGCGAGTCAGATAATCCAAGTGTATTCCGTTCTCGGAATGCTATAGCTCGGATTGTAATGCGTTTTTGCGGCAAATATTCGACCTGCTAAGTTGTGAATATCACCTGTTTCTAGTTTTTTTTCTCGATTTGAAGACGTAGACGCGACAAGTTGCTTGATTACTTCGTCTCGGTAACTCAGATAATTGCTATATTCAGAAGTCCAAAGTATTTTATGATCTGTGCCTTCGTATTGATTTAACTCGATATCAGTATTTGTCACCCTGATCATCGAATAGATATGGTCGTTTTTGTTGCTGTTTGCAACCACAATATGAATGAAAGGATTCCTGCTACGAAATACATTTGTAGGTAAGTCACCAGTATAATCGTCCTTGATTCGTATGTCGGGGTTATTGTTTCTTAGTTGCAGAATTAGTGCTTTTTGTTTGTGAGATAGAGTGCTAACAAATTCCTGTTGCAGTTTATCATCCCAATTAATGCCATATTCATGAGAAACAATCCCGCCAATGAAATAGCCTGCACTTTCTGCATTAGAGTGTTTCGAGACGTTGGTCTCGTCCCCAATCTTCTGTTCCACTAGGACAGAATTCTTGTCGTCTCCCAAAGGCATGACGATGCGGGCACAATCTGAGTCAAGCAACTCGACCTCGCCGACTCTCGGTCGAATTTCCAGCCAAGCGGCATACTCTTTGCCCACCAAGGGCTCAAAGCCGCTGATCGCCATGCTGTTGGAATAGTCCATCTGGTTCTTCATTGGGTTTGCCTGATATATTATACACAAATACCCATTATGCTTGATAGCCCTTGGATCTTTCTGATTTTCTCATGTTGTGTCATGGTAATTATCGCTGTTTGACCGATTGATCCTGCCAGTGCCCGATTTCGATTATTGGCACTGGAATTATTGGTCCCAAATCATGTGCTCAGCCAGAAATAGCCCTAAAATCACGTTCTCAAGTCCACTTCCCGCATATCTGATATCTGGGGGTGGGGGGTCAATGCACGCAAGGGTAACACTGCCCATTTGCAGTCTGGTTGTGTTTCGGTTGGGTCCGCCTTCCGGCGTTGTGCGACTCAGGGCGCAAAGGGGTTCGCAGAGCTTGCGGCACCATTTGATCAGCTGGCGATGCCTGGTATCGTTGTGGATGCGAAGCGGCGTCTATCGGCTGCTCCTGACGAGGCTGCACGGAACGTGCTTCAACTTGAGGCGGAACAACTACTTGAGGCGCGGACTCCAGCAACGGAAAAGCTGTCGGTACAGGAACATGAACAGGATGTGGGCGTTCGCCTTCTAGTGCGCCAGAACGCGGTTGGGCCGAGCTTCGACGACAACACACTAATTCCGGCGGGGTCCGAGCCGAATACCTTGATCCGGTTCTCGCATTCGCCAGCCTAGCGGTTGTACATCTCCCGCAGATCATGGGCCCTAATCCAGGCCAAACTCGTCGAGATCGCATTCTGTCCGTCGAGCAACTTGCACTAGATCCCCTGGGACCGATCTTAAGGAAATGGACTTCAAATAATGGCTCGAGGCGGCCGCACACTGTGCTCTGTATCTTTGTCGCGTTACCAACTGCGTCCCGGCCTTGTAGGTCTCGACGACCCTCCCAGCCCTCATCCCAGATCCCGTCTGGGGGTCTGGTCTCTCCGTGCCGTGGGTTGTGCCTTATCACCAAGTCCGCCACTGGCTTCTGGCTTCTGAAGATCCTCTCAGCGTTTCTGTTCGCTGCATTTGCCCGCCGTGAAGTCCCGGTGCCGCCTCCTGGACATCGGAGCGTCCAGTCCCCACCGTGCTGATGACCGGGGCAACCGGCTAGCAGCAATCTTCCCAGTTCCCAAGTTAAATTACGTTGTGTGTGCATCAGCGATTGCTCTCCCTTGTTGTTTCGCTCGATTCACTCCTTCGGTCAAATCCCCTCTGCCCGTCAACGTCAATCACGCGGCACTATCCCTTCGGGAAAACTTGCAGGCACCGAGAAACCATCCTGCCAACCATATCATCGACCTTTCGGATTCTCGTCCGCCTCCGACTTCCCATCCAATAAATATGGCAGCGACAGTTTGCTTGGCACGCCCTTCGCAAGGCAGTCGCTTGAGCTCAGGAAAATCTGGACGAATGTCCCGACGAAGCAAGAGTTGCTCAGCCCGCGGCCGTTGCCGAAGGCTCCGAGAATGCTGTCTGACGCTTGCATGATGGCCGTACGTCGAGTATTTCGTACACCATCACCATCCTGCCGACGGCTGAATGATCGCCCTTGCCAAGGGGCAGCTTGTGTTCAATGGAGCATGATACGTTAACGCTTGCTCCTTTCATCCGTTGGACAAGATATGATTCACCCGGAAACTCTAATTCTGACCTTGCCTTTATTGGCTAGGCCCTAGTATTATAGAAAGTTTAAGATTATTGTTCGGATAATTTGCTCTAATCATCATGTGACAGATTGAATGCGGTTATCGAAATGATATGCGGTGCGTATGCGATTGTCAGCATTGTGTTTGTTGGCCTGCAAGCAACCTTAAGATTAATTTTCGCTCTTCTTCTACAAATTGTGGTTCTGTGCAGTTGTGATTCCTCATTCCCTCAATAATTTTTTTTGGCACGCCTTTACCGTTATGTTGAAGATACCAGTAATCTTTCATGACCTCCTGTAGCAATTGATTTCGAGTGGCACGATCTCCTTTTGACATGCTTTCTATGGTTACGCCATCAAATAGACGACCAGGAGAGATGATTTCTAATCGGTCGCAGTAAAGCGAAAGCTCAATATCTGACCCTAGAAACATGTAGTCGCGGTGGACCAAGGCATTAACAATGGCTTCGCGGACGATCTCCTCGGGATATTTATCAGTGACACCTGAGACGAAATTTACTGATTTTTCAACCAGTCCTAATTCTTCAACTTCTCTTCCATTTCCCAATAATGGTGTCATAGGCCCGCTAATTATCTGCCTACTTTTTTCGTTATCATTGTCTGTTCCAGAATACTCTGTTGCATCTATTCTGGCATTGGACAAATAGTTTGTTGGATCAGAACCAAATAGCATAATTCCTGCCATTGTTACGCCTTCTTTAGTCATCATCTTTGTGTTCGTAAGCAATTCTTGCAATTCACTTTGTTCGACAGGTACTTGCCGGTTCTGATATTCTGGATTCACGGGCACAGATCTTGCGTGTAATATTTGATCAATCTCCTCTTTTGTAGGCATGGTTGGGTTTCGAAGATCTAGAAAATAGTTGCTTACCCGCCGGAGATCTAAATCCATAATTGAAGTTCCCGGAATTATCTGTCGTTCTGCATGCACAGCTTTACGTTCCTGAAAGAGCCTGCCTAGCGCATCTATATTTAGTTCATGAGTATGTGTTCCAACTCGGACAAGGTATTCTTTTCTCTTGCTTTCTACAAACGCATGAACAGTTTTTCCTCGTTCTACTGTTACGGTCGCTATGGATTTACCATCCCTAAAATTCTTGAAATCTTTGTAATTTGGATCCACAGATGGCACAATCAAGTCCTGCGAAACATTGATTATCTTTTGCTCTAGTTTTTCTAGAGCAATTCCTGACACTTGCCCGCCATCTGTGACGCCGAGGATGATCGTTCCCCCTTCGGAATTCAGGAAGCCTACTAGCACCTTAACCAGTTTGTGCTGATTGTTCTGATCAATATCTTGCTTGAACTCAACTTTGGAGTTCTCTCCATTATCGATCATCTCCTGAACTTGTTGTGCTGTCAAATCAATCGTCATTGTTTCGATGTATATTATTTAACT
The DNA here is from genome assembly GCA_964509765.1 of uncultured Gammaproteobacteria bacterium. GTDB lineage: Bacteria > Pseudomonadota > Gammaproteobacteria > Tethybacterales > Tethybacteraceae > CAZDYI01. Next base: position 82,476 of record CAZDYI010000011.1, read on the forward strand.
GTGTGGTAAGGATTCTGCCGTGCTTGTAAATTTTTTCTGAAGGAACAGCACCTAGGATTATACGGTAGACTCAACTATTTGATGTGTATCAGACCAGAGTGCTGTGTTTACGAGCCGGACGAGATTTTTATTGGTGCCGGAATGACAATTTGACCAGTCCCGGCACCTGCATTAGTGACTGTCCCAAATCGCAGTTCGCAATCAAAGTATGTATTGGATGGCGCAGATGTTGCAATAGTCACTGCGAGGTTTTTTGAATATGCGCATCCCACTGCTTTTTCATGGAAGAAAATTAGCCTGTCGTTCAAGATATTTCTGAAAGGGCTGCTAAATCTATTTGTGTCCAAGGTGTAGAAATTGAATCCTTGGTATGGAGCTTTGCAATTCAGAGCTAGATCTCTGATATAATCGGATTCGGAAGCGACTCTAGTATTTTGTAATGCACGTTTCATTGTTGCATCGATGATTATCCATCGCCCATATTCTGGATATTGTTGCTCTGACAGTTCAACATCAGCGGCAGTAATTTCCTTAAATACATCTTGTAGGCTGGTTGTAGATTTAGAAATCGCTTTGGTAGGGGTTTCATTAATGTCTTTAAGTAGTTTGTACAACATTTGTTGTTCAATTTGCTCTCTAACTCCCAATACCATATCCTCAGCAAGTTCTTGTAGGCATTCACTAAGGATTACTGACACAAGGTGATGATCAGTCACCTTAATTCGAACCTGCCACCCATGCATAATGCATATCGCACTGTACTGCGAAATGTCGTATGGAGTGGGGTCTGCCATAGGCTTGGCGGTTAGTATGGGTGACAGTACGAATCCTGAGTCGCGCTGCGACTCTTCGCACTCGTGCTTCACGCACAGGGGACAGAGACCAACAGAATCATCGGACCAGTACTTGTCCCAATAATTCTGTAAGTGCAGGAGAATGCTTTGCTTAATCTCTTCCGGACTCATATATTCTGAGTGTTTGAATTATCCTTGCTGGCGGATAATCGATTATATCACTAGCCCAAAATGTTGGGAACCTCATTTTATCCAACACACTGTTGACTCACCAGCCGATTACTCGACTTCGCGGGAGTCAAATTCCCTCTCAGACTGGCCGTTGCAGGCCTTGAAGCCTGTTTCGCGGCCTTTCGGGGCCTTTTTTCGAGGGTCGGGGCGCACCCCTCCCCCGTGCCGCCCTAGGCGGCCGCGGCTTCCGGCCATTCTTGCGTGAGAAGGCGGGCTGCGTGCTGCGTGTTGTAGGCGAGGGCCTTGAGGAACAGGTCGACGCGGGCGCGCCGCAGCCCGACGCTTCGCACCTGCTTGCCCCCGATCTCGTTGACCAGCGAGGCATGCACATGCTCCACGCGGACGCGGACCCGTGCGTTGCTGCCGTTGAGCCGCTTGTCCGCCTCGCTGAGCTTCTTGTGCCGGCAGCCCTTGCGGTTGATCATGCTCACCAGGTCCTTGCGCGACAGCAGCCCCTCGATCTCAGCCGAGCTGTAGGCGCTGTTGCAATACACAAGCGGGCTCTCGTTTTCTCCCGCCCCCTCGACCAGCGTCCCGAGCACCTGGCTGTCGCGCACCGATGCCGGCGTGACCACCACGCTCCGGATCAATTTGCAGCCCGCGTCCAAGAGCGTGTGCATCTTGAAGCCGTAGGTGTCCTTGCCGTTCTTCTTGAGCCACCGCGCGTCGAGGTCCTTTTGCCGCAGCTTCGCCAGGTTGTCCCTCCAGCCCTCCGGCGTGCCGCCGCCCATGATCGTATTGTTCCCGTCACGGCTGTTGCGCTGCACCGGAGCCTTTACCGACGTCGAGTCGACGTTGTGACCCTCGGTCGCAACAAGGCCCGCCTCAGCCAGGCACTCGTTAAACTACGCGAACAGGTCCTCGATTGCCTCGCCCAGCGTGACGCGGCACGTCCAAAGCGTCCTCGCTCTCGGAGTGCCGAAGTTCGTGTTCACCCCGATGAAGCGCATCAGCGGCAGGTCCGATCGCAGCTCCAACGCCAGCTTCTCGTCCGACAGGCTGTTCGGCGACCCATCACCAGTGCCATGAACATCATCACCGCGTCCCGCGGCGGTTGGCCCGACGCCGCCTTGCGCTCGCTCGCCGGCTTCCGCCACGCCTCCTCCAGCCTGGCGCGGAACCGCTCCCACGGAACCTCGTTGTAGCCCGAGTGCTTGTCCGGACCCGGCCCGTCCAGGAACTCTCACGCCTCCGACATCGTCGGGCCCATGTCTGTCTGTTGCATTTTCGGCTTCCTTGATCTGCGCTTGGCCATGGGCTGATTGATCACATCTCGAGTCGTTTTTCCAAATCGTTGGCAAGTCCAGTTTGGACGCAACCATGGGAAAAGATGGCAGTGCCTTTGAGAAATGGGGAAAGAAGGAGCATATGCTGACTGGGTATGCGACGTAGCTCGCAACAGTATCCCAGGATGCGCGAAGAATGGATGTCATCAAGTGCCGCCGAGGTCGGAATCCGGTGGCCTGGCCATGCCTCAGCGACTGTTTCCGAAGCGTCCCGCTTTCATCCCTGCTGGATGGTTCGCCTGGTTTCGGCTGCCCGCTGTCGAACGAGTTGAGGCAGCAACAGCTGGTCTAGGCGACGGAAATTTGCCGATCTCATTGATAATGCGGAAAATCCCACATGTTGCGTCTGAGGGGGTTGAAAAGCTATTTCAGCGGCCATATATAGTAGAGCAACCACCCGCATAAAGGAGGTTTAACCATGAAAAATGAAGAAAAGCAAGGCACACAGTCCGAGGACCCCGGCATAGACGGCTCCGAAGGCCGAGGCCCCGGCGACCGCAAGGAAGGCGAGGACAAGTCCAAGGAGAGCATCGAGATCGAAGGCAAGACGCATTCCCTGCCGATCGGCACGGAGATCACTGTGGCCCTCATCGGCAAGCTCGCGGAAGTCGAGCAGCCGTTCACGGTGTTCCTCAGCACAGGCAAGGACAGCGACCCCAAGGCATTCACTGGGGAGCTGGAGTTGCAAGAGGGCATGTACCTGTCCTTCACGATACAGAAGACCACTGCATCCTGAAGAGATGGACAGCGTAGTCGCCAGGCTGCTGGAGGACGGCTACGAATCGTTTCCCCGGGACGGCTATTTTGTCGTTCCGGGGATACAATACCGGAGCACGACAATGATGCTGTCGAAAGGAGATCTGATCTCCGCAACTGACCCTGCCGGTCAACCAGATCATCATGTCGTCTACTTGGCGGGAGAGGATCAACCCGCTACAATCGAGGGAGTTAACGTCGTAACTGAGCAGAGGCAGTTCGGCAGCATCAGCGCAAAGTACAGGCTTTCCAGCAAGCCTGACTGCGGCTTTCCTGGCTTGTACGAAAAAATGATTCACTACATTTCCTTGATCACCAGGGTGTGGAAAGATGAAATCGACCAGGCAACAACAGAAAACACAGTTGAAATACTGAAGGAAAGATTGGCATATCATCGTTCCCTTGAATCAAGCGCAGGCACGGAGAAGTTTACTCAGTTGCTGAAGGATCAGCGGGTCGGAATTGTCGGAATCGGCGGAACCGGTTCGTATGTGTTGGATTTCATTGCAATGCTTCCTGTGAAGGAGATATTGATTTGCGATGACGATGTGTTTTTTGAGAAAAATGCATTTAGGAGTCCTGGTGCCGCGTCCTTGGGCGAAATCGAGAAAGAGCAAAGTAAAGTGGATTATTTCGCTAAGTTGTATTCTGAAGTGCACAAGAATATACAGGTCCTTCCTGAGATAATTCATGCTGGGAATTTGCAAAGATTGACAGGACTGAGTTACGTGTTCGTTTGCATCGACAACGAGAGCGGCAGAAAGCCTATTCTGGAATACTTGACTTCTGCAAACATTCCCTTTGTAGATGTTGGCATGGCGATCTCAGAATCCAATGGCAGGATATTCGGATCGTTGAGAGTCACAGCTCCTGGATTTTTCTCAGAAATCGCAAAGACACAGGAGGCAGGGAATGAGGGCAAAGTTAGTGAAAATTTATACTCGCGTACGTTGATGTTTTCCGAGCTGAATGCGCTGAACGCTGCGCTGGCGGTGATCAGGTGGAAGAAGGATTTTGGGATTTATGTCGACCACGAACACGAGTATTTGACTCAATACTCTATTGGCGACAATAACATCTGCAACAAGAAAACCGAAAAGTCTGCTGGAGATCACTGAGGCGATGCCAGCGTGGCGAAGAGATTCGGTGCAGGAATCGCATTGGACTTGGCGTCATGTCTGCGGAGGGACGAGAAAGCCGTTGACCTGCTATTGAGCAATGCTTGCAAAACACAGTTGACCCATCGTTTGGATTGCATCGAGATCGATAGTAGGGTTCATTTCCCCTTCTTTTCATGTTGCCGGCGTGACTTTTCAATTGTCTTGTTGAGGCGCTTGGCTTCGATGTCATCGACTATGCAGCGTTGGACGATATATCTGACCAGCCAAAAAAGGACTGATGGCTCATCAGGATCATCCAGGTTAATTACTCCACCATGGGCAGCCTTGTCTCCGAGGGACTTAGTGTTCTTCATGGCTTTGATGACTTCCGGATCAAAGTTGAATTCCTTGGAAATTTTTTTGATCATATCATTCAGACGATCAGGTGAATCATCAGGAAGCCCAAGAATTCGCTTGCACAATTTTTCAATCACCAACCGTAGCAACGCAGTGGCCGCGCGCCGAGATCTGGTGTAGATGCTGGCCGCCTCACGGTAGAGATCCTGTATGCCCTCATCGACATGTTCGGACAATGGTTCTACCGACGAATCGGGGAATACCATCATTTTCTTGTCCTTCTGTTCGATCCAAACAGAATATTCATAGCAGCGCTGGCAGATCGCAACGAACAGCTTTGTCCTCTTGTTTTCCTTGTGCATGTCTCCTCGATCCTGTGTAGCAGGAAGCGAGTACATGGAGTCAACGGGTAAATGACGCAACATCGCATCTAAGTTCTGAGAGAGGACTTCCTCTTTTAGCCTGTTGGCTTGTCTGGAATAACGCGACCACACTTGGTGGGCGTCTACGTTGCAATGAGGACAGCGAAATCCGTCCTCCAAGAATTTTGGTTCTGTTCTGTTGAGTGTCATTAGCGGAAACTGAGAAAGGGCGGTGTGCTGAAGTTGGAATTCTACACTAATGGATGCCAATATGCATGGCACTTCTATTTTTTCCCATGATGGGTTCCAAAATTGACTTCACCAGAGATTTGGCAAGATGATTCGAGATGTGTTTCAATTTACCCGTGATCTAGCACAGACCATGGTAATAGAAGATGCAACAGGCAGGCATGGACCCTATGATCTCGGAGGCGTGCGAGTTCCTAGACGAGCTGGGTCCGGATAAGATGTCGGGCTTCAACGAGGTGCCGTGGGTGCGGTTCCGCTCGAGGCCGGAGCGGGCACGGCGCTCGCAGCTGAGCGAGCTCAAGACGGCATCGGACCGCACACCTTGGGACGCGGCTATGATGATCAAGGCTCTGGTGATGGGTAGCCTGAACAACCTGTCGGACGAGAAGCTGACTTCGGATCTGCGCGTGGGTCTGCCGCTGATGCGCTTCATCGGGGTGAAATCGAACTCCGGCGCTCCGAGAGCGAAGACGCTGCGGACGTGCCGTGACGCTCTGGGCGAGGCGATCTAGGGCCAGTTCGCGGAGTTCAACGCCTGTCTGGCGGAGGCGTGACTTGTTGCGCCCGAGGACCATATCGTCGACTCGACGACAGTCAAGGCACTGGTGCAGCGCAACAGCCGCGACGAGAACAAGACGATCAAGGGCGGCGGCACTCCGGAGGATTGGTAAAGGCAAGCCGGCGAAGCTGCGGCAGAAGGACCTCGACGCGCGGTGGCTCAAGAAGAACGGCAAGGACATCTACGGCTTCAAAATGCACACGCTCGTGGACGCGGGCTGCAAGCTGATATGGAGTGCGGTGGTCACGCCAGCCTCGGGGTACGACAGCCAGGTGTTCGGGCCGTTTGACGAGAGGGTGCGGGTGAATACGAGAGTCCGCTTGTGTTCGGCGACAGTGCCTGCAGCTCGGCTGAGATCGAGAGGCTGCTGTCGCGCAAGGGCCTGGTGAGCATGATCAACCGCAAGTGTTGCCGGCACAGGAAGCTCAGCGAGGCGGACAAGCGGCGCCAAAAGCGAAACTCACGGTTTCGGACCGTGTGGAGCATGTGTATGCCTCGCTGGTGAACGAGATCGGGGGCAAGCAGGTGTGAAGCGTCGGACTGCGGTGCGCCTGCGTCGACCTGTTCCTCAAGGCCCTCGCCTACAACATGTAGCAAGCGATCTATCTTCTCGCACAAGGACGGCCGGAAAACGCGGCCGCCTGGGCGGCCCGGGGGAGGGGCTGCGCCCGACCCCCGGAATTTAGACCCGGAAGGGCCGTAATACAGGTTTCAAGGCCTGCAACGGCCTAACAGAGAGAGATTTTGACTCCCGCGAGGGCAGATTTTCAGCTGGAGAGCCTGAAAGGTAGGATAAATTGAGGTGCCCATGTGACATTATCTGGAATCGGGTGCTGCAGGGATCAATCTTGTTTTGGATCACTTCATGATATAATCATCGTTCGTGAAAAAGGGGACAAGCTCTATGCAGAAATTCAGCATTGCACTCTCATACGCAAGTGAGAACGAACACTATGTAACCCAAGTGGAAAGCTTCCTATTGCGGATGCTGGGCGATCAGCGGCCAATATTCAAGTTTCCGTGTCATATGTCCCAGTCTCTAGGCAGGGACTTGCGCCACTTTCTGAAGGAGAAGTTCTCCTCAGTGAAATTTGTTGTTGCCTTTATCTCAAAAGAATACACATCAAAGGAGTTTCCTATGCTTGAGCTGAATAGCGCACAAAGCCCAGATGCTTTGGCCAAAGGCGTTGAAACCATTGTGGTGCTGGATGACGGTGTGGAAATTCCAACCACAGTCAGTCATTTGTCTCGCATGGAAACCATAAAAGAAACACCTGAGACAGTAGCAGAAAAAATCTATAATAAGGTCTTGGAATTCGAAAAAAAAGGTGCTGTAGTTGATAGGTTTCTATCCTTTGCAACGACAAATGAAGCAATTAGTAGTCTATTGCAAAAAGGTTATTATTGCGTCATACAGAAACAATATGATGACGCGATCAAATATTATGATAAGGCAATCGATTTAGATCCAAAACAGGCAACAATATATACATGCCGAGGAATGGCGTATGCATGCTTTGGTAATTTCCCACAGGCAATTAAGGACTATAACAAAGCCATTGATCTTGACAAAAATTTAGGTCTTGCATATTTCAACCGTGCAAATGCATTAGGAAATACAGGAGCATGGCAGCATGCATTATCAGAATACGAAAAAGCATTAGAACTAATGCCTAGGAGCTTGGATGTACGGGTTGGTATTGCTGTTGCAAAGTCAAGTCTGGGAAGAAGACTAGAAGCAATTAAGGAAATGGATATTGTAATCAATAACAGGCACATGCTCTATCGAACGTACTTGATGCGAGCGAAGATGAAGAACGAACACGGCTTATACAACAACGCCTTTCTTGATTATACTGAAGCAACAAAATATGTTCAATCTGCAGCTGAAGGTCATCTTGGGCGCGGTCAAATATATGCGTTACTAGGTGAGGTTGATAATGCATTGGAAGAATTTAATCAGTCAATCGAGTTAGATGATTTAATTGCCATGAGCTATTATTGCCGCGGACTAGTTTATGGAATGAGAAAAATCAGAGATAAAGCGAAAAGAGATTTTAAATCAGCTATGGCGCTCACGATCGATCCTAGACTAATAATGGCTATAAATATGCACAAGAAAATGTTCGAAATAAACTAGTGCCTGCCCGAAAACCCCCCGATTTTCGCAGAAGCAGACCGATTTCCGACTTGAATCTCGCCTTCAGTCCTGCCTGAAGCCGTCGATTTCCGCCTTAAAGGGCGGACCAGGGCTGCAAAGCGCCGAATTCCTGCCGCGCGGTCACGGCTCTCCCGGCGGCCCCTGCTTCAGGGGCCGTGATGCGAGGGGGTCAGCCCCTCAGTGGGCCTGTCGTTTTCGCTTGCGCCGCTTGGCGGCGGCGGCCCTGCGGTCCATGACCATCTTGCCGAGCCTGAGGACGTTTCCCGCAAGGATGGGCATTGCGACGTTCCGTCCGAAGCCTTCGCGTCCGCTGCGGCTGCGCACCCGGTCCAGGCCGTGGTTGTCCAGGAAGTTGCCGGCCGACTCGACGCGGGAGTGCTTGTTCCTGGCCGCGGCGAAGGGCTCGGCCTCCTCCCTCGCGCGCCTCTCCTTGCTGAGGTAGCCCCGGAACGGCATCGCGTTGAGCCCGAGGATGCCGTCGAGCTTTTCGATGTTCGACTTGCTCGAGAAGCCCTTGTCGAAGCTGCACGAGTAGATCGCGGGGTGGCGCTCGACCGCTCCCTTGACCAGCGGCACCGCCGCGTCGGTGTCGCCGCCTTGCCACATCACCACGTGGTTGAGGATGAAGCCGTGCTGGTCCTCGATCACCGCAACCGGCACGCCGATCTCCGGCGGCCTTCCCTCCTTGCCCTTGTCGATCCAGCGCACCCACTCCTTGTGGAGCGAGTGCGCCTTCTCGCCGTACGGGATCACCTCGCCGCAGAGCACGCGGCGGTCGACTTGGCCGACTAGGCGGCGGGCGTGGCGCAGCGCGTGATCGATCTTCTTGAGCAGCTCCGGCTGCACTTCCGCATGAGGCAGCAAACCATGGGTCTCCTCGGCCTTGCTGACCACCGACCTCGCGTGAGAAAGAAACTCCTCCACGCGGTCCGGATGGCGGCGGTACTGCCTCGCCGTCCGCACCCGGGCGTGAAGCTTTCTGGTCTTGCGCATCAGGTGGCGGCCCTGCCGCCAGCCCGACAGGACGACCGCGTCCACGACCGATTTGCGCAACTGCTACACGTCGGTCGGCCAGCAAGCGTCGGCACCGACCGGGATCGTCCGCAGGATCCCATCCTTCCGCAGTTACTCCTCCGCCGTCCTCTCGTCTGCGAGGATTTTCCGATCTCCATTAAATCCATGATTGCTAACCCCTTTACGGAAGTTTAAGCAATCACCTAATTTATCGGTCTGGTGCTAGACTGTCTGGCAGGAATATCATCCGTAACGAACTATTGCAATCACCAATTTGTTTTCTCGAAGAGCGCACGATGCGAGACTAACCCTCTCAAACTGTCAATCCATAACAACATCGGTGCGAAGAATGAGTGCAACCGAATTTTCCAGGCTGGAGAGTTACCGAGCATTGTGTTGCAATAATCATCAATGGCGTCACTGCGAGACTGGCTAATTTCATTGTCGCCAGGACTGTGCCCGAGTGCTCCAATGTTAGTCATGCGTCCCAAGCAGTTCGTTGCATCACTGGGTGTTACTCCCAAGATGTTTTGTCGATTTGGATCAGCTCCTGCTCCAATAAGAAGTTCTACCGTGTCTTCATAGCCCATGAAGGCTGCATAATGCAACGGTGTCGATCCTGCAACGTCCGTGCTGTTTGGGTCTGCTCCAAACTTCAACAACGTCTCAATGTTGTCTTTGTCGTTATATCGATCCACTGCGAAATGTAGCAATGTCGCACCAAATACGTGCTTTGTGTCCGGGTTCCCGCCCCCCTCCAACAGTGTTGCGAAAGTCTGTTCATCACCATCGATCATTGCATGATACAAGTAAGACCTGTGCATGTCCTCGCTGCCTAGCTCAATACGTAAATCTGACTCTTCCGCTGTTGACAGTGACAGCATTCTGGATGCCGAGCTGATTTGACGATTAATGAATACATCTTCTTCTTTAATCTTACCGTCTGGACTTGCGCCTGCTGACAGCAACACTGACACGGTCTCATTGTGTCCAAACAGGACTGAGTTGTAAATGGGAGGTTCTGATTGGAAATTTACTTTGTCGTTGATGTCAGCCCCTGCGTCAATCAATGTCTGGGCGATCTCGGCGTACCCCAGCGTCGCCGCATGGTGCAAAGGCTTATAGCCATTGATGTACTCACGGTTGACATCAGCACCTGCCCCGATCAGCGCCTTCACAATTTCATGGTGTCCAGCTTGAGCGGCCTTTGACAATGGAGGGGCTTGTAACTCTCCGTAAGCCCTTCCATGCACTGCCGCACCCGAATCCAACAACAGATTAACGACATCCAAGTGTCCGTGGCGCGAAGCAACTGCCAATGGGGTGAACCCTTGGTAATGCACGCTGTCAACCTCTGCGCCGGAAGCTATGAACAAAGACACCATCGCTGCATCGCCCTGAAGAGCCGCCATGTACATGGGTGTTCCGAGAACATCGTACACCCCCTCGATCTTCAATCCAAGCTCAAGCATTTTCTTGACAGTCTCCTGATGTCCTCCGCCTGCCGCGTCGTGCATGGCGGTCAGTCCCTTGTAATTGGCTGTGTTTCCATCGGCGCCTGCATTGACGAGCAGCTCCACCATGTCTGCCTGGCCTTCAGCGGCGGCAACGTGCAGTGGCGTGTTTCCGGTGCCGGTGCGGCTTTCCACCTCCGCTCCGGCACCAACCAATGAAGCGGCGATCTCCAAGGTTCCAGCCATTGCAGCGACGTGCAAGGGAGTCCAGCCGTAATAATCCACGGCTTCAACATCCTCTCCTGCGCTGATCAAAGCGTTCAGCTTGTCAACATCTCCTGCCCTTGCAGCTTTATGCAGCTGCAGAGGAAAGTCATGGCTCTGGCGCTTTACCCATTCGACTGCATTGTCTATGGATTCCGGGACGGCAAGCACGAAGAATACCGAGGGCAACACGGCAAGTGCCGCAACAAAGGCCAAAACTGAGAAAAAGGTTTTTTTCGGACGCATTAAACTCGGTGCAGAATTATCTGAAAATGACAGCAATTCCTCCAAAAAGACCTTTACTAGCCCGAAGGAATCGTCGTCGTCTACATAATTCTACTTGATTTTCTCTACCCATGGATCAAGGTGCGCACCTGGCGCTATGTTGCCGAGAGCCTGACACTGCACCTTCCCGCAGAGACGGCGGCTGTCCTGTCAGGCGAGGAGGAGAAGCTCTCTCCCCTTGCCGAGGAGTTTGCGGATGTGCAGGACCTGGACCTGGACTTCGGCGTGATCTGACGGTATCGGCGTTGTCAGGTCCGAGCCTCGCGCTTTGCTGCGGCAGGCGGCGACCCGTGTCACGGCTCGTTGAAGGCCTTGTCGGCATGTCCGAGCAGCGGCTCGATCAGGACCTCTATCCCCCTGCGCTTGCCGACGCGGATCTCGGCGGTCACGCTCATCCCGGATACGAGGCCGACCTTCCTGCCTTCGACGACCAGGTGGTCCTGCAGGAGCCTGATGCGGGCGACGAACACAGGTCCGAGGACCTCGTCGTCGGTTGCGTCGGCGGGGATGTGCTCGACGATTCCCTCGACGAAGCCGTGCCTGAGGTGCGGGATCGCCTCGATCTTGACTGCGACTTCCATCCCTTCCCGGACATGCCCGATGTCCTTGTTTGCTATCCTGACCTTGGCGAACGGCCTCGCCCCGCCCGGGACGACCTTCATCAGCGGCTGGGCCGGCTGGACAACCGAGCCCTCCGACAGGACGAGCTCCTCGACGGTGCCGTCCACGGGAGACCTGACGAAGTGGTCGTCGCGGAGCTTGCGAGCCTTGACGAGCTCCTGCTCGGTGGACTCGGCAAGCCTGTTGGCCTCCAGCAGCGCTTCTGCGGCCAGGCTGCGGACCCCGGCGAGCTCGAGCGCGTATGCGCTCTCGAGGGCCTCTGCCCGGGCCTCGCTCCCTGCCGCCTGGTCCAGGTGCGCGGCGCGGACGCCCATGAGCCTCTCGACCTCCCGGTCAGCCTCGGCCCTAACCACCCCGAGCCTGGTCCTTGCGTCGTCCAGCAGGCCCCGCGCGTCCAGCTCGGCCTGCCTCGCAACGTCCAGCCCCGACTGGCTGACCACGCCGCGCTCAAGCAGGATCTCGTTGCGCCGCACCTCCTCCTGCGCAAGGCGGCGGCCCTCGGCATGCCTTTCGATCTCGAGAATGATGCCGCCGACCTGAGCTTCGACCCGCTTCTTCAGGGCCCCGATCTGGGCGGAAACGCTTTCAGCCTGGGCGCGCTGGTTCTCCGCAGACAGCGCAAGCTCCCGCGCCTCCGCCTCCGCCCGCTCGCGGCTGGCAAGCATCTCGGAATGCTTGGCGTCCAGCGCGCGCTGCCGGTCCTCGAGAATCCCGGCATCCATGCCCTCCAGGTCCGGCCCGCCAGCCACGTCCCCGTCGCCGAGTCGAACACCAGTGTCTGCGTCATGCCGAGCTCGCCCTTGCGCGTCATCTCCGCGCACCCCTTCCCGCACGAGAACTCCTGCTCGTCGATGTCCACCATCCGGCCCGTGCGCTTGCCAGGACCCGGCAGCGGAATGTCGCACATGCAACGCTCCACCACCACGTCCATCAGCCTCTCCACCTGCGAATACCTGTCCGACACACGCAACAACAACCTCTCCAGAGCCTGCCTGCTCGGCGGGCCCGAAGCCAGGAAGTCGTCCTCCAGCAACGACACGTCCCACACCCGCTCGCCCCCTATGTGCAACATGTGGATCACGGTCCTGAGCAGCTCCGCGTTGCTGTAGCCGCGGTTGCTCGACGGTCTGCCCAGCAAGCGGTCGGCCTCCTCCATCAAGCCCAGATGCTCGATCACAATATGCAGCAGATAAACGCCGCCGTGGGCCGAATGTTCGCCCTTGCCCAGGACCAGCTTGAGGGGAGTATGGTATACTGACGCTACGGTTGCTCCTTCACCCATTGGGTGTTGGTTAGTTCAGCGAGCAATTGTAACACGGGCCTTGCCGTTACTGGCTTGGTCCGTGTTTTTTAGTCCGGACCTGGGTTTCTAACGGTCATTTTGGGTGATAGCGTAATGGATATCCAAGGAGAGACAATATGAGATCATTGATAGTGGCTAGGACCGTGGCCGATGAGATGACGTCGGAGAAGTTGCTGCGGAGGATTGGGAATAATGGGACGTTCACGGAATGCCCGCATTGCAGGAGTGCCGAGTTAACCTACTGCACAGTACGAACTATCGGTGAGAGGACTGTGGTCGGACATAGAGCGTGCGCAAGGGCAAAATGCTGTTCCAGAGCACGGTGAGCTTATGCGCGTAAGTGATGATATTGCGGCTGTTCGAGCAACAGTCGTCTGCCTTGGCATGCGTGAAGGACCTGTGTCTGAATCGCAACACGGTCAACAGCTACTACAGGAAGTACCGCTAGGTAATTTGCCTGCGGGTCACTCCTAGGCTATCAGGGGGGGGGGGAGTCGGTGCTGACGAGAATGCTTCGGCGGACGTCACAAGGGCAAGCACAGACGAAGCGCAGCCTGCAAGGTGCCCATAATCGGGGACATCGACTGCTGCGGAAAGGTCTCCGTCCAAGCAGTTCCAATAGTCGAGGCAGAGACCCTGCTCAGTCAGACCATATAGACCTGTAAGCGCTGTAGCCTGAACTTCTCCGACAAGTTCCGCTCCTGCAACTGTCTCGTCGCTCACAGCTCCCGGCACAATCGCATTGACCACTCGAAAGAGCTCGTAATACAGCAAGGTCTAGATCAACGGCGTTGAGCGCTTCTTGAGCTATGCCAAGGAGCGACTGTAGAAGTTCCGCGAAGAGTCGACCGAGTACTTCCCGCTCTACCTCAATGAACTCGATGTTCAGTACAATTCAAAGGGCGATGGTTTCATGACGTTGGTGATTCCCAGCCTAGTGAAAAATCCGTTTTCGGACCCCCAATAGGCAATCATCTATTAATATCTAGTTGTATATCATGACAAATAACATGGCAGACAGTAGCACCCAAAGCATAATCTGGTTGAGGGTGGTAAATCCCATTCCTTTTCTGGTCTGCAATCTGGGTGTAATAGAACAGAAAATTGCAGACAATCCGGGAACTACCAATAATGTCAAAAATTCCTGAGCAAAAAAATGGCCTAGAACTGAAACTGCAAGCTGAAGCAAGCCGAATGCTATCCAATGCCACGTCTTTATCTTGCTGACAGTTGCTTCGGTGGTGTTCTTCATGGCTCCAACATCATTCTCATCAACCATTGCAACTGTCACGAACTTGAGTTTATCCTGCACTTTGACAACAATTACGTGATCGCCAATTGCTAATCCTTCACTTGATCTTGCCTTCCAGTTCCGTTTTGGCTGTGGCAAAGAAATGCTCTCGCTGGGATCCAGCCTAATTCTGCCCTTGTCACCTTTCCATTTCCGAACGCGCCCTGTTCTGCCGACCAACTTCTCGGCAATTATTGAGTGCTGTAATTTAATCTGCGAGTATCCAAACACGAATAATGAAGTGAATAACAGAATAAATGCAATTGAGGACAATATGGGCACATTTCGCAAGAACAAGTTTTCAAGGGTATCCTCGACTGCAATCTCAGCCAGAGGTATATCAGAGTAGTTGGCTTGGGCACCAAGACCCATGGTCAACCACCCCAATACAGAAACGTAGTGCGGTATGGGTCTGGCAAGCATAGCCTCAGTGGACACTAACACGAAACTCGTCAAGGTAAACATCATAGGAGCAACAGTGCCGACGGCAAACCCCAGAGCAATCTTCCAGCCGAAGATCAAGTAAAGGGTGAACAGCACCGCTCCGATGGAAGCCCAGGCTATCAGGCCTGCAACCTGTCTTTTTGCGTTTTGATTAATAATTGTTATCAAGGGAGCACCTCATTGACCAAGTAAGGGAACGCCACTATGGCAACACTGATGCCAATCCAGAGTATTACCTGATGTACAGGCTCCAACTCATCCTTAAATATGGACACCGATGGCACCAGAAACCCTACGAACACTGCCGACATGCCTGGCAACAGCAATACCACCGAAAAGTCTTGGAGAGCCGTGGACTCGACGACAGCGCTCCCGACAAGCAGGAGCAGGCCGAACGCAACCCAGATGATGGACCAAGCCCACCAAGGGATGTCGTCAATTAATTTCAAAGCAGATGCCCAAGGTTAAATCCCGCTTGGATTTTACCCCAATTGCCCGATTGAATTTTCACTCCTCAACGATGACATAGGTCAAGCTCATATATAGGCTACGTCTGTGTGGTACTCATGCAAACCATGCTGCCCAAAATGCCCGATTGAAAACCTGAGCTTCCACAACGAACACAGATCGAGCCAATTACGGCGCGATCCGCGTTATACTTGCAATGCAAATCAAGATTCACCCAACGGGTGAAAGGAGCAAGCGCGGAATAAACATGCTGCATCAAGCTCGAACCTGCCCTAGGTCAGGGCGGGAACTCATCCCTCGGAAGGATGTTATTGGTGCGCGAGATAGTCGCCCGGACTGGCATCATGTCAGCGTCGGACAGCATCCTCGGCGAGCCGGGGAGCGGCCGCGGCCAGAGCTACTCGGGCTACGTCGGGACGTTCGTGCAGCTGTTCCTGAGCGGCGGCGACTGCCTGTCGGACGTGTCGTCGCTGGAGGGCGACCCCCTGGCGCAGGGCTTGCCGAGCAGGCAGTCGCTGTCGTCGTTCCTAGAGAGGAAGTAGTCTGTGGAGGAGTTTCCGAAGGTCGAGGTTCTGTTCGGCAAGGCGGTATCGCAGTGCCCGCGCGGCGTTCCGAAAAATGAGGCCCGGGTGCTGGACATAGACGAGCAGCGGGTGGTTTGCGAGGTGCAGTGCAGCGAGCAGGACCACAAGGGCGAGCGTTCGCTGATGCATACGCTGGTGTTCGACTCGGGGACGGACACGGTTCTGGCGAGCCGCCTGTAACCGGGCTACTGTACGCAGGGGACGGGGCGCTCCGACGTTTTGGAGGCGGCCGCAGGCCGGCTTGGCAGACGGAAGGTGAAGATGGTGCGCGCGGACGCGGCGTACTACAACGCGGAGACGATCGGCTGGTGCCAGAAGCACGAGGCGGACTTCGTGATCATGCACAAACCGCGCCGGGGCCGGGTCGGGCCGCCTGCCGGGATCAGGGACGAGGACCTGGAGCTCGTTGAGACCAACGATGACGGGACCGCGTGGGTGTCGGTCAGGACGACGAGCACGCTGCGCGGGCGCGTCAAGCCCTTTTCCGTGGTCCACTACCTCAAGGTCGGCCCCGGCATCCAGAGCGAGATGCTCTACGGCCACTACGCGATCGCGACGAGCATGGACGGCATCGGCGCCCTTGAGCTGCGCGAGCTGTACAACCGCCGCGGCGACGACTGCGAGAACCGGATCAAGGATTACGGCTCGGACCTCGCGGGCAAGCGGATGTCCTCGTCGAAGCTCGGCCCCAACAGGGTCCTGGCGCACATGAAGGCGATCGCGCACAACCTGTTCATGCTCCTGCGCCGCCTGCTGTTCGGCGGCTGGCGGCCGCGCCTCAAGCAGTTCCGCCTCTGGGTGCAGCAGATCCCGTGCAGCCTCGTCAGGAGCAACCGGAAGACTCTGCTGCGCATACACAACAACGCCAGGTTCCGCCAGCTTGTAAAGTGGAGCCGCAAGCTCGGCGACGCCTTCGCGCCCTGAGGCGCCCCCCCGCCGGAAGGCGGGCCATCCGAAATCATGGCTTGCCCGAAAAGGGTCCGGGGAACTCGTCAGCGCCTTGCCCATAAACCCACCTCAAACGCGGGTTTCGTGCTTGAGAGCGTGTTTTCGAGGGTTTTTTCTTGGCCGAGTCCGGGATTGAGGGCCAATAACCAGGGCAAAAAGGCGAAATCGCGCTCTGCCGGAGTCAATCAGGCAAAGTGCCGTTTCCGGACTTGGCTCTTGATGGGGAAAACAGTGAAATTTCTAGGGCAATCAAGCATTTTGGGGTCATGTTATAATTTGCAGATGAGGGAGATGAAAAAATTCGACGTCATCCCATCGTGGCTTTGGTCAACCATTTGGTTTTCCTTCGGGGCCGTTCTGTTGGCGGCATTCGCTTTCGTTCCGTGGCCCACGGAAAATGTCAGTGACTTCGGGCCAGTACTGCTGATTCCAGGCATCTCAGCAGTAGGTGTTGGGCTTGCAGTGCCCTTAATGTCTGTGTTCGATGATGAACTCGAACCCATACACCAGATAGTGACCTGGTTAGGACTATGCATGGTTATGTCTCTTACTCACCTAGATGTATTTCCGTGAACTTCAACAGCAAACAATACAGGAAAAGCGAGGTCCCGGGGCTGACTGCTTGGGTAATCGTTGGAACGTTTCTGTTCGCCCTCTACCTTATTACAGACTCGAATATAGCCTTGGGTTTCTCCGCCGGCTGTTCGTTCCCCATAATATCGCACACTTTGGCGTGCGTATTCAAGTCAGCAAAAATTAAGGGGTACAGACCCCTCCCGCACCATGTTGCTGTATTGGGGTGGATACTAGCAGGCCTTGTTTCTCAAGTCTTTGCCCCTGAATACCCTAATGCCGAAATTGCAGCCGAGGATACCTGGGTAAATAAGTTTTATCGTCACTTGACTGAAATGATTATTGTGACATCATCACTATTCTTCATCACATTTATTCGGGAAATGATCTTAATGGATAAGTCTCGACGGAAACTCATTGCTGAGAATCTACATGGCAGAACCGGATACGTTATAAAGTGCAAAGGTAACGAGGGCAGACTTAAGTTGGAAGCTGGCGGCAGCATTGCTTTGCCCCAACCCAAACGGAACTGGAAAGCGGTCTCTGAAGATAGCCTGAAGCCAGGAGCCCGAGTCAAGATTGTCAACGTGCACGAAAAACTGAAGTATGTAACCGTTGCGATGATTTCCGACAGCGTATCAGCAACTACGGATGAAGCCATTGACGCTCCGGTCAGCAAGTTTAAGACATGGCACTGGGCAACATTCGGAACTCTCCTTCTGGCGCTGTCCTTGCTCGGACATGTTGCAGAATTAGAGATATTGTGATATATATTTGTGCCTGGCTTGTGTGCCGTACTTTGTTCTGTTCTGCCTCGAGTTCCGACTGAAAATGGCATGGGAATATCCATTCAGTATCAAATCTTGTTGTGGATTTTTTTCACTGCATGTTTTAGCTTCATTATTTACATTTAGGTGAGAAAGTAACGACCCAATAAGCTTGGAAACCTCAATTAATCCAACACTTCTGACTCTCCAGCCGAATACTCGCCTTCGAGGGAGTCGAAATCCCTCTCTGACAGGCCGTTGCAGGCCTTGAAACCTGTTTTGCGGACCTTTCGGGCCTTTATTTCCGGGGGGTCGGCCCCACCCCACCACCACCACTCACCCGAGACACCCTAGGCGGCCGAGTTATCCGGTCGTTCTTGCGCGAGATGGAGGGCCGCTTGCACCATCTTTGGAGCTCCAACAGTCAATCACGAATAGAAATACATTCGATACTTCATGCAGGACACGGGACGTGGTCCGGAGCAAGCGCAAGGAACTCCGCGATTTCGCCGACATCTGCGAAGACTCCGACCTTGGTCTCGACCGGAACGGCACTTCTGTCAAGCACGACGCTGTACGGCATGAGCATGTCGCCGTTGCCGAACTCCTCTAGGATCTTTGAGCCGCCGTCCAGTCCGGCGAAGACGTTTTCCATCTTCAGGTCCAGCTCCTCGATGAGCTCCACCGCAGGCTGGCGGGAGTCGACGACGATCCCGTACACCCTGTCCGGGCACTGCGCCGCGTACTCGCTGAGGATGGGCAGCTCGTGCCTGCACGGCGGACACCAGGTCGCCCAGAAGTTGACCAGGAACGGGCGCTCGCCGAGCGGCAGCGAAGCGGGATTGCCTTCGGCGTCGGTGAGATCGATCCCGGCGGGAATCTCCAGGGCCGAGGGTTCGCCTTCCGCGGCGTCAGCCGTGGGCTCGTAAAGGTAGATGCCTGCGAGGACCCCGGCCGCGACCGCGGCAACGGCGACGGCCTCGATCCAGGTCGGCCTCAACTCAAACCAGCAGCGGGATGATCAGCAGCGCGACGATGTTGATGATCTTGATCAGCGGGTTGACCGCGGGGCCGGCCGTGTCCTTGTACGGGTCGCCGACCGTGTCTCCCGTGATCGCCGCCTGGTGCGCCTCGGAGTTCTTGCCCCCGAACGCGCCGTCCTCGATGAGCTTCTTGGCGTTGTCCCAGGCGCCGCCGCCGGCGGTCATCGAGATCGCGACGAAGATCCCGGTGATAATCGTTCCGATCAAAAGCCCGCCGAGCGCCTGCTTGCCGAGCACGACCCCGACGATCACCGGAACAACAACGGGAATCAGCGACGGGACGATCATCTCCTTTATCGAGGCCTTGGTCAGCAGCTGCACGCACTGCGAGTAGTCGGGCTTCGCCTTGCCCTCCATGATCCCCTTGATCTCGTCGAACTGCCGCTTGACCTCGTTGACAACGGACCCCGCGGCGCGTCCGACGGCGTTCATCGCGAGCGCCGCGAACAGGTAGGGAACCAGGCCGCCGATGAACAGCCCGACGAGCACGAGCGGCGAGGACAGCTCGAACGTCACGGCCTCGCCGGTCTCGGCCCGCAGCGTGTTCGTGTAGTCCGCGAACAGCACAAGCGCGGCCAGGCCCGCAGAGCCGATCGCGTAACCCTTGGTCACCGCCTTGGTCGTGTTCCCGACCGCGTCGAGCGGGTCGGTGACCTTGTCCCGGACCTCCTTGTCGAGGTCGGCCATCTCGGATATCCCGCCGGCGTTGTCGGTGATCGGGCCGAAGGCGTCGAGGGCGACGACCACGCCGGCCATCGAGAGCATGGAGGTCGCTGCGATAGCGATCCCGTAGACGTCGCCGATCCAGTACGCGACCAGGATGGACGCGCAGACGGCGAGGACCGGGCCCGCGCAGGCGTGCATCGACACCGCAAGGCCCTGGATGATGTTGGTCGCGTGGCCCGTGGTCGAGGCCTCGGCGATCGACTTGACCGGCTTGAACGCGGTGTCTGTGTAATAGTGGGTGAACACCACCATCGCCCCTGTCAGCAGGAGCCCGACCGCGGACGAGACGATCATCGGGATGATCTCGAGCTCGGAGACCGGCCCGAACAGGAAGGCGAGCAGGACGAACAGGCCGAACGCCGACAGGCCCGCGATGATCATCGCCCGGTAGAGGATGTTCATGATAGGGCTGCCCGAGTTGAACCGCGAAAGCAGCCCGTCGATCACGTCGACGATCGGGAGGAAGACGATCATCCAGTGCGGGTTGCGCGCGTCGGGGCCCTTCTTGCGCTCGCGCACGAACAGGCACCCGAATATCGACGCGACTATCGACGCCGCGCCGAGCGCCATCGGGAACAGGACCGCGCCGGCGTCGCCCTGGTAGATGAGGGTCCCGGCGAATATCGTCGCGATCATGGTCACCGCGTAGGTCTCGAACAGGTCCGCGGCCATGCCGGCGCAGTCGCCGACGTTGTCGCCGACGTTGTCGGCGATCACCGCGGGGTTGCGCGGGTCGTCCTCGGGGATGCCGAGGTCCAGCTTGCCGGAGAGGTCGGCGCCGACGTCGGCGCCCTTGGTGAAGATCCCCCCTCCGAGCCTCGCGAAGATCGAGATCAGCGAGCCGCCGAAGCCCAGCCCGATGAGCGGGTGGACCAGGTGGTTCCAGTCGATCGACTCGGCGTCGCCGCCTGACTGCCAGTAGTAGAGGACGGTCAGGTAGCCGGCCACGCCCAGAAGCCCGAGTCCGACCACCAGCATCCCGGTGATCGCCCCGCCCCGGAAGGCGACGTCAAGGGCCGGCTGCAGGCCGGACTTGGCGGCCTCGGCGGTGCGCACGTTCGCCCTGACCGAGACGTTCATCCCTATGTATCCCGCAGCGGCCGAGCTTACTGCCCCGATCGCGAAGCCGACCGCGACCAGGAAGTCGTACATCGCGAGCAGCACGGTGATCACTGCGCCGACGACGGCGACCCACTTGTACTGCTCGTTGAGGAAGGCCTGCGCGCCCTCCTTGACGCTCGCGGCGATCGAGCGCATGCGCTCGTCGCCCTCGGGCAGGCCCATGATCCAGCCGTAGCTGATGAATCCGTAGACTATCGCCGCCGCCGCGCAGGCAAGGACCAGCAGCAGCACCAGCAGCACAATGACGGAAAACTCCATGGCAAATCTCTCGAGGGGGCGCCCCGCGACAGCGGCGGAACGCGGTTCAGGTCAGGAATTATATGCCTTTCCCGGCAAATTGATGCACCGCAACATGGCTCCCCGCCGCCCCGCCCGCGGCGCCGAAACGCCCGAAAATGCCTTGCGGACACTGGATTCCCCGCGCGGGGGGCGGATTCCTGAATGTATAATTCAGGCATGTTGAGGCGGGTTTTTTCCACGGCGACGCTCGCAATCCTTCTGTCGCTGCCCACAGGCCAGGCGCGGTCCGCGTCCGGCCACACGTCGGACGCCGAGCTCGTCAACACGACGATCACGGGCCTCGGGACGATCGGCGGCGACTTCGAGTTCCTCGACGACAACGGCAGGCTGCGCAACCTCGACGACCTCCGCGGCGACGTGGTCTCGGTGTTCTTCGGCTTCACCAACTGCACCGACGTCTGCCCCGGCTACCTCGCCAAGACCAGCGTCGTCCGCGAGATGCTCGGAGAGCGCGGCAACAGCCTCAAGGTCGTGTTCGTCACCATAGACCCCGAGCGCGACGACCGCGTGACCCTGCGCGACTACCTCAGGCTGTTCGACCGGCGCAACAACATCGGCGCGAGGGTCCCCGGCGGCAAGCTGCCCGAGGTGCTCAAGCTCTACGCCGCGTCGACCCACCACTTCATGGACGGCAACGACCGCCTGATGGTCACGCACAGCGTCGGCTCGTACCTGCTCGACAGGAACGGGCGGCCTACTTACTACGTGCCCGGCGACAAGGGCGTCGAGGAGTTCGCCGCCCTGGTCGAAGAGCTCCTGGACGCCTAGGAAGGCGCTCCCCGGAAGCAGGCCGGGAAAGGCAAGCCCATGTCGTCTTTCGGCGAGACCCTCGGGGACGACCTCGACCGCGAGGAGACCCTCGAGTGGATCGAGTCCCTCGAGGCGGTCCTCGAGGCGGAGGGGCCCGAGCGCGCGCACTACCTGCTCGAGCGCCTGATCGAGGTCACCCGCGCAGCGGGGGTAAACCTCCACTACACCGCCAACACCGCGTACTACAACACCATCCCGGCCAGCCAGGAGGCGCAGTACCCCGGCGACGCCGAGATGGAGAGCAGGCTGCGGAGCATGGTCCGCTGGAACGCTCTCGCGACCGTGGTCCGCGCCAACCGCAAGGAGGGCGACCTCGGCGGCCACATCGCCTCGTACGCGTCCGGGTCGACGCTCTACGAGGTCGGGATCAACCACTACTTCCGGGTGCGCCACCCGCAGCTTGCCGGCACCCCGCACGAGGACTGCGGCGACATGGTCTACGTCCAGGGGCACTCCTCGCCCGGCATCTACGCGCGCTCGTTCCTCGAGGGCCGGCTCAGCGAGGACCAGCTCGACAGCTTCCGCCAGGAGATCGGCGGCAACGGCCTGTCGTCGTACCCCCACCCGTGGCTGATGCCGGACTACTGGCAGTTCCCGACGGTGTCGATGGGCCTCGGCCCGCTGATGGCGATCTACCAGGCTCGCTTCATGCGCTACCTCGAGCACCGCGGCCTTTTGCCCGCGACCGACCGCAAGGTCTGGGCGTTCCTCGGCGACGGCGAGACCGACGAGCCGGAGTCGCTCGGAGCGCTGTCGCTGGCCTCGCGCGAGGAGCTCGACAACCTCATCTTCGTCGTCAACTGCAACCTGCAGCGCCTCGACGGGCCCGTGCGCGGCAACGGCAAGATCATCCAGGAGCTCGAGGCGGTCTTCCACGGCGCGGGCTGGAACGTGATCAAGGTGATCTGGGGGTCGAACTGGGACAGCCTGCTCATGCAGGACAAGTCGGGCGAGCTCCGCGAGGTGATGGAGAAGACCGTCGACGGCGACTACCAGACCCTGCGCTCGGAGAGCGGCGGCTACATCCGCGACAACTTCTTCGGCAAGTACCCGAAGCTCAAGGAGATGGTCGCGAGCATGTCCGACGCGGAGATCTGGCGCCTGCGGCGCGGCGGCCACGACATGTACAAGGTCAACACCGCGTACAGGGCGGCGATGGAGGCCAAGGGCAGGCCGACGGTGATCCTCGCGAAGACGATCAAGGGCTACGGGATGGGCGACGCCGGCGAGGCGAAGAACATCGCCCACCAGCAGAAGAAGATCTCCGACGACGCGCTGCGGCGCGTGCGCGACCGCTTCCGCATCCCGATCCCCGACGGGAAGGTCTCCGAGGTCCCCTACTACAAGCCTGAGCCGGACTCGCCCGAGAGCAAGTACGTCGCCGAGCGCATCAAGGCGATGGGCGGGCACTTCCCGACGCGCAACAGGAAGGCGGAGAGGCTCGAGGTCCCGGGCATCGAGGAGTTCAAGTCGATGACCGCGCCGTCGGGGCAGCGCGAGTTCTCGACGACGATGGCCTTCGTGCGCATCCTGTCGGTGCTGCTCAAGGACAAGGCGATCGGCAAGCGGATCGTCCCGATCGTCGCCGACGAGTCGCGCACCTTCGGGATGGAGGGCCTGTTCCGCCAGCTCGGGATCTACTCGCAGCACGGCCAGAAGTACCGCCCCGAGGACGCCGACCAGCTGATGTACTACCGCGAGGACCGCAAGGGCCAGATCCTCCAGGAGGGGATCAGCGAGGCCGGAGCGTTCTCCTCGTGGATCGCCGCGGCGACCTCGTACTCGAACCACGGCCTGCCGATGGTCCCGTTCTTCATCTACTACTCGATGTTCGGCTTCCAGCGCGTCGGCGACCTGGCCTGGGCCGCGGGCGACTCGCGCGCCCGGGGCTTTCTGCTCGGCGGGACCTCGGGCCGCACCACCCTCAACGGCGAGGGCCTGCAGCACGAGGACGGCCACAGCCACATCCTCGCGGCCAACATCCCCAACTGCGTCCCGTACGACCCGACGTTTGCAGGCGAGGTCGCGGTGATCATCCAGGACGGCCTGCGCCGGATGCTCAGCGAGCAGGAGGACGTCTATTTCTACGTCACCCTGATGAACGAGAACTACGGCCATCCCGAGGTGCCGAAAAAGCGCCACAAGGACCTCCTCAAGGGGATGTACCTGCTTCGCAAGTCGGAGGTGAAGAAGCCCAGGGCGCGCGTGCAGCTGCTCGGCAGCGGGACCATCCTGCGCGAGGTAATGGCCGCTGCCGACATGCTCGGCGAGGACCACGGGATCGCGGCGGACGTCTGGAGCGCGACGAGCTTCACCCTGCTCGCCCGCGACGGCAGGGCGGCCTCGCGCGGCCGCTTCCTGTCCGCGGGCAGGAAGAAGGGCAACGGCGCCGAGGCCAAGTCCCACGTCGAGGCGCTGCTCGGCCCGACCGAGGGCCCGATCGTGGCCGCGAGCGACTACGTGCAGCTGTTCTGCGAGCAGGTCCGGGCGTACCTGCCCGAGGGCCGCCGCTTCGTCGCGCTCGGCACCGACGGCTTCGGCCGCTCGGACACGCGGGCAAACCTGCGCTCGCACTTCGAGGTCGACCGCAGCCACATCGCCCACGCCGCCCTGGTCGCGCTAACCCGCGACGGCGGCTTCGACAGCGCCAAGCTCGGCAAGGCCGCGAAGGCCTACGGGATCGACCCCGGCAAGCCGGACCCCTTTGTCTCCTGACGGAGCGCTCCGATGGCCACTGAGGTTCGCGTCCCGGACATCGGCGACTTCGAGGGCGTCGAGATCATCGAGGTCCTGGCCAAGGCCGGCGACGCGGTCGACAAGGAGCAGGGCCTGCTCACGCTCGAGACCGAGAAGGCGACCATGGACGTCCCCACCCCCGTTGCGGGAACTCTGGTCGATCTTACCGTCGGCGTGGGCGACAAGGTCAGCGAGGGCGACCTGATCGCCCGGGTGGAGGAAGGCGCAGCGGCTGCTGAAGGCGAGGCACCCGCAGCGGAGGAGGCGCCGAAGCAGGAGGCCGCGGCGCTCGCCGCCGAGGAAAGCGCGGAAGCGCCGGCCGCTCCCGCGCCGGCGCAGCAGCAGGAAGCGCCTGCGGAAGACGTGACGGTCACGGTCCCGGACATCGGCGACTTCAAGGACGTCGAGATCATCGAGGTGCTCGC
The DNA here is from genome assembly GCA_964509765.1 of uncultured Gammaproteobacteria bacterium. Lineage (GTDB taxonomy): Bacteria > Pseudomonadota > Gammaproteobacteria > Tethybacterales > Tethybacteraceae > CAZDYI01. The sequence goes on from CAZDYI010000011.1 coordinate 107,509, forward strand.
GAAGGCCGGCGACGCGGTCGAAAAGGAGCAGGGCCTGGTCACGCTCGAGACCGAGAAGGCGACCATGGACGTCCCCTCCCCCGTTGCGGGAACGCTGGTCGAGCTGACTGTCGGAACGGGCGACAAGGTCAGCGAGGGCGACGCCATCGCCGTCGTCCGCGCAAGCGCCGAAGCCGCCGCGGATGAGCCGGCCGCGCAGGGCGCCCCGACTCAGGCGGCCCCGCCGGCTCAGGCGGCCGAGCGCAAGCAGCCCGCCCCCGCCGCGAAGCAGGAGAGCACCGGGCGCGCTCAGACGTCCTCGACCGTCCACGCAACGCCTGCCGTGCGCAAGATCGCAAGGGAGTACGGCGTCGACCTCGCAAAGGTCAAGGGCAGCGGCAACAAGGGCCGCGTCCTCAAGGAGGACATCAAGGCCTACGTCCGCGAGCAGCTCGAGAGGGGGACGGGCGGCGGCGGGACGGGGCTTCGGCTCGGCTACGAGCTGCCGGAGATGGAGACCGACCACGGCAAGGACGGGCCCGTCGACGACGAGGCGCTGTCGCGGATCAAGCAGATCTCCGGCCCCGCCCTGCACCGCAACTGGCTTACGGTCCCGCATGTGACCCAGTTCGACGACGCCGACGTGACCGAGCTCGAGTCCTTCCGCAAGGCCCACGCCGACGAGGCCAAGGCGCGGGGGTTCTCGCTCTCGCCGCTCGCCTTCGTCGCCAAGGCGGTATCGGTCGCGCTGATCCACTACCCGAACTTCAACTCCTCGCTCGCGGCCGACGGCAAGTCGATCGCGGTCAAGAAGTACATCAACATCGGGATCGCCGTCGACACCGCGGGGGGCCTCGTCGTCCCGGTCCTGCGCGACGCCAACACCAAGACGGTGATGCAGCTCGCCGAGGAGATGGGGGAGGTTTCCAAGCGCGCCCGCGACGGCAAGGTCGGGCCCAAGGACCTGCGCGGCGGGACCTTCACGATATCCTCGCTCGGCGGGATCGGCGGAACGCACTTCACGCCTATAGTCAACGCCCCCGAGGTCGCGATCCTCGGCGTCGGCAGGTCGCGGCAGGCGCCGGTCTGGAGCGGCTCTGAGTTCCGGCCGCGGCTGATGATGCCGCTCGCCCTGTCCTACGACCACCGGGTGATCGACGGCGCGCAGGGGGCGCGGTTCATCACCCACCTCAGCGAGCTGCTCAGCGACATCAGGAACATCGTCCTCTAGGCCGCGGCCGCGGCCGCCGCCCCTGACGGGTCTGCAGCAAACCAGTACATGGACGGGACCGCACAATCCGGAAGCGACGGCGGCGGGCGCGCCCTGGTGCGCGCGGAAGGGGTCTCGGTGCGGGCCGGAAGCAGGACGATCCTCGAGGACATCTCGCTCGAGATAAGGAGCGAGGAGGTCGTCTCGATCGTCGGCCCGAACGGCGGCGGCAAGACCACCCTGCTGAAGGTCCTGATCGGCTCGCGGGAGCCTAGCTCAGGCACGGTGCGTCGCGCCGAGGGCCTGACTGTCGGCTACCAGCCGCAGAGGACGAGGATCGAGCCGAGCATGCCGATGTCGGTCAGGGCGCTCCTGCGCCTGGCGGCGCCCGGCGGCTCCGACGGCGAGATGGCCGCGGCGCTCGAGGGGCTCGGGCTTTCGCGCGGCGCCCTTGACTCCCAGGCGACCGAGCTTTCGGGCGGCGAGCGCCAGCTGGTGATGATCGCCCGCGCCATGCTCTGCAGGCCGCAGCTGCTCGTGCTCGACGAGCCCGGGACCTACTGCGACCCGCACAGGCTCTCCGAGCTCTATGCGGTCATCGAGAGGTTCGTCGAGGAGAGCAAGTGCGCGACGGTCCTGGTCTCCCACGACATCTCGCGGGTGCTCGCGCACTCGGACCGCATCCACTGCATCGACGTCAGGCTCCTGTGCGAGGGCGGGCCCGAGCAGGTCAGCCGCGACTCCGAGTTCGAGGAGATGTTCGGCGAGCCGGCCCACACCGGCATCTACAGGCACCGGCACTAGGGACCGTGGCCGAGACCGTCGCCAAGGCGCTTCTTGCCGGGGTGCCCCTTGCCATCGTCGCCGCCCTGCTCGGCTCGTTCATCCAGTGGCGGCGGATGGCCTTCTTCGGCGACTCGCTTGCCCACAGCGCCCTGCTCGGGATCGGCCTGTCGCTGCTGCTCGGGATCAACCACCTCGTCGGCGTGGTCGCGGTGCTCGTCCTGGTCGCGGCCTACATCCACGCGTCGGAGGGCAGCCGCGTTCCGTCGGACACCCGCCTGTCGGTCGCGGCGAACCTCTCGATCGCCGGCGGGAGCCTTGCGATCTTCCTGTCCGGAAGCAGGGTGCAATGGGAGGCGATCCTGTTCGGCAACATCCTGTCGCTCACGAGGGCGGAGGTCGCGGCGATGCTGGCCGTTGCCGTTGCGGTCGGGGCTGCGTTCGCCTGGCTGTGGCCCAAGCTGGTGCTCATGGCGGTCAACGACGAGATCGCGACCGCGGAACTCGCCCGGATGAGGCTAGCCAACATCGCCTTCCTGCTGTTGTTCTGCGCGTTCGTCGCAGTCGGCGTGCGCCTGGTCGGCGTGCTGTTGCTCAACGCGCTCTTGATCATCCCGGCCGCGGCGGCCCGCCCGCTTTCCGCGTCGCCTGCGGCGATGGTCGCGCTGGCTGCGGCGATCGGCGCTGGCTGCGTAGCGTTCGGGACCTGGGCAACCTTCACGGTCGACGTTCCGATGGGCCCGGTCACGGTCCTTGCCGCGGGCGCCGCGTGCGCCGCGACCTGGACTTGGGCCGCGCTCGCCAGGAAGGGGAGCTGAGCGCGGGAGCGGCAAGGTGGATGACTTCGACTTCCTGAAGTGGTCCGCCGAGGCGGCCAAGTGGGCCGACGAGTACCGCTCCTGTCTATCCGACAGGCCGGTCCGCTCGCAGGCCGCGGTCGGCGACACGCTGCGCGCGCTGCCTGAGGAGCCGCCCGAGGAGCCGGAGGACTTCGGCGCGATCATGGACGACTTCAGGCGCCTGGTCCCGCCCGGCATCACGCACTGGCAGCACCCGCGCTTCTTCGCCTACTTCCCGGCGAACTCCTCGCCGGCGTCGGTGATCGCCGAGCACCTGACGGCTGCGATCGCGGCAAACTGCATGCTGTGGCAGACGTCGCCGGTCGGGACCGAGATGGAGATCCGCACCCTTGAGTGGCTCGCTAAGATGTTCGCCCTGCCGGAGGGCTGGAAGGGTGTGATCCAGGACGGCGCATCGTCCGCAACGTTCGCCGCGGCTGTTACCGCAAGGGAGCGCGCGCTCGACTGGCAGGGTATGGAGCGCGGCCTAGCAGGCGGCCCGGTCCCGCGCTTCTACCTGTCGGAGCACTCGCACTCGTCGGCGACCAAGGGGCTGCTGCTCGCAGGCATCGGCAGGGAGAACATCATAGAGGTGCCGACCGACGGCACGGGGTCGATGTATCCCGGAGCGCTGCGGGACAAGGTCCAGGCCGACCGCAAGGCGGGGCTGGTCCCCGCCGGGGTGATGGCGGTCGTAGGCGCGACCTCGATCGGCGTGAGCGACGACCTCGAGGAGCTCGGCAAGGTGGTTGAGGAGGAGGGCCTGTACGGCCACGTCGACGCGGCCTGGGCCGGAAGCGCGGCGCTCTGCCCCGAGCACCGCGGCCTGCTCGCGGGGCTGGAGCGCTGGGACAGCTACGTGTTCAACCCGCACAAGTGGCTCGGTACGAACTTCGACCTGTCGGCCCATTTCCTCAAGGACGCCTCGCTGCAGGTCCGGGCGATGGCGGCGCAGCCGGACTACCTCAGGACGCAGCACGCTGACGACACTGTCGACTTCTCGACCTGGACCGCGCCGCTCGGGCGCAGGTTCCGGGCGCTAAAGCTGTGGTTCACGATCCGCGCGCACGGCGCGAGCGGCCTGCGCGAAATGATCCGCAACCACGTGAAGTGGGCCCAGGACGCAGCGAGGAAGATCGAGGGCGAGGACGGCTTCGAGCTCGCCTGCGAGCCGAAGCTCTCGCTGTTCGTGTTCCGGCACGTTCCCGGCGGCATCGGCGGCGCCGAGGCCGACGCCCACAACCGGGCGCTGCTCGACGCGGTCAACGCCGACGGTTTCTGCTACCTGACGCAGACCGTCGTCGACGGCCGCTACGCCATCCGGTTCCAGGTCGGATCAATGTCGACGAGCGAACGCGACGTGACAGAAAGCGTCGACAGGGTGGTCGGGATCGCGAGAAAAACCGCAGGCGAAGGCAATCCTGCGGGTTGATAGAATTTTCCCGCCCATGACACACGACAAACCGCACCGACTCCTGTTCGCCGCAGCGCTCGCCGCGGCCTCCATCTGCGTCCAGGCCCAGGCCCAGCAGCCGGTCGTCGCAGTCTCCCAGATCGTCGAGCACCCTGCCCTTGACGCCGCGCGCAACGGCCTGCTCAAGGGGCTCGAGGATGCCGGCTACAGCAAGGGGTCCAACCTGGTGTTCAAGTTCCAGACCGCCCAGGGCAAGCCCGACATCGCAGCGCAGATCGCGCAGCAGTTCGTCAGCGAGGAGCCGGACGTGCTCGTCGGGATCGCGACGCCGTCCGCCCAGGCGCTCGCCGCTGCGACCGACTCGATCCCGATCGTGTTCACCGCCGTGACCGATCCCGTCGGCGCCAAGCTGCTGCAGTCCATGGAGCGGCCCGGCGGAAACGTCACCGGCATCTCCGACCTGTCGCCCGTGGGGCAGCACGTCGACACGATGATGAGCATCGTCCCGTCCGCGAAGACGATCGGCGTCGTCTACAACCCGGGCGAGGCCAACTCGATCTCGCTCGTCGAGCTCCTCAAGGATGCCGCGGCGCAACGGGGGCTGTCCGTCGCCGAGGGCAGCGCGACCCGCAGCTCGGAGATCGCCACCGCGACCCAGGGAATCTCATCCGAGGCGGACATCATCTACGCGATCACCGACAACACGCTCGCCTCCGCAGTCGGTGCGATGATCGGCGCCGCAAACGACGCCGGGGTTCCCGTCTTCGCCGCCGAGACCTCGTTCGTCGACGAGGGTGCGGTCGCCGCGGTCGGCTTCGACTACTACCAGATCGGCTACCAGACCGCAGACTACGTCGTCGAGATCCTCAGGGGCAAGGACCCGGGGCAGATCCCGGCGAGGGTCGCAACGGGAACCGACGTCGTTATCAACCTTGGTGCGGCAAGCAGGCTCGGCATCACCCTGCCCGACATCCTGACGTCCGACCCGACCCGCACGGTTGAATAGACGGTAGCGGCATGACCCGCCGCCGCGCGGCCGCGTCCGCCGCGGAGCGGCAGGCATCCCGGGCGCAGTGAGCGCCCTCGCCTTCTTCGGCGCGGTCGAGCTCGGCCTGGTCTATGGACTGGTCGGCGTCGGGGTGCTGCTTACCTTCCGCCACCTGTCCTTCCCCGACCTGACCGTCGAGGGCAGCTTCCCGCTCGGCGGTGCGGTGACCGCGACGTGGATCGTCTCCGGCGGCTCGCCCTGGACCGCGCTCACCCTGGGATTCTTCGCCGGCGCGCTGAGCGGGCTTGTCACCTCGGTTTTGTCGGTGCGGTTCCGCATCCTCCACATCCTCGCGGGCATCCTGACGATGATCGCCCTGTTCTCGGTGAACATCCGCATCATGGGCAAGCCGAACGTGTCGCTGCTCGGCGAGGAGACGATCATCACTCCCCTGCGCGACATGGACGCGCCTCTCTACCTGCTGCGCCCGGCCCTGATTTTTGCCCTTGTCGCGGTCTCGGTCGCCCTGCTTGCGAGGTTCCTGCTGTCGGACGCCGGCCTTGCCCTGCGCGCCACGGGATCGAACCCGCGCATGGTGCGCGCCAACGGCGGAGACAGCGGCATGTACGTCCACCTCGGCCTGGCGCTGTCGAACGCGCTCGTCGCGCTCGCCGGCGGGCTGTTCACCCAGAGCTCCGGCTTCGCCGACGTGACCAGCGGCGTCGGGACGATCGTCGTCGGCCTCGCGGCGGTCATCCTCGGCGAGACCCTGTTCCGCTCGCGGTCGATCTGGGTGATGGTCGCCGCCGCCGTGGTCGGATCGATCATCTACCGCCTGGCGATCGCTTTCGCGCTTTCGCGCGGGGTGTTCGGGTTGCAGGCGTCCGACCTCAACCTCGTGACCGCGGCGCTCGTCACCTTCGCCATGCTCGCGCCGGGCATTCGGGCGCGGTACCTCAGGAGGAAGGCGCGGTGATCTCGGCTTCAGGGATCAGGATGGTCTTCAACGAGGGGACCTCGCTGCAGAACCTCGCCGTCGACGGCGTAGACCTGTCCGTCGCCGACGGCGAGTTCGTTACCGTGATCGGCTCGAACGGCTCGGGCAAGAGCACCCTGCTCCGGATCATCTCGGGCGAGCTGCGGCCGACCGGTGGTTCGGTGTCGATCGGCGGGCGGGACGTCACCGGCATGCTGCAGCACGAGCGCGCGGGGATGATGGCCTCCGTCTCCCAGGACCCGCTCGGCGGCACATGCGCCGAGCTCTCTGTGGCGGAGAACATGGCGCTGGCCGCGATGCGCGGCAGGCGGCGCGGGCTTTCGCTTGCGGTGAGCGCCGAGCGGCGCCGGGACTTCGCCGAGCGGCTCGCTGCGCTGGAGATGGGCCTCGAGGACCGGCTCGACGACAGCGTCGGCCTGCTGTCCGGCGGGCAGCGCCAGGCGCTGTGCCTCGTGATGACGACCGTCTCGCCGAGCAGGATACTGCTGCTCGACGAGCACACCGCTGCCCTCGACCCGAGGATGAGCGACTTCGTCCTGAAGCTGACCGCCGGCCTCTACGGGCGGTTCGGCCTGACGGTGCTGATGGTCACGCACTCTATGAGGCAGGCGCTGAGCCACGGCAACCGCACCGTGATGATGCACAACGGCAAGGTCGCCCTCGACCTCGACGAGGCCGCCCGCGAAAAGGAGACTCCGGCCTCCCTTTTCGCCGAGTTCGAGCGCCTCCACGCGATCGACGCCAGCGAGGGGCAAAAAGGCGCGGTTTCCTAGAATAGCAACGATGGCCCCTGCCGGACCGAATTCCGTTACTGGCGGACCGGCTGGCTGACCCGCGGGAATCCGCGTCGCAACCCCACGCTCCGGAACGGCCCTGACCTAGGACCGCTGCGCCATGCACATCATCGAGCTCATCTTCATCCTGCTCGGGGCGGGATTGCTGTTCATCACCCTGCTCAAGTACCTCAAGATGCCGACGATGTTCGGCTACCTGATCCTGGGCCTTGCGATAGGCCCCCACGGGTTCAGCTTCATCGAGCAGTCGCGGAACATAGCCGAGATCGCCGAGCTCGGGATCATGGCGGTGATGTTCACCCTCGGGCTGAAGTTCTCGGTGACCAAGATACTCTCGTCCAAGCAGCTCGTGTTCGGACTCGGCGGGCTGCAGGTGGTCCTCACCCTGCTCATCGCCACGCCTGCGGCGAAGTACGCCTTCGGGGTAAGCTGGCACGACGCCTTCTTGTTCGGGTCGGTTGTGACCATGTCGTCGACCGCGGTGATCTCGAAGATGCTCATCGACAAGGGCGAGGTCTCGACCCCGCACGGGACGAGGTCGATCTCGATCCTGATATTCCAGGACCTCGCGGTGATCCCGCTTCTGGTCTACTTCGCCTACGACCCGAGCGAGGCCGGCGTCGGGCTGCACACCACCATCCTGACATCGCTCGGCGTGATCGGCCTGCTGGTCTTCGTCGCGCCGCGCGTGATGCCGCCGCTCGTCAACTTCTTCGCAAGCCAGCGCTCGAACGAGATCTTCACCCTGTTCGCGCTCGTGCTCGTCGTCGGGGTGTCGCTGCTCACCCACCTCGCAGGCCTGTCGATGGTGCTCGGGGCCTTCCTTACCGGGATGCTCCTTTCGGAGTCGCGGCACAGGTACATGATCGAGGACATCATCCGCCCGTTCCGCGAGATCTTCCTCGGCTTCTTCTTCGTGAGCATCGGGCTTCTGGTCTCGCCGCAGGTGTTCACCGACCAGTGGCTGCCGATCGTTGCGTCAGTCTGCCTGGTCCTGCTGCTCAAGCCGCTGATCATTTACGGCATCACCCGGGCGATGCGCACCCACCAGTGGACCGCCGTCCAGGTAAGCGTGGCGCTCGGCGGGACCGGGGAGTTCGGCTTCGTTCTCCTGACCGCCGCGGCCTCGGCGACGGACTCAAGGTTCCTGCAGGTCATGCTCGCGATCAACCTCGTGTGCATGTTCAGCCCGACGCTGCTGCTCGGCGTCGCCTCGAAGCTGCGCAACACCATCAGCGACTCCGAGTGGCTGCTGCAGGCGCGCGACCTGACGCGGATCGCAAGCCAGACCAGCGGGCTGCAGGACCACGTGATCCTGTGCGGCTTCGGCCAGAACTCCAGGGTGATCACGCGCATGCTCAAGAAGCACGACATCGAGTGGGTCGCAGTCGAGAGCGACTACGAGCGCTTCAAGGCCGCCCAGGGCGCCGGCTTCAACGTCGTCTTCGGCGACGGGCGCAACTCGGAGTCGCTCATCGCGCTCGGGATCTTCCGCGCCAAGGCGCTGATCATCACCCACGGCAACCAGAGCGCGACCGTCCAGACCGTCCACGCAGCGAAGTCGATCGCGCCCGCCGTCCCGGTCACGGTAAAGATCCTCGGCGACGCCGACATCGCCGAGGTCAGGGACGCCGGCGCGTCCTACCTGTCGATCTCGGCGATCGAGACCGGCGCGACGATGGCCGCGCGGGTCCTGCAGGAGTACGGGATCAGCCCGCAGGCCGTCGCGCACGACGTGCGGCAGATTCACGAGGACATGGTCAAGCACGGCGGCCTGAACCTGTTCCAGTCGACCGTCATCGACGCGGCCGAGAACGACACCGTCCCGCGGCCGGGCAAGGTCAGGCTGCTCGACGACTCCAAGGCGATCGGCATGAGCGTGGCGCAGCTGCTCCGGCTCCTCGACGGGTCGAAGGTCGAGTTCCTGCACCTCGAGCGCGACTCCAAGCCGGTCGACGGCGGCGAGGAGGAGGTCCTGCAGGCGAACGACAACGTCGTGCTCAGCGGCAACCAGTACGACCTGGACGCGGCCGAGGCCCTGCTCCGGGGCGAGTGACCCGCCCCCTTGACTTTTCGGATTCCGAGGATATATAATATGCGGTTCCGCAATTGGCACTCTCATCGGGACTCTGCCAATTGCCGGACGGAAAAAACAGCAAATACAAAGGCATAAGGAGAACTCCTATGAAGATAACGCCAATGTACGACAGGATCGTGGTCCGTCGCACCGAAGAGGAGACCCGCAGCGCGGGGGGCATCGTCATACCCGACTCGGCCAAGGAGAAGCCCGACCAGGGCGAGGTCCTCGCCGTGGGCCCGGGCAAGCGCACCGACGACGGCAAGTCGCTGCCGATGTCGGTCAAGGTCGGCGACCGCGTGCTGTTCAGCAAGTACTCGGGCACCGACTTCAAGCTTGACGGCGACGAGATCGTGGTCATGCGCGAGGACGACGTCCTCGGGGTCCTGACAGGCGGCAAGAAGAAAGGCAAGTAGGGCCGCCACACACACAAGACAAAGGAGCTAACAGAAATGGCAGCAAAAGACATCCACTTTTCCGAGCAGTCGCGGGCGAACATCCTCGCCGGCGTCAACAAGCTCGCGGACGCGGTCAAGGTGACGCTTGGCCCCAAGGGGCGCAACGTCGTGATCGAGCGCAGCTTCGGCGCGCCGACGGTCACAAAGGACGGCGTCTCGGTCGCCAAGGAGATCGAGCTTGCGGACAAGTTCGAGAACATGGGCGCCCAGATGGTCAAGGAGGTCGCGTCCAAGACCTCCGACGTCGCAGGCGACGGGACCACCACGGCGACCGTGCTCGCGCAGTCGATCGTCACCGAGGGGATGAAGCACGTCATCGCCGGGATGAACCCGATGGACCTCAAGCGCGGGATCGACAAGGCGATCGGGACCGCGGTCGAGGAGATCCAGAAGATCTCCAAGCCGTGCCGCAGCAGCACCGAGATCGCCCAGGTTGCGACCATCTCGGCCAACTCCGACGAGAGCATCGGCAAGATCATCGCCGAGGCGATGGAGAAGGTCGGCAAGGAGGGCGTGATCACAGTCGAGGACGGCTCGACGCTCGAGAACGAGCTCGAGGTCGTAGAGGGGATGCAGTTCGACCGCGGCTACCTGTCGCCGTACTTCATCAACACCCCCGAGCGGCACATGGCGGTCCTCGAGAGCCCCTACGTCCTGATCCACGACAAGAAGATCTCGGCGATCAACTCGATCCTGCCGATCCTCGAGCAGGTGATGAAGTCCGGCAGGCCGCTGCTGGTCATCGCAGAGGACATCGAGGGCGAGGCGCTCGCTACGCTGGTGGTCAACACCATCCGCGGGACGGTCAAGGTCGCCGCGGTCAAGGCGCCGGGCTTCGGCGACCGCCGCAAGGCGATGCTCGAGGACATCGCGATCCTCACCAAGGGCACCGTGATCTCCGAGGAGGTCGGCCTGACGCTCGAGAACGTCAAGGTCGGCGACCTCGGCGAGGCCAAGCGCATCGAGATCGCCAAGGAGAACACCACGATCATCGACGGCAAGGGCTCCGAGAAGGACATCAAGGCCCGGGTCGAGTCGATCCGCACGCAGATCGAGGAGACCACCTCGGACTACGACCGCGAGAAGCTCCAGGAGCGGGTGGCAAAGCTCGCCGGCGGGGTCGCAGTGGTGTCTGTCGGCGCGGCCACCGAGGTCGAGATGAAGGAGAAGAAGGCGCGCGTCGAGGACGCGCTCCACTCCACCCGCGCGGCGGTCGAGGAGGGCATCGTCGCCGGCGGCGGCGTGGCCCTGATCCGGGCGATCGACGCGGTCGGCAAGACCAAGGGCAGCAACGACGACCAGCACGCCGGCGTGCGGATCGTCCTGCGCGCGCTCGAGGAGCCCCTGCGCCAGATCGTCAGGAACGCAGCCGGCGAGCCGTCTGTCGTGGTCAACACGGTCAAGGAGGAGAAGGGCAGCAAGGGCTTCAACGCCCAGAGCGGCGCGGTCGAGGACCTGATCAAGAGCGGGATCATCGACCCGACGAAGGTCACCCGCACCGCCCTGCAGAACGCAGGATCGGTCGCGGGCCTGCTGCTCACGACCGAGGCGTCGATCGCCGAGGCCCCCAAGAAGGAGGACCCGGCGCCGGCGATGCCCCCGGGCGGCATGGACGGGATGATGTAGTTCCGTCCAGGCCGGAAGGAAGCAGGAGGCCCGCGCAAGCGGGCCTTCCTGCGTTAAGGGCCCGCCCCGCTCCCGGAGCCGCGGCGCAGGGACGCCTCGATGAAGCGGTCCAGGTCGCCGTCGAGGACCGCCGTCGGGTTGCCGCTCTCGACCCCGGTGCGCAGGTCCTTGACCCGCGACTGGTCGAGGACGTACGAGCGGATCTGGGAACCCCAGGTGATGTCGGCCTTGCCGGCCTCGACCTTCTGCCGCTCGGCGTCCTCCTCGGCCTTGCGCAGCAGCTGCAGCCGCGAGCGCAGCATCGACATCGCGGTCGCCCGGTTCTTGTGCTGCGAGCGGCTGTTCTGGCACTGGACGACGATCCCGGTCGGCTGGTGGGTGATCCGCACCGCGGAGTCGGTCGTGTTTACGTGCTGGCCGCCCGCGCCCGATGCGCGGTAGGTGTCGACCCGCAGGTCGGCCGGGTTGACCTCGACCTCCTCGCTCTCGGGCAGGACCGGGTAGACGAACACCGAGGCGAAGGTCGTGTGCCGGCGGTGGTTGGCGTCGTACGGCGACTTGCGCACCATCCGGTGCACGCCGGTCTCGGTGCGGAGCATCCCGTAGGCGTTGGCGCCCTCGATGAGCAGGGTCGCGCTCTTGATCCCGGCCTCGCCGAAGGTCTCCTCCACGGTCTCGTGGCTCCAGCCCTGCGAGGCCGCATAGCCGACGTACATCCGCTTGAGCATCTTCGCCCAGTCCTGCGACTCGGTCCCGCCGGAACCGAACTGGATGTCCATGTAGGCGTCGGCCTCAGCGTGCGGGTGGGAGAGAATGTTGCCGAGCTCGAGCCTCTCGAGGGCGCGCTCGACCTCCCCGAGCTGGCCGTCGATGTCGGCCAGGACGTCCGCGTCGCGCTCCTCGAGCGCCAGGGCGAGCAGCTCGCGCGAGTCCGCCAGCGCCCCCCTCGCGGCGATCAGGGGCTCGGTCGCCCCCTGGAGCCTGGCCCTCTCGCGCTGCAGCGCGGGCGGGTCCTCGACGTTGTCCCAGCCCCGCGCAAGCTCCGCGTCGATCTCGGCGATCCGCTCCCGGTCCCTCTCGAATCCGCCGGCGGCCTCGAGCTCGCCGACGGTCCCCTCGAGCCGCGCGAGCCTCTCCTGCAGGGAGGTCGCGGAGACCTCCCGGACCGCCGAATCGCCGGCTTCCCCTCCCGTCATCGCCTCAGAATGCCCGTTGAAAATATAATATGCGGGTTCACGTGGGTGCTCACGTGCCCTGCGTGCCGTTACCGAGTGGATTTTATTTGATTCTGAGAGGCCGGCCTTGAAGGAGTTCCTGACACCGGAGATCATCGCGATCGCCGTGGTCGCGGCGATGATCATAGTCGCCGTGTTCTTCTCGTTCGTCGCCAACCGCGTCGGGTCGATCGACGCGAAGGTGTCCGAGCTGACAGAAAGCATACACCAACAGGTCGAAAGGAAGATCAACGACCTCGGGACCGGCATGGACCAGAAGGTCGAGGAGAACAAGAAGGACCTCGAGGCCTCGCTCGACAAGATGGGGACCATATGGAAGGGGTCGCTCGACAAGACGGTCGCCGACGTCAAGACCGAGATGGGCAAGCTCAAGACCCAGGTCAAGGACGACTCGACGAGCCTCAAGTCGTCCGTGCAGGAGACCCTTACTGAGAACGCCACCAACTTCAACGAGCAGATCGCCCTGGTCCGCGACACCCACGGCAAGGCGATCCAGGACTACCAGCGCCAGCTCGCCCAGCAGGTCCGGGACCACGCCAAGGGCGAGCGCGAGCTGTTGACCGGAGCCCTCAACGAGCTTTCGGAGTCCTTCGGCTCGAACCTCAGCGACCTCTCCAAGCACCAGAAGAAGGTGCTCAAGAACGTGACGGGCTCGCTCGAGCAGGGCTACGGCAGCCTGTCGAAGAAGGTCGAGACCGAGATAGACAGCGTAACCGGAGAGACGAGGGGCAAGATAGACGAGCTGACCGGCAGCATGAAGAAGAAGGTGGACGCCGCCGGAAAGAAGCTCAGCGACGACCTCGCGAGCATCACCGAGAAGGTCGACACTACCATGAACGCCGCCTCGTCCAACCTCGACTCCCGCCTGAACGCCGTCTCGAAGAACCTCAACAAGAACATTGGCAGCCTGTCGAAGAAGCTCGACACCGAGATGTCGAGCGCAACAGAGAAGCTCAGCTCGGAGGTCTCGAGCGTGACCGAGAGGCTCGGCAACGAGATGGGCGAGGTCACCGAGAAGGTCGGAACGGAGATGACCGGGATATCCGAAACGGTAAGCACAGGGATGTCGGGCATCTCGGAGAAGTTCGGCACCGAGATGACCGGGGTGTCCGAGAAGATCGACACCGAGCTGACCGGGATCTCGGAGAAGTTCGGGACCGAGATGACGGGCGTGACCGAGAACGTCGACGGGCGGATGGCCGAGATCGGCACGTCCGTGGACAAGGGGATCAAGGGAATCGGGCAGTCCGTCGGCGGGAAGCTCGGCGAGATCGGCTCGTCGGTCGACGACAAGCTCTCCGGCATCGGGACGTCCGTCGAGGAGAAGTTCGACAAGATCGGCGGCGAGATCGACACGAGGATAAACAAGGACCTGAGCGACATACGCGAGGTCTTTGACGGCTTCGCCAAGCGCGTGTCGGCCATCGAGGACACCCGCGACCAGATCGTGACCCTCGCGCAGAACGTCGACGTCCTCGCCAAGGTCCTCGACGACAGGCGCGGGCGGGGCAACATCGGCGAGGTGGTCATCGAGTCGATCGTCAAGGACAGCCTGCCGCCGTCGGCCTACGAGCTCAACGCGACGCTCTCGAACGGCACGGAGGTCGACTGCCTGCTGAGGCTGCCCAAGCCCAGCGGCAACGTCGCGATCAGCACGAAGATCGACATCACCGAGCTCGAGACGATCTCGGGCCCGCTGTCGACAGACAGCGAGATAAAGAAGGCCAGGAAGAGCTGGCACGGCAAGCTCAAGGACGCGATCGGCAAGATCTCGGACGAGTGCATCATCGAGGACGAGACCGCCGAGGGCGCAATCCTGCTGCTGCCGACCGAGTCGGCGTTCTCCGAGGCCCACGTCCACCACCGCGAGCTCGTCGACAGCGCCTACAAGAACCGGGTCTGGCTCGCATCTCCGTCGACCCTGATCGCGATGGTCACCGTCGCCCGGGCGGTGATCAAGGACGCGACCGCGCGCAACGAGCTCGAGCAGGCCCGCGGCGAGCTGCGGACCATCGAGAGCGACTTCGGCAAGCTCGAGAAGGACATCCAGAAGCTCACCCGCGGCGTCGACGACATGCTCAGCGAGTCGACGGACGCGCGCAAGTTCGCCCGCGACATCGGCGACAGGATCAACCACGTAAACAGCATCATCAGCCTGCCTCCGAGCGAGCGCATCGCGGAGGCCGCGCCGGCCTTGGAGGAGCAGGATCCCCCGAAGAAGCCGAAGGGCCACTGACCCGGCGCGGGCCGCGGACCCGGGCCTTTCCGCCCTGGGCCCGCTCGACGGGCGCTACGCGCCGCTGACCCGTCCGCTCGCGGAGATCTTCTGCGAGCGGTCGCTGATCCACCACCGCTTCCTGATCGAGGTCAGCTGGCTCGTCGAGATCTGCTCGCTCCGCGAGGTCGGGCCGGTGCTCGACGACAAGCGGATGGAGCAGGTCCTCTCGCTGCGGGACGCGGACCCCGCCGGGATCGCCGCGGCGGTTAAGGAGCTCGAGCGCGCCACCAACCACGACATGAAGGCCGTCGAGCTGCACCTCGCCGACCGGCTGCGCGAGGGCGGCCATGCCGACCTGGTCCCGTTCGCGCACCTCGGCTGCACCTCCTGGGACGTCAACAACATCGCCTACGCGCTGATGATGCGGCGCGCGAACGAGAAGGTCATAGTCCCCGAGCTCGGCCTGGTCCAGCAGCGCCTCGAGGAGCTCGCGATGGCCCACGCCGGGGACGCGATGCTCGGCCGCACCCACGGCCAGCCGGCCTCGCCGACGACCATGGGCAAGGAGATGCGGGTGTTCGCGACCAGGCTCAAGAGGCAGGCCGACACGCTGCGCGAGCACGCCTTCGAGGCGAAGCTCAACGGCGCAGTCGGCAACATGAGCGCGCACGTCGCGGCGTCCAAGGACGTCGACTGGCTTTCGGTCTCGCGCAGGTTCGTCGAGGGGATGGGCCTCGGATGGGCCTCGCACACGACCCAGACCGGGCCGTACGACTCGATGGCCGAGTACTTCGACGCGCTCGCGCGCGCGAACCGGGTGCTGCTCGACCTGGCCGCGGACGTCAGCTCGTACCTGACGCTCGGCCACATGCGGCTCGAGCCCGTCGCGAGCGAGGTCGGGTCGAGCACCATGCCGCACAAGGTCAACCCGATCGACTTCGAGAACGCAGAGGGCAACCTGTCGGTAGCGAACTCGCTGCTGCGGACGTTCTCCGAGCGCCTGCAGGTCTCGAGGATGCAGCGCGACCTGAGCGACTCGACGGTCGTCCGGAACGTCGGGGTGGCCCTCGGCCACGTCCACGTGGCCCTGTCGTCGCTGCTCAAGGGCCTGGGCCGCCTGCATGCGGACCGGGAGGCGATGCTCGCGGACCTGGACCGGAACTGGCAGGTCCTCGCCGAGGCGGTCCAGACCGTGCTGCGCGCGCAAGGCGACCCCGACGCCTACGACAAGCTCAAGGATGCCACGCGCGGCGGGGGCGCGCTCGACGAGAAGGGTTACAGGGACCTGGTCCGGAAGCTGGTCCCCAAGGGCGAGGCCAGGAGCGCCCTGCTCCGGCTCACGCCCTCCGGCTACCTCGGCGAGGCGGTCAGGCTTGCGCGGTCGGCAGACGGCGGTGAATCCACCAGCCGACACTGAACATGGCCGCCGCGGGCAGGCCCTTGAGAACGTACTCGACTGCCGTCCTTCCGTCGAAGTAGGCCGAAAGCCACGTGTCCGAGGTGATCATGCCGCCCCCGATCCAGCCCAGCAGGGCCCCACCGGCCCAGACGATCCACGGGTGCCTCTTGATGAAGCTCATTATGAAGAAGCTGCCCCACATGACTATCGGAATGCTCACGACAAGTCCGATCGCGACGAGGACGATGTCCCCCTTTGCCGCCCCGGCTATCGCGATTATGTTGTCGATCCCCATCACCGCGTCTGCGACGACGATCATGATCATCGCCTGGGCGAACGTGGTCGCCTTCTTGTGGTCGTGCCTCTCGTGCGCGTCCTTGTTGCTGACGAGCTTGTAGGCGATCCAGAACAGCAGCACTCCTCCGCCCGCGGAAACCCCGGGGATCCGCAGCAGGACGACGGCGAACGCCGCGGCGACGATCCGCACCGCGATCGCGACGAAGGTGCCCACGACGACCGCCCTGCGCTGCATGTGCTTCGGCAGCGAGTTCGCCGCGAGCGCGATGACGACGGCGTTGTCTCCGGCGAGCACGAGGTCGATCGCGATGATCGAGACGAGGGCGCCGAACCACTCGAGGCTGAGCGGGTCCATCGCCTCAGGCAACCGTCGGGAACACGACCACGTGCTCGACCTCGGTCGCGACGCTGATCTCGTCGCCGACCGCGTGGTCGTGGCGGCTCGGCAGGACCGCGAGCAGCCTGGTCCCGCGCTCGGTCTCGAGGGTGTAGAAGATGTCCGCGCCGCGGAACGAGCGCTCGGTCACCTTGGCCGCGACCCCGCCGTTGGCCGACAGGACGACGTCGTCGGGCCGCAGCAGGACCTTGACCGATCCGCCCGGGCGCAGCAGCGGGGTGACCAGGTCCCGGTCGCTGCGGATCGTGCCGACCTCCGAGACGACCTCGCGCTCCGACTTGAGCCTGCCGTCGATCATCACCCCCTCGCCGATGAAGCTCGCGACGAACGCGCAGTTCGGCCGGTGGTACACGTTGTACGCGGTGTCCCACTGGCATATCGACCCTGCGTCGATCACCCCGCAGCGGTCCGCCATCGCGAAGGCCTCGGACTGGTCGTGGGTGACGAGCAGGGCCGTTGCGCCCTCGCTCCTGATCGCCGCGGCGACCTCCTCGATCAGGCTCGCGCGCAGGACCGCGTCGGAGTCGCTGAAGGGCTCGTCGAGCAGCAGCAGGCGCGGGCGCGGGGCGAGCGCCCGGGCGAGCGCCACGCGCTGCTGCTGGCCGCCGGACAGCTCGTGCGGGCGGCTGTCGCCGAGGTCCTGCAGCCTGCAGGTCTCGATGAGCTCGGCCACGCGCGCGCCCGACTTGCCGCGGCGGCCCCTGAGGCCGAAGGCGATGTTCTCGGCGACGCTCAGGTGCGGGAACAGCGAGCAGTCCTGGAACATCAGCCCGACCCCCCTTTTCTCGGACGGGACGTGGACGCCCTTCGAGCTCACGACCCGGTCGCCGATGCTGATCTCCCCGGACGAAACGGGCGTCAGGCCGGCTATGCAGTTGAGAACGGTGCTCTTGCCGGCCCCGCTCGGGCCGATCAGCGCGCCGATCTCGCCCTCCTCGAGGGAGAGGCTCAGCTCAGCGAGGGTTACCTTGTTCCCGTAGCGATGGGATACCCTTGACAGGCACAGCTGCATGCAAAGCGGGCGATTCTATTGCCCGTCCCCCTTGTTGCGGCGCCAGGCTGGAACCAGCCAGCGGTAGACGGGCGCGAGCATCAGGGCCGACATCGCGACCATCGCGAGGGCGGCGGGCGCTGCGCCCGCCAGGTCCTCGTCCGCGGCGTACTGGTGGACGCGCACCGCCAGGGTCTCCGTTCCGAAGGGCCGCAGGATCAGGGTCAGCGGCAGCTCCTTGATCACGTCGACCGCAAGGAGCATGAGCCCGACGGTCAGCACCGGCCGCATCAGCGGCAGGTGCACCTGCAGCAGCGACTCCAGGCGGGTCTTTCCGGCTATCCGGCAGGCCGCGTCGTAGCTCGGCGGGACCGCGCGCGCCGCGGCGTCGTACGCGCCGGCGCTGATGACGATGTAGCGAAGCGACAGGGCCATGACCAGCAGGAACGTCGATGAGGTCCAGGTCCAGTGTATCGAGACCCCGAAGGCCGCCGTTGCCGCAGAGGCCGCCGCGGTCGCGAGCGCGATGCAGCCGAGGCCGTAAACCATACCCGGGAAGGCGTAGCCGACCGTTGCCGCGCGGCACGCGAGGCGCAGGGCCGCGCTCGAGCGCCCGCGGGCGACAAGCGTCAGGGCGCCCCCGACAAGGAAGCACGTCGCTGCGACCGAGGCAACGAGCGCAAGGGTGTCGTCGAAGGCCTCGAGCACGCTCCCCCACCTGACCTGCGGTCCCTTGGCCATGCGCAGCGCGAGCGTCGCCGCCGGGACCGCGAAGCCGACAGCGAAGACGAGGGCGAGCCAGGCGGAAGCCGCGGCCGCGCGAAGGCCCCTGAGCCGGTACTCGCTGTCGGCGCACGTGCAGCGCGGGAGCGACTCGTACTGGCGCTGCCTCCTGCGGCTGAACGACTCGGCCGATGCGATCACGAACGCCGCGACCAGCAGCAGGAAGGCCATCGCCGCCGCGGCCGACCTGTCGTCGCGGTTGAGCCAGACGTCGTAGATGTGGTAGCCCAGAGTCGACAGCCCGTAGTCCTCGGCGATGGCGATGTCGTTCGCGACCTCCATGAACACGAGCAGGCACCCCACAGCGATCGCGGGGCGCGCGACCGGAAGCGAGGTGCGCAGGAACGCTCCCCACGGCGTGCAGCCGAGCACCCGCGCGGCCGCCGTCAGGCCGCATGAGCGCTGGGCGAAGGCGCCGCGGGCGAACATGTAGACGTACGGGTACAGGACCGTCGACATCACGAGGCATGCCCCGATCGGGTTGCGCAGCCCGTATCCCGGCGGGAGCCAGCCGCCGTCGTCGACGAGGTCGGCCCAGACGTACGCCTGCAGGTAGGGCGGGACGGCAAACGGCAGGAACAGCAGGAAGCCGAGCGCCTTGCGGCCGGGAAAGCTGCAGCTCTCGACCAGCCAGGCGCAGGACACCCCCCAGGCCGCCGCCAGCAGGGCGGTCCCGACCCCCAGCGAGACTGTCGACGCGACCAGCCTGAAGGCCCGCGGGCCGAGGTGCCCCTCGAGCAGCCCGCCAGTCGACACCGCGACCAGGGCGAGCACCGGCGAAAGCGCGAGCGCCGCGAGAAGCCAGCCCCCCGCCTCCCGCAGCCGGAGGGCCGGAAACCGCCTCGCCGGAGCGGCCATCCCGCTCAGTCGTCGAAGCCCGCAAGCTCGACGAGCTCGGAGGCCTTGGGGCGGCCGGCGGCGATCCTGTGCAGGGACAGGCCGTCGGCCCTGATCCGGTTCGCCTCCTCGAGCCCGGCAGGCATGGTCACGCCCGCGCGCACCGGCAGCTCGCCGTTGTTGAAGGCGTACATCCGCTGGGCCGTCTCGCCGACCATGAACTCGACCAGCCTGGTCGCCTCGGCGGCGTTCCCGGCGTGCCTCGCGATCGCGATGCCGCTTATGTTGGTGTGGACGCCCTTGCCGGCGACGGTGACCGGCGCCCACCTGACCCGCTCGGCGACCGCCCTCTCGCCTGCGTCGCTTCCGCCGAGCATCTTGAAGTAGTAGTACAGGTTGGCCACGGCATAGTCGCAGGCCCCGGACGCGACGCCCTTGATCTGCGCCCGGTCGTTGCCCTGCGGCTTGCGGGCGAGGTTGCCCTTGAGCCCCCTGAGCCAGTCAGCGGTCGCGGACTCGCCGCTGTGCTCGAGGTAGGCGGCGAACAGGGCCACGTTGTACGGGTGGGACCCGCTGCGCATGCAGACGCTCTTGCCCAGGTCCGGCGAGCCGAGCTCGCTCAGGTCCCGGGGCAGGGAGGCCGGGTCGGCGTCCCTGTCCGCGAACAGCAGCCTGAAGCGCCGCGAGAGCGCGACCCAGTTACCGTCCGGGTGGCGCAGCCCGGCGGGGACCGCCCGCTCGACGGCCGCCGACCTGACGGGCCGGACGACCTCGCCCTCCGACAGCTGCGAGAGCCTGCCGACGTCGGCGACGATGACGGCGTCCGCGGGGCTGTGCTCGCCCTCGCTGCGCAGCCGCTCGAGCGCTCCCTTGTCCAGGTAGAGGACGTTGACCTCGATTCCGGTCTCCTTTTCGAACTCCGCGAAGATGCCCTCGAGGAAGACCGGCTGGCGCTCGGTGTAGACGTTGACCTCCGCGGCGTGCGCCGCGCCGAGCGAAAGCGCCGCGAACGCAACTGAGAGGGCGGCCCGCAACCCGGCGCGGCCGGAAGGAAACGCAGTCATTGCTGCAGCACGCTAAATGAGAATGATTATCATTATACATTGAGCCGCGCCGCCGCCGGCTCGCCCGGCAGGAAATAGAATCGACGCCAACGGATGAGGCGTCAACGAGGATGAGCGCAGAAAGGCGCAGGCGCATGCCCGGCGGCATCGATGCCAGGGCCCTGCTCTCGGAGCACTCCGACGCGGTCTCGACGCTCGCCTTCACCCTGCTGATGGCCCTCCTCGCCCTGGCGATGGCGCCGGACAGCCCCGTGGTCGGAACGACCGAGGCAACCTGGGACCTGTTCTCGTTCGAGGAGGACGAGGAGGCTGCGTTCGAGCCCACCGAGAAGGTCGTCGAGCTCGACCTGCCCTTCGAGCAGTACGAGGACGAGGCGGACATCCCGCTCGAGGAGACCGCGGCCGGGACCCTGCGGCCCGGCTGGCGCTCCTACACGATCGAGCGCAACGACACCCTCGGAAAGATACTCGGCAAGATCTCCGAGGACGACGAGGCGCGGCGCTACCTGGTCTCGCAGAACCTCAGCAGCTACCGCAAGCTGCGCCGCGGCAGGAGCATCGAGTACAAGGTCGGGCCGTCAGGGACACTCGACGCGCTGGTGTATAAGGCGAGCCCCGAGCTGCACCTTGCCTTCGCGCGCGACGCATCGGGCGCGATGAGCGTCGGCGAGGGCGCCCCGAAGCTGTCCGCGACCACCGTCGTCCGGCGGGCCGAGATCACCGAGGACAACAACTCGCTGTTCGCGGCCTCGGACGCCGCGAGCGTTCCCGACGCGGTCATCCAGCAGGTGATCGACGCGCTCGAGACCAGGATCGACTTCGTCCGCGACACCAGGCTCCGCGACAGCTTCTCGCTGGTCTACGAGGTCCTCCACGACGAGGACGGCGACTACGCCGGCCCCGGCGAGCTGCTGGGGCTCGTCTACCACAACCGGGACAGGACCCACACGGGTCTGTACAACCCGGCCGACGGCCACTTCTACTCCCCGGAGGGCGAGAGCCTCAGGCGCGCCTTCCTGCGCTCGCCGCTGAAGTTCTCAAGGATCAGCTCGAAGTACTCGCTGCGGCGCTTCCACCCGGTGCTCAAGAAGTGGCGCGCCCACCGCGGCGTCGACTTCGCCGCGCCGACCGGCACGCCCGTGCGCTCGGCCGCCGACGGGACGGTCGACTTCATCGGCAAGAAGGGCGGCTACGGCAACGTCATAATGGTCAGGCACTTCGGCAAGTACCTGACGGTGTACGGCCACCTCAGCAAGTTCGCGAAGGGAGTCAAGCGCGGAACCAAGGTCGAGCACGGCCAGGTGATCGGCTACGTGGGGTCGACCGGCCTGGCGACGGGCCCCCACCTGCACTACGAGTTCCGCATCGACGGCAAGCACGTCGACCCGCTGTCGGTCGACGTCCCGACCACGAGGCCCCCGCTTGAGGGCGAGGCCCTTGCGGACTTCCGGAGCGGGACCGGCGAGATCCAGAATCTGCTGGGGGTCGCGTCATCCGGCTAGGGGCCGGAGACTGCAGCGGGGCGCGCCCGCTTCGCGCCCTAGACGCTGAACGAGGAGCCGCAGCCGCAGGTCGAGGTGACGTTCGGGTTGTGGATGACGAACTGTGATCCCTCGAGCTTCTCCTGGTAGTCGACCTCGGCCCCGTCGAGGTACTGCAGGCTCATCGAGTCGACGAGCATCGTCACGCCGTCCCTCACGAGTACCATGTCGTCCTCGTCCTGGCTTTCGTCGAAGGTGAAGCCGTACTGGAACCCGGAGCAGCCGCCGCCGGCGACGAACACCCGCAGCATGAGGCCGGGGGAGTCCTCCTCTGCGAGGAGCTCCTTGACCTTCCTCACCGCGTTCCCGGAGAACCTGACAGGAAAGGCCTCTTCCGCAGCCGCGCCGGCGGCGGCGGGACCCTCAGGCTCGGCAGGTGCTGCCGCCGCGCCCAAGTCTGAGGCCATAGACAATGCTCATTCGGTGTCTATTATATTAGCACCGCAGGCGCCTGTTTCAACCATCCGCGCCCGCTACGGGGGCGGCTGGGACTTGGGTTTCCCGGCTTGAGCGCCGCAGCCGGCAAGGCAAGGATCCGCGACTTCGACGAGGCGCGGAAGGCCCTCGAGCGCAACGGGTACGCACGGAAGATCGACCTGCTGATGATCAGGCCGCTCTCGTACGACGACGAGACGCGCGTCACGCCGGTCGCGCAGGCCGTTCCCGGCGTGCCCTTCCTGGCCGAGGTCACTTGCCTGAGGCTGCGGACCGCCGGAAGCTGGAGGAAGCCCATCGTTGAGTGCCTCGTCGAGGACGA
>CAZDYI010000012.1:0-8980 GCA_964509765.1 uncultured Gammaproteobacteria bacterium
TTTCGAGGCCGGGATCTCCAACGGCAAGGACGCAGGGCCGGGCTGGGCGCTGGAGGTGGACCTGCACAAGGAGGACGTCGTCCCCTTTGAGGCCGGGCCCGTCGCCGAGGCGGCGGAGGCGCTTGCCGCAAGCCTGGCCGATGTGCTCAGCGGCTTGGGCGCGGACAGTCTCGGCATGAGGCGGAAGGCCAACCCCCTCCATGCGAAGGTGCCGCGCTATGTGAACGAGGACGCTGCGCCTCCCGAAATGCTTTACGTGAGCGACAACCTGTCCCCTTCCGAGGCGGTCAACGAGCTCCGCTGGCTCGCATGCCTGGAATGGCAGGAGGTGGCAGAGCTGTTCGGAGTGACGCGGCGCAGCGTGTACAACTGGCACTACAAGAACAAGCTGGCCAAGAAGAGCCATGAATTGATCTACAAGATGCTCAAGGCGCTGCGCCACCTGTTCCGGGGCATGGGCAGCGCGACGCGGCCGCTGCTGTTCGAGGTTGTGCCGGAATTCGGCAAGACCAGGTTCGAGCTGCTCAAGGAGCGCCGCTTCGACGAGGCCGTGGCCGGCGTTGAGAACCTCGGGCTCAGGCGGATCGACGTGAAGCTGCACTGCGAGCCCCCCAAGGCTCCCGGCTTCACGAGCCGTCCCATTGTCGACCAAATCGGGATGATAGATGCGCGGTATGACTATCCGGCGGATGGTCGAGTGGCGAGAACGGCGAACACCATGATACGGGAGCTTGAGGAAAAAAACCGTTGAGAATCCTGACTGAGGAGCAAGCAAGCCGGATCAACCGGGCGATGAGCCACTGGCGGCAGGGCGACTTCGTCTTGGGCAGCGTTCCGGAAGCGGTCCACGTGGCGGACCTGTCCCTTCCGCACAGCCCTCCTTCGGTGACTGCTGCCGCAAGATTGCTGGCGGCAGGCGGCGCGCCTGATTCGATGCCCGTTGCGGTCGAGGACCTGCAGACACAAGGCCACGTCCTGCTGAGCCACACCTGCAACGTCGTGAGGGACTGCAACACGCGGCCGCACGTCGTGATGGCGCCTTTGGTTCCGCCGCCGGGCGGCAACATGGACGACGTCAGGCTGATGAGAAGGCCGAGGTTCATCTATATCCCGGGTGCGGAGCGCCTCGGACTGGCGGCGGACCTGGACCGCGCGACGACTGTCGAAAAGGCGGTGTTGGCGTCGCTGAGGCGCGAGCCGGGATGGGAGACCGACGGGGAGATCATTGCCTTTGCCGAGGCGCTGATCCTCAATTGCGCGCGGTTCGCCTTTCCCGACGACTTCGAGCTTGCCTGCAGGAAGTTGAAGGGCCGCATCTTCAGGAAGCACCACAAGCCGACCGCGGAAGGGAAGTTTCTGCAGGAGCTGGAGGAAATCAGGGTCAGGGCGCTTCCGTCGTGGGATCATGAAAAAGTGGGGCTTCACTGGTATCACGTTGTCAGCGACACCGTTGCGGTGAACCCAACCCTGGAAGGGCATCTTGAGAGCTTGATGGACCGGTTCGACCAGTCCGGCCGGTTCAAGAACCTGACGGCAAACCTGCACACGCTTGATGACATCTCGGCAAGGGAATACCGAATGAGCCGCAAGCTTGAGTACGACAGCCTGACGTTGTCCTGGGGGGAAAGGCGAGAGGCCGACAGCGCAGACGCTTGATGACCTTCGGACGGCTTGGGCGCGACCTCTGCCGCCGCGCGCCCGGACTGATGCGCTCCCCCGGCAGCGCGAACAGGCGCTCGCGCTTGTTGCGGCACACATGCCGCAGGCCGACAGGATCGCAGAAACGCCGTCGCGCGACTTCGGGCTCGGCCTGAGCTTGCCGATCCCCATCGAATCCGCCCCCATTTGACTGATTTCTACAAATCCCGTCGATGCGCGCTCCCGAATGTTCGGCCTCTGATGGGTGTATCTGCCATGAACACTCACCCTGACGCCTGCTTGACGCCCATCGACCAGCTGCATAATACTGAAGCAATTCCCGACCTCTGCTGACCCTTCAGGGTTGTCGTTCACAGTCGAACCAAGGTCCTGAAACTCAATTCAGCAGAGAAGTAGAATCCTTACCCCTTGGGGCGGCCAGTCCGCCCCGCTGCCCGTCATCGGAGTGTTTTCATGAAGGTTTTCTACGACAAGGACGCCAACCTCAAGCTGCTCAAGCGGCTGAAGGTCGCCGTCATCGGCTACGGCTCGCAGGGCCACGCCCACGCCAACAACCTGCACGAGTCCGGCATGGACGTCACCGTGGGCCTGCGCAGGGACGGCGCGTCCTGGAAGAAGGCCAAGAAGGCGGGGCTGGCGGTAAAGGAGATCTCCGCGGCGGCCAAGGGCGCCGACGTCGTGATGATGCTCATGCCCGACGAGCTCCAGGCCGACATCTACGAGGGCCACGTCAGGGACAGCCTCAAGAAGGGCGCGGCGCTCGCCTTTGCCCACGGCTTCAACATCCACTACCACCAGATCGAGCCGCGCGCGGACGTCGACGTGATCATGGTCGCGCCCAAGGGCCCGGGGCACCTGGTGCGCTCGACGTACGTAGACGGCGGCGGGGTCCCGTGCCTGATCGCGGTCCACCAGGGCAAGGCGCGCGCGCGCGACGTCGCGCTCGCGTACGCCTCGGCGATCGGCGGCGGCAGGGCCGGGATCATCGAGACGACCTTCCGCGACGAGACCGAGACCGACCTGTTCGGCGAGCAGGTCGTCCTGTGCGGCGGGCTCGTCGAGCTCGCCAAGGCCGGCTTCGAGACCCTGGTCGACGCCGGCTACGCCCCCGAGATGGCCTACTTCGAGTGCCTCCACGAGCTCAAGCTGATCGTGGACCTGATGTACGAGGGCGGCGTCGCCGACATGTTCTACTCGATCTCGAACACCGCCGAGTACGGCGCCGTGAGCCGCGGGCCCGTCGTGATCGACGAGGCGGCGCGCAAGAGGATGCGGGCGATCCTCGAGCAGGTCCGCAGCGGCGAGTTCGCCAAGGAGTTCGTCCTCGAGAGCAAGGCCAACGCGCCGATGCTCAAGCGCTCGCGAACCCGCCTGCGCGGCCACGAGCTCGAGCGCACCGGCGCGAAGCTGCGCTCGATGATGCCCTGGATCGCAAAGAAGAAGCTGGTCGACCGGGGAAGGAACTGACCGAGGGCTACCGCGACCACTACGCGGAGCGGGCCGGCGAGTTCGCGGCCGAGTACGAGTCGATCGACCCCGCCGCGCTCAACGGCTGGCTGACAAGTCTGTTGCCAGAGGGTACGCTGGAGGTGATCGACGTCGGAGCGGGGGCCGGCCGCGACGCGGCCTGGCTCGCGTCCATGGGGCATTCAGTCCTGGCCGTCGAGCCCTCGCCGGCGATGAGGGAGGAGGGAGCCAAGCGCCATCCGGAGCTGGAGTGGCTCGACGACCGCCTGCCTGCGCTCGGGAGGGCGGCGGCCCTCGGCAGGCAGTTCGGACTCGTGCACCTGTCGGCGGTCTGGATGCACGTTGAGCCGCAGGACCGGCAGGAGGCGTTCTCCTCGGTTGCCGGCCTGGCCTGCCCCGGCGGCCTGGTTTCTTTTCTCGTGCGGGTTCCGCACCTGCCCGAACGCGGCATGCACCCGACCGACCCCGAGGAGATCCCGAGCCTTGCCGCCGAGAGCGGCATGGAGGTCGTCAGCCGCGAGGACGGGGGAAGGGACCACTTCGGCAGGGAGGAGGTGAGCTGGAGCCGCCTCATGCTGCGCAAATGACCGACTCCCACCCGGTCATCGCCCGCGAGGGCTGGAAGCACGTCCTGGTCGCGCTCGTCCTCGCAGTCGGCGCAACGGCGGTCTCGCCGTGGCTGGGCCTGCCGTTCTGGGTCCTGTTCCTGTTCGTTGCGCAGTTCTTCCGCGACCCGCACCGCAAGGTTCCCGTCGGCGAGGGCCAGGTCGTCTCGCCCGCAGACGGCAGGGTGATACAGGTCTCGCCCGCTATCGACCCGCTGCTCGAGCGCCCCGCGGTGCGGATCAGCGTGTTCATGAACGTCTTCAACGTCCACTCGAACCGGGCGCCGGAGAGCGGCGAGGTCATAAAGCGCGACTACCGCGAGGGCGCGTTCGTAAACGCGGCCCTCGACAAGGCGAGCGACACCAACGAGGCAAACGCTCTGACGATGAGGACGGACCTCGGCGACATCACCTTCGTCCAGATCGCCGGGCTCGTCGCCCGGCGGATCATCTGCGACGTGAAGGTCGGCGACCGGCTCGAGCGCGGGCAGCGCTACGGCTTCATCAGGTTCGGCTCGCGGGTCGACGTCTACCTCGACGAGGGCGCCGAGGTGCGGGTGTCGCCCGGCGACAAGGTAACGGGCGGCGTGGACGTCATCGCGGTGCTGCCGGAAGGCGGCGGCAAGGATGGCTGAGGCCAAGGAGACCAAGGGGCAGGCCGTCGAGCGCAGGCGGGCGGTCTTCATGATCCCGAACCTGTTCACCGCGCTCGCGCTGCTCGCGGGCTTCTACGCGGTGGCAAAGGCGATCGAGGGCGAGTACGCCGTCGCCGGCTGGGCGATCTTCGTCGCCGCGGTGATGGACATGCTCGACGGCCGCGTCGCGCGGCTGATCAACGCCCAGAGCGACTTCGGCGCCCAGTTCGACTCGCTTTCGGACGTGATCTGCTTCGGGCTCGCGCCTGCGGTGCTCGCCCACCAGTGGGGGCTCGCCGAGCTCGGCCGCTTCGGCTTCGCGGTGGGGTTCTTCTTCACCGCCGCGGCGGCGGTGCGCCTCGCGCGCTTCAACGTCACCCACAGCGGCAGGGACCCGCGGTTCTTCGCCGGCCTGCCGTCGCCGATGGCGGGGGTGACCGTCGCCTCGGCGGTGCTGGTCGCCGGCGACGGGCCGGCGCTCGGTACGGTCATGGTCGTGACTCTGCTGATGTGCTTCATCGCGGCGACCATGGTCAGCGAGTTCCGCTACTACGCATTCAAGGACGTGGACCTGCGCGCGCGGGTCAACTCGCCGCAGAAGCTCCTGCTCGCGCTCGGGCTGATCTCGTTCGTCGCGCTCGTGATGCTCGAGTTCCGCGCGGCGGGGGTGCTGCTGGTGTGCCTGCTGTACCTGGCGTCGGGCTTCGCGCTGTCGTGGCGTCACTACTGGCGCAAGGCCAGGGACGACCACTGGCCCAGGGCGCTCAAGTACTGGGAAGGAGTGAAGAAGAGGCTCGACGAGCGCAGGAAGGACGGCGGCGCCTAGGGCCGGCGCGCGCGCATCGCCTCGCCCGCAAAGGGGAAGAAGGCGAGCATCAGGACGAAGGTGTTCCACTCGGCGACGTTCTCGCCGCGGTCGAAGTCGCCGAGCAGCCAGCCGCTGAGCGGGGCGATCGAGATGCAGACCGGGACCAGGCAGTAGGTGTAGGCGAGCAGGGCCCTGCCTGCCCGCGAGGAGGGGCTTGCTGCGCGGACCTGCCGGGCGATGACGACCTGGCCTGCGATGGTGCAGGCGAGGAAGAAGTAGACCGCGGCCCGGCGGGTGAGGTGCTGGCCGGTCTCGCCGAGGACGAAGGCGTACAGCAGGAAGTTGAGCACCGCGACGATCCCCAGGGCGGCGGCTGCGGCGCCCGCCCTGCCGAAGCGCCTGCCCGCCGCGACCCACCACCAGGCGCCCATCAGGGCCAGGGCGACCGCCATGGTGCGGAACAGGGCGCGCGCGTAGGGCTGGCGGCTCGCCTTGGAGATCGAGACCTCGCCGTCGAGGTAGGGGAACGTGGGCTCGATGGCCCCCGTGCCTATCGAGATCAGCAGGCAGGCATTGACCCCGATCACCGCCGTGGCGGGCATGATCCAGGACACGGCGCGCCCGGCCGGCGAGAGGGGTTGAAAACCGCTTTTCGTGGACATACATACAGGATGCTGAGGGTTGCGCAAGAGCGGAATCGAAGCGAGAGAGTCAGGCCGTGCCGGGGTTACGGCTTGGATTTTCCCCCAAATGTGGTAAAATACAGGGGATCAGAACACAAAGGAGAAAGAAACCATAAACAACACACACGCCCTGATAGGAAGCCCGACCGTCCCGGTCGCGGCCGACGGCCGCAGCTACATGCGGGCCGTTGCAAGCTACCCTGTCCTCACCGAGGAGCAGGAGCGCGAGCTCGCGGAGAAGTACCGCGAGACCGGCGACCTGCAGGCGGCCTGGGCCCTGGTCTGCAGCCACCTGCGCCAGGTCGCGTCGATCGCGTTCAAGTACTCGGGCTACGGCCTGCCCGAGATGGACCTCATCCAGGAGGGCAGCATCGGCCTGATGAAGGCCGTCAAGAAGTTCGACCCGGACAAGAAGGTCCGCCTGAGCACCTACGCCACCTACTGGATCAAGGCGGCGATCCACGAGTTCGTCCTGCGCAACTGGAGGATCGTCAGGGTCGCGACGACATCCTCGCAGCGCAAGCTGTTCTTCAACCTGCGCCGGATGACGCGCAACCTCGGGCGGCGCCTGAGCATCCAGGAGGCCGACAGGGTCGCGGGGGAGCTCGACGTCAAGAGAAGCGACGTGCTCGAGATGGAAAAGCGCATGAAGCTCGACGTCGCGCCGTTCGACCCGATCCTTGACGACGGCGACGACAAGCCCGACACGTCGCCGTCGGCGGTGATGGCCTCGGACGAGGGCCGCCACGCCGAGATGATCGTCGCGGAGGACGAGGACAGCGGCATGAAGCTCGCGGCGCTCAGGGAGGCGATCTCGTCGCTGGACGAGCGCGAGCGGACCATCATCAGTGAGAGAACCCTGGCCGAGAAAGGCGAGGGCGCGAAGCTGCACGACCTTGCCGAGAGATTCGAAGTATCAGCAGAGCGGGTGCGCCAGATCGAGAAGAGGGCGCTCGAGAAGATTGAGAAGCACGTCCTCGCAGCCTGCGGCTGAGGCAAGGGCCTGGCGGGAGGCCGTCAGGAATGAAAGCAAAAGGCCCGAACAAATGCGTTCGGGCCTTTTTTTGATGGTTGCTCCGGAAAGCAAAGCATGAGCGAAATGATCATTCCAAGTTCAATTCGAGAAGCAAGTCTCGCCACTTGCTCCTCGAATTGAAGTCCTGGGCCTTGTCGAGCTCTGTTCCGACTTGCTCGATGAACTCGATGCGCGCCTTGGAGTCCAGCACCGCCAACACAGCCTTGACCAGGATGGGAATCTCGATGACCGAGACATCAACGCCTTTTTTCCAGGCATCCTCGATCTGCAGTCCGATTTTCTTTCTGTCGGCTTTCTTGATGCCTCACACCGCAAGCAGGAGATTCGATGCGTCCTCGAACGCCTTCCTTGCTTTCCTGCTCGACGAGACCAGGTCGGCAAGAGTCAGTTCCGAGTCCTTGACCTCGATGACAGTTCCGGAGCCGTCCTTGCCTGTGTAGACAATGTCTCCCGGCATATCAGTGGCGGCATCGGAAACTGTGATCCCCTGGACATTTTGGATGGACATCCCGTCGACGCGCCTTTCAAGGACCCTGAACAGCGAGACAGCTACAGCCATGGCGCGAACGCCTCCGCTCCTTTCACCGAGGAACTCATCCGTCAGCGCTTCAAGCTGACGGGAGCTTATCCGGTCGGGGATCCTGTATTCGACCTGCCGGAGACTCCTGCGGCGGGCAAGCGAGTCCAGAACGCGCTGCAGCGCGTCCGTCAGCTCGTTCCGGCCGGCTGAGTTCAGTCCGTCCAGGAAGGAGACCAGCAGGTCCCAGTCCCGCTTGTTCCGCACTCCTTTCATCCCCGTCTCCAGAACGGGGCGCCGGAGGGGCTTGCTAACGTACGGATCCGCGCTGTTGCCCAGGATCCCTTCGTTCTCCAGCGACCAGGGCGCGACGACCTTCGAGGCAAACGACCTCGCGTCCCATGCACCCTCGACGTCAGCTTCTGCCTGAAGGGCGAGCAGGTTGCGTCGTCCGTCGTCGATTTTCCCCATGATCTGGGTGACGAGCGCATAGCGCACGGACGACACAACCGAGCAGGCCAGACGGTCTATCTCCGGGTCGGCTTCGCCTGTGCCCTCAGCTTGGGTTTGCGTCCACAGCTTGTCCAGCCGCTTCCTTGCGGCTGAGCGTTCGGTCAATAGTTCAGCCAGGCCGATTCCTGTCGCTTCTTCCGGACCGAATGGCAAAGCTTCTCCTTGGCGTCAACGCGCCTCCAGCCCGCGTACAGGCGGTCGTACATCTCGCTTCGGTACCCGGACAGGAGCACCCGCCCCTTGACGTTGCGCAACAAGGCGGCCAGCTCCTCGTGGTCGCCGTCGCTCATCTCGTTCCCGTAGGCCGACCTGTCGCCCCTCGTCGAGTGGACGTAGGGAGGGTCGACGTAGAACAGGGTCTCCTTGGTGTCGTACCTTGCGATGACGTCGAGCGCCGAGGCGTGCTCGACCTGGATCCGGGACAGCCGGGCGGAGATCTCGTCAAGGCGGTCCACCGAGCCCAGCAGGCGCGAGACCGACCCGGACATGCCGTTCCTCGAGGTCAGGACGCAGTGCGCCCACCTGCCGGAGCTGCTTTTCTGCGCCAGGCCGGTCCTTGTCTGCTTGGCCCTGATGAAGAAGCGCCTGGCGCGCTCGACGTCGTCGAGCCCCGGCTCAGGGGTGCAGGCGATCTCCAGCTCCTCCCTGGAGAACGGAGTCAGCCTGATGGCATGGACCAGCTCGTCGCACCTCTCCCGCAGCGTCCGAAAGAAGTTGACCAGGTCCGAGTCGAGGTCGTTGTAGGTCTCGACCGGATAGGGTCCGGCGTTCAGGATCACCGCGGCCGAGCCTCCGTACACGTCGCAGAAGTGCGTCGCGTCATCAGGAAGCAGGGGCAGGAGGAAGTCCAGGTGGGAGAACTTCCCTCCGTACCACCCGAAGGCGATCAGCTTGCCCTTGCGGCCGGACGCTATCCGGCGGCCGGTGCCGGTGGAGTTGGCCGGGGGCGGGTTAGGGGCTGCGGCCGTTTGAGCGGGCAGCTCATCGAACAGGGCCGGCGCTGCGCTGCTGGCCTCGGCCTTGTTCGCTGCCTTCATCCGCGTTGCCGTGGGATTAT
>CAZDYI010000013.1:0-5519 GCA_964509765.1 uncultured Gammaproteobacteria bacterium
GGCTTCTTGGGAGCGGCCTTCTTTGCCGCCTTCTTCGGCGCCGCCTTCGCCGCCTTCTTCGCGGGCGCGGCCTTCGCCTTCGCTTCCGGCTTGTCCTTCGCCGCGGCGGCCTTCTTCGCCGCGGGCTTCTTCTTGGCGGCCTTCTTGGAGTCTGCCATCAGTCCCTCCTCCGCGCGCCGCCCAAGGCGCGGCCCGGACAGCTTCCTGCCTGGTCCGCTCCTGATTGTTCCATCTCTGTTGACAAAGCTCGAATTCCAACGGTGCCCATGACGAGGATTGAACTCGTGGCCTCTCCCTTACCAAGGGAGTGCTCTACCACTGAGCTACATGGGCCTGTCGCCGCCGCGGACCCGCCGTCGCCCGAAGACCAGGGCCGAAAACGGGAAGCCGCCCCCCGCCGGACCGGCGCGGGGCTGCGGTCGCGGAGGCTAGGCTAGGTCGTCTCGACCCTGTAGATGTGTCTTACGGTTCGTGACAAATCCACGTGAGCCGCTCATTATAGCACCTGCGGGGACCTTCGGCGAAACCCCCGCCCGGGGCGGGCAGCCCGCCGCGGCGGGATTACATTCGGATACGCATCGATACGCAGGGGCAAGGAAAAAGGGCTTACATTTCCCCCATCCAACCTCACAAGGGAGAAGGAAACATGAACAAGAAGAAGACACTCATCATCAGCGGGATCGCCGCGCTGGCGCTGGCCGGGGCGGGCGCAACCACTGCGGCCGCACGAGGCTGGCACTCCGGCCTCGGCCACATGTTCGACGACGGCGCCGGGCATGCGTCCGAGAGGATCGCCAGCAGGATCGACCGGCAGCTCGCCCTGAGCGACGAGCAGGAGGAGCGCGTCGCCGCGATCCTCGCCGAGATGTTCACGGGCATGCGCGAGATCCGCGACGGGCGGGAGCAAGGCATCGCCGAGCTGATCATGTCCGAGAGCATCAGCGAGAGCGACGTGATCCTGCACCTCGACCACGAGGCGGCGGTCGCGGAGATCAAGGGCCTCGTCGCCCAGGCGGTCGTAGACGTGCACAGCGTGCTCACGCCGGCGCAGCGCGAGTCAGCCGGCTCCCTCGTCGGAGAGGCATGGGGCAGCTGGCGCGGACGCGGCGGGCACGGACACGGGCACCACGGAGACCGCCGCTAAGGCGGACCGGCGAAGTCCGGACGCGGATTCCCCCGCTTACCCCCAAGGGGGGATCCACCTAAGCCCTTCCGACAGGACCAGGTCCGCCAGGAAGGCAGGGGCGCGGCGATGCCTCCCACAGCCGCGCCCTTTTTTTTTCGTGACCGCGCCCTAAGCCGAGCATAGAATGCCATGAGCGCGTCAATCGCCATGAAGGTCCTTGTCATCGACGACGACGCCGACCTCGGCGAGATGCTGTCGGACTACCTTCGGCGCTTCCAGTGCGAGGTGACCGGCCACACCGACCCGCTTGCCGGAATCGCCGCGTGCAAGCGGGACGACTTCGACGCGGTCGTCCTGGACGTGATGATGCCGCGGCTCGACGGGATCGAGACCTGCCGCCGGATCCGCGAGTTCTCGTCGGTGCCGGTGCTGATGCTCACCGCGCGCGGCGACACCTCCGACAAGGTGCTCGGCCTCGGCGTCGGGGCCGACGACTACCTCGCCAAGCCCTTCGAGCCGCGCGAGCTCGCCGCCCGCCTCGAGGCGCTCGTGCGCCGCTCGAAGCGCGAGGTCAAGCAGGAGCGCTTCGGCGACATCGAGCTGTCGGCCCGCGAGGGCAAGGCCTACCGCGTCGGCGAGGGCGGCAGGAAGGAGGACCTCGGCCTGACCGACACCGAGTTCGCCGCGCTGAGCCTGCTTGTCAGGCACCGCCCCGAGGCCGTGAGCCGCGACGAGCTGTTCAAGCTCATGCGCGGCTTCTCGCGCGACCGCGCGGACCGCTCGTCGGACATCCTGATCAGCCGCCTGCGCTCCAAGCTCGGCGATGACCACAAGAGCCCGCGCTACATCCGCACGGTGCGGCTGCGCGGCTATGCCTACATCGCCTGACGGCGCCGCCGCGGCGGCGCTGCGGAGGGGACTCCGCCTGTCGACCAAGCTGGTGCTGGTCGTGATCGCCGCGGTCGCGTTCACCTTCGTGACCATCGGCGTCGGCATGCAGGCCGTCTACGAGGACAGCAGCATCAGGGAGTGGCAGCGCGGGATGGTCTCGCTGGTCGCGTTCGCATCGGAGTCGCTCGTGCGCAACCCGGACCCCGCGGTGATCGAGCGCGTCTCCCGCGACCTCGGGATAGACATCCGCTACACCGGCCCCGAGGGGACGTACGCGACGCAGGACAGCATGCCGACAAGGAGCGAGGCCAGCGGAGCAAGGCGCCTGCGGCGCCTTGAGCGGGGCGTCCCGCGCGGCTTCTCCCTGTTCCGCTTCGACGGCAGGCCGTACCTCGCGCACACCGTCGGGCAGCGCCAGGTCATCTACGCGAGGTCGGACCACGACCACGACTTCCACTTCGAGCTGCTGCTCGTTCCCGTCGCCGTGCTCGCGGCGCTTGCGCTCGCCTACGGCGCCGTGATCTGGTACATCCACTCGAGGATGCGGCCGCTGTCGGAGATGGCCGGGCAGATGGAGTCCTTCGGCGCGGACGCGGTCTCGTCCGGGCCGGGCGGCGGCGAGGCCGAGACCCGCGACGAGGTCGCGCGGCTGTCCGCGAGCTTCGGGCGGATGCGCGACCGGGTCGCGGACCTGCTCGAGTCCAAGGAGGTCCTGCTGCGCGACGTCTCGCACGAGATCCGCTCGCCGCTCGCGCGCATGCGCCTCGCGCTCGAGTTCGTCGACGACGAGAAGACCAAGGCGCGGATGCGCAGGGACATCGAGGTGCTCGACTCGCTCGCCGGCGACCTGCTCGACCGCGCCAAGCTCGACAGCGGCTCGCTCAAGCCGGACACCGAACCCGTCGACCTCCGCAGGATCGCCTCGGCCGCGGCCGCGCTG
This sequence comes from uncultured Gammaproteobacteria bacterium, assembly GCA_964509765.1. Lineage (GTDB taxonomy): Bacteria > Pseudomonadota > Gammaproteobacteria > Tethybacterales > Tethybacteraceae > CAZDYI01. Next base: position 2,958 of record CAZDYI010000013.1, read on the forward strand.
TTCGAGGAGCGCAGGGAGTCGATCGCGCTTGACCTGCCGGACGGCGAGGTGTCCGTCACCGGCGACATCCACCTGCTCGAGCGCTGCGTAAGCAACCTGCTCGACAACTCGATGCGCTACTCGCGGCTCGGCGAGGGCAGCGTCCGGGTCAGGGTGTGGACAGAGGGCGGCAGGGGCTGCATCGAGGTGCGCGACAAGGGCGGCCGCATCGGGGCCGAAACCGTCGACAAGATCTTCGAGCCCTTCTACCGGCCCGAGGAGTCGCGGGCGAGCCACAAGGGCGGCTCGGGGCTGGGGCTCGCGATCGTCAGGTCGATCGCGACGGCGCTGGACGGCGAGGTCGAGGCCGAAAGCCCGGACGAGGGCGGGCTGGCCGTGCGCATCCTGCTGCCGCTTGCCGGGCAGCAAGCGGAAGGGAAGGCCTAGCTACTCAGGCGGCCTGCGCGAGGCGGCGCCCGCCGCCGGCGCGGATGTCCTCGACCAGCGACTGCGGGACGGTGGAGTAGTGCTTGGGCTCCATCGTGTAGGTCGCGCGCCCCTGGGTGAGCGAGCGCAGCGTCGTTGTGTACTTGAACATCTCCGCCAGCGGCACCTCGGCGCCGACCTCCTTGTTCTCGGAGGTTATCTCCTCCATCCCGAGTATGATCCCGCGGCGCTTGTTGAGGTCGCCGATGACGTCGCCCATCTTCTCCTCGGGCGTCTCGACGTTGACCGCCATGACCGGCTCGAGCATGACCGAGCCGCCCTGGCGCAGTCCCTCGCGCATCGCGATCGCCGCAGCCGAGCGGAACGCCTGCTCCGACGAGTCGACCTCGTGGAAGGAGCCGTCGTAGAGGGTGACCTTGACGTCGACCACCGGGTAGCCTGCGATCACGCCGTCCTGGAGCGCGTCCTCGACGCCCTTCTGCACCGCCGGGATGTACTCGCGCGGGACGACCCCGCCCTTGATCTTGTTCTCGAACTCGAAGCCGCCGCCGGTCTCGAGGGGCTCGAGGCGCAGCCAGACGTGGCCGTACTGGCCGCGGCCGCCGGTCTGCTTGATGTGCTTGCCCTCGACCTCTACGCTGCGGGTGACCGCCTCGCGGTAGGCGACCTGCGGCTCGCCGACGTTGGCCTCGACGCGGAACTCGCGCTTGAGGCGGTCGATCAGGACCTCGAGGTGGAGCTCGCCCATCCCGGAGATGATCGTCTGCCCCGACTCCTCGTCGCTGGTGACCCGGAAGGTCGGGTCCTCCTTCGCGAGCCTGCCGAGCGCGGTCGACATCTTCTCCTGGTCGTCCTTGCTGCGCGGCTCGACCGCGACGCTGATGACGGGGTCCGCGAAGTCGATCCGCTCGAGCTCGATCGGGCTCGCGAGGTCGCAGATCGTCTCGCCGGTCGCGACCTCCTTGAGGCCGACCGCCGCGGCGATGTCGCCGGCGCGGACCTCCTTGATCTCCTCGCGGTTGTTCGCGTGCATCTGCAGGATCCGGCCGATGCGCTCCTTGCGCCGGCGGCCGGCGTTGAGGACCGTGTCGCCCGCCTTGAGCACGCCGGAGTAGACGCGGAAGAACGCGAGCGAGCCGACGAAGGGGTCGTTTGCGATCTTGAACGCTAGCCCGGAGAACGGCTCCTTGTCGTCGGACTTGCGGCTCGCGGTCCCGCCGTCGACGTGGCCCTCGACGGCCGGCACCTCGGTAGGCGACGGCAGGTAGTCGAGGATGGCGTCGAGCATGGTCTGGACGCCCTTGTTCTTGAACGCGGACCCGCACAGCACCGGGACGATCTCGTTGGCGAGCGTGCGCATGCGGATGCCCTTCCTGATGTCGTCCGCTGAGAGCGTACCCTCCTCGAGGAACCTGTCCATGAGCTCCTCGCTCGCCTCGGCCGCCGTCTCGACGACCCTCTCGTGCATCTCCTTGGCGCGGTCCGCGAGGTCCGCCGGTATCTCCCCGACGTCGAAGGTGGCGCCGAGGTCCTCGGTGTGCCAGACGTACGACTTCATCGAGACCAGGTCGACCAGCCCCGCGAACGAGTCCTCGGCGCCGATCGGGATCTGCAGCGGCAGCGCGTTGGACGACAGGCGCTTGCGGATCGACTCGACCGCCTTGTCGAAGTCGGCGCCGACCCGGTCCATCTTGTTGATGAACGCGATGCGCGGGACCTTGTACTTGTTCGCCTGGCGCCAGACGGTCTCGGACTGCGGCTGGACCCCTGCCACCCCGCAGAAGACGCCGCAGGCGCCGTCGAGCACGCGCATCGAGCGCTCGACCTCGGCGGTGAAGTCGACGTGGCCTGGCGTGTCGATGATGTTGATCCGGTGCTGCTCGCGCGAGTCGTCGCTGCCCTTCCAGAAGCAGGTCGTCGCCGCCGAGGTGATCGTGATGCCGCGCTCCTGCTCCTGCTCCATCCAGTCCATCACGGCGTTGCCGTCGTGGACCTCGCCGAGCTTGTGCGAGATGCCCGTGTAGTACAGGATGCGCTCGGTCGTTGTCGTCTTGCCGGCGTCGATGTGGGCGATGATGCCGATGTTGCGGTAGCGCTCTATTGGGGTGCTGCGTGCCATCTTCTAATGACCTGGAG
>CAZDYI010000014.1:0-26058 GCA_964509765.1 uncultured Gammaproteobacteria bacterium
GGACCGCCTCCCAGCTCATGCGGCCTTGCCCTTGAGGACGTCCGCCACCCAGGAGCTCTTCGCCTCGCGCTCGAGCAGCTCGGCCTGCATGCGGAGCAGGGCGATGAGCGCGAACAGGACGGTGAACGCGACCGCCATGACCAGCAGCGGGCGGAGCATCGAGGCGTGGATAGAAGGCGCGCCGATCTTCAGTATCGACGCCGGCTGGTGCAGGGTGTTCCACCACTCGACCGAGTAGTGGATGATCGGGACGTTCACGAATCCGACGACGAGCAGCACCGAGCCCGCGCGCCAGGCCAGGCGCCGGTCGGCCATGGTCTCCTGCAGGGCGATGAAGCCCAGGTACATGAAAAGCAAAATCAGCTCGGACGTCAGGCGCGCGTCCCACACCCACCAGGTCCCCCACATCGGCTTGCCCCAGATCGATCCGGTGACCAGGGTCACGAGCGTGAAGGCCGCGCCGACCGGCGCGGCGGCAACCGCGAAGACGTGGGTCATCTTCATCCGCCACACCAGGCCCATGAAGGCCGCGGCCGCCATGGCCGTGTAGACGAACAGCGACATCCACGCCGCCGGGACGTGGACGAAGATTATCCGGTAGGCGTCGCCCTGCAGGTAGTCGGCCGGTGCGCGCCACAGGCCCTCGACGAGGCCCCACGCGAGCAGCGCGCTGCGAGCAGGCCGCCGAGCCACGGGACTGCCGCGTCCGCGAAGCGGTAGAGCATCGGCGGCGACCCGAGCCGGTCGAGCGGTCCGAGCATCAGCCGTCGCTCCCGTTGCTTGCGAGGACCGCGGCCGCGGCAACGGGGACGAAGGCCGCGCTGAGCGCGAGCAGCGCGCCGAGCAGCGAGGCCGCTCCCTCTGTCGAAAGGCCGGACTGCGCGAGCTGGACCATGCCCGATCCGAAGATCAGCACCGGCACGCACAGCGGCAGGACGAGCAGCGCGAGCAGCGCGGCCCCGCGCCGCTGGCCGACGAGCAGGGCGGCGCCGAAGGTCCCGAGCAGGTAGATCGTGGGCGTCCCGAGCGCGAGCGACAGGGCGAGCGTTCCGAGATGCTCCCGCTCCACGCCGAGCATCATCCCGACGAGCGGCGAGAGCGCGACCAGCGGCAGCGCAGAGCAGCACCAGCGCGCGGCGGCCTTGGCGAGCACCATCAGCGGCAGCTGCTGAGGGGAGATCAGGATCTGCTCGAGCGTGCCGTCGTCGTGGTCGGACGAGAACATCGACTCGACCGAGATCACCATGGACAGCAGAGCTGCGGTCCACAGGATTCCCGGCGCGATCCGCCCGAGCGACTCGACCTCGGAGCCGGCGCCGAAGGCGAACAGGACCGCAACGACCAGGACGAAGCCGAGCGGGGTCGCGGTCTCTGCCGGGCGGCGCAGGCCGAGCTTGACGTCGCGCGCGAGCAGGGCGAGCGCGGGCCCGCGCTGCCGGGCGCGACTGACCGCAGCCTCAGCCACCGCCGATCCTGAGCGTGTCCGCCTCGATCCCGCCCCAGTCGACCGGCCGCAGGGCGGTCACCACGGCCATCCCGCCTTCCTCGAGGTGCCGCGAGATCATCGCGGTGAGCATCCCGGCTCCGTCGGCGTCAACGTTGGCGTACGGCTCGTCAAGCAGCCACAGCGACACGCGCCGGAGCAGCAGCCGCGCGAGGCTCACGCGGCGCCGCTGGCCGGCCGACAGCGCCGAGCACATGGAATCGGCAAGGCCGTCCGCGCCGACCCCGGCTAGCGCGCCGGCCGGGTCAGTCGCCTCGTCCCCGCCCGACAGGCTCGCGTGCACCTCGAGGTTCTCGAGCGCGGTCAGGTCGGGCTTGAGGCCCGGCTTGTGGCCGATGTAGGCGAAGTCGCCGCGGAAGCCGCTGTCCGAATCGCCGATCGGCCGGTCCTTCCACGTGACCGAGCCCTCCTCGGGATCGATCAGGCCGGACATGATCCGCAGCAGCGTGGTCTTGCCGCTGCCGTTCGCGCCCTCGACCTGCAGCAGGCCTCCGGGGCCGACCGATGCGTCAATCCCGGTGAGTACCGCCGCGCCGTTCCTCGAGTGGCTTACCTGCCGGACCTGGATCATGCCGGAACGCAGATTTTCCCTGATGGCCTCGGGTCAGGCGAGCGCCTCCTGGCGCTCGAGCCACATGGTCGCGGCGCGCTCGGGTCCGAGCGAAAGGATCGAGACCCTGGCGCCGCAGAGCTCGGCAACCCTGTCCACGTACCTGGCGCAGGCCTCGGGAATGTCGCCGGCATCCGCGACCTCCGGCATCCGGCCCCAGCCCTCCATCTCGACGTACTCGGGCTCGCAGCGCTCGAGCGCGTCGTTGCTTGCAGGCCAGGACCCGAGGGGCTTGCCGTCCATCCTGTAACCGACGCACACCTTGACGGTGTCCGCAAGGCCGAGGACGTCGAGCTTCGTGAGCGCGATCTCCCTGCAGCCGTTGACGGCCAGCGCGTGGCGCAGGGCGGGGACGTCGAGCCAGCCGACCCTCCTTTGCCTCGCGGTCGTCGCTCCGAACTCCTCGCCCTTCTCGACGAGCATTTCCGCGACGTCACCCTCGATCTCGGTCGGGAAGGCCCCCAGGCCGACCCTTGTCGCGTACGCCTTGGCGATGCCGATCACCCGCGGGCGCAGCTCCACCCCGAGCCCGCCGGCGCCGGCGGCGGCGATGCACGAGGACGAGGTCACGTACGGGTAGGAGCCCTGCTCGACGTCGAGCAGCGCCCCCTGGGAGGCCTCGAGGAGTATCCTCTCCCCCCGGTCGCGCGCCTCCTTGAGCTCGGCGGCGACGTCCGCCGCCAGCGGGGCGACCCGGCTTGCCTTGTGGTCGATCCACTCGCGCACCGTGTCGGGATCGACCGGCTCGCGGCCGTGCAGATGCTCCAGCTCGCAGTTCGCGTGTTTCAGGGATGCTGCGAGTTTTCCCTCGTAACCCCCGTCTATGACGTCGGAAAGCTTAAGCGCCCTTCGGCCGGCCTTGTCCTCGTGCGCCGGGCCGATCCCGCGCTTGGTCGTCCCGATCGCGGAGCTGCCCGATTCGCGGGCCTCGTCGAGCGCGACGTGGTGGGGCAGGACCAGGGCGCAGCCGCGGCTGACCGACAGCCTTCCGGCGACGTCGATGCCGGCCCGGCCGAGCATGTCGACCTCCTCGAGCAGCGCCTGCATGTCGAGCACGACCCCCTGGCCGATGTGGCACCTGCAGTGCTCGCGGAGGATGCCCGACGGGATCAGGTGGAGGACGGTCTTCTCCCCTCCGACCATCACCGTGTGGCCGGCGTTGTTGCCGCCCTGGAAGCGGGCCACGTGTCGGGCGTCCTCGGCAAGCCAGTCGATGATCTTGCCCTTGCCCTCGTCGCCCCACTGCAGGCCGACCGCGGCCGTGCACGATTCGCCCGTCACCCAGTCTCCTCCAGCTTCCAGCCGCCGCCGTCTTGGACCAGGCGCCTTGCGCAGCCGGGCGGGGCGTCGCCAAGGTCGTCGACCAGGATGCAGCGCATCCCCGAGCCGGTGAGCTCGGCAATCTTGCCTCTCCACGCTTTGTCGCCGAAGGTGCGCAGGCTCGCGAAGCTCTCGGGCTGAGGCGTCTCGGGCACGACCGGAACCAGGTCGCGGACGTTCGCCGAGAACCCACAGGCCGGCCTGTCCGCGCTGCCGTAGTGGCCGCCGCGGGCGAGCAGGGCGTCGCCGCCTAGGATTGCGAAAGCCACGCCGTTGTGGTACTCGTAGCCGGTGAGCCCGGTCAGGTCCAGGGTGCACTCGACCGAGCACGACTCCAGAACCGCGGCGAGCTCGCCGAGCTGCGCAAGCGATTCGCCCACCCTCTCGGTTTCCGGCAGGTCCTTGCTCCAGGCGCCGGCCATCTCCGCCGGGCCGCGCATGGCCATCAGCGCCTCAAGCGGCCCGGACGCCTTCTCGCCGACAAGCTCCCAGACGCCGACCGCGTCCTTCTTCTGCATCAGCCTGCGCACGGCCGCCCTGTCGTCCGGCGCGACGCCCGCGATGGCCTCGTCGACTATCCCGGCGTGCCCGAGCGCTACGCACAGGTTGCCGACGCCCGCGGCTGCGAGCGCACCGGTCGCGGCCATCAGGACCTCGGTCGCAGACGGCAGGGGCGCGCAGCCGTAGAGCTCGGCGCCGACCTGTAGCTGCTCGCGGTTGAGCCAGGGCTTCGCTGGGCGGGAGTAGAGCGTCGAGCCGCAGTAGCACAGCCTGTTGACTCCCTTGCCGAAGTGGCGCTCGTCGATCCTCGCCGCCTGCGGGGTGATGTCTGCGCGTATGCCGATCGGCCCGCCGCCGATGGGGTCCGTCAGGCGAAGGGTCCTCTCGCTGAGTACGTCGCCCTCGCCGCCGTCGAGCAGGGTCTCGAGGCGCTCCGCGAGCGGCGGCATGACCAGCCGGTAGCCGAAGCCCTGCAGGTGGCCGACGACCGCCCGCGCCGCCCGGTCGACGGCCTCGGCCTCGTCGGGCAGCAGGTGCTCGATCCTCTCCGGAAGGAAGTGCTTTTGCATGGGCAAGCCGTTTCGCCGTTCCCTGGGCGCGGCTTGCGCCGCAGGGCCGCGTCTGTCGCGGCAAAAGGCGATTCTATCCGCAGGGCGCGCGCGCGTCGGAAACTAGAATCGCCTTTTTCGCAGTTTCCCATGAGCAAGCCCGTTGCCCTTCACGTCCTTGCCGACATGGATGCGGGGCAGAGGGATGCCCTGCTGCAGCGCGCCGAGGCGGACCTCGGGCCCTACGTCGAGTCCGTGGGCCCGATCATCGAGGAGGTGCGAAGCGACGGGGACGCCGCCCTCGTGCGTTTCGCGAAGAGGTTCGACGGGGCGGATCTTTCCGAGTCCGGGCTGGTCGTCTCCGGTGAAGAGTTCAAGGCGGCGAGGGCGGAGCTCGACGGCGGCATGCTCGAGACGCTTGAGCTTGCCGCCTCGAACATCCGCAGGTTCCACGAGCTGCAGGGGCCGGACAGCAGGAGCTGGGACGTGGAGCTGCTGCCGGGAGTGACGGTGGGCGAGAGGCTGCTTCCTGTGGAAAGTGCCGCCTGTTACGTCCCGAGCGGCAAGGGCTCGTTCCCGTCCGTCGCGCTGATGACGGTCATCCCGGCGGTGATGGCAGGCGTCCCGGAAACGGTGATGCTCACGCCCCCGCGCCCGGACGGGACGGTCGACCCGGGCGTGCTGGTCGCGGCCAAGATCGCAGGAGCGAAGGGGGTGGTCAAGGCAGGCGGAGCCCAGGCCGTCGCCGCGGCCGCATACGGGACGAAGAGCGTTCCGCGCTGCGTGAAAATCGAGGGCCCCGGCAGCCCGTGGATAGCGGCGGCGAAGAGGGCGCTGTCAGGCGTGATCGAGTCCCGGCTGCCCGCAGGCCCGAGCGAGACCGTCATCCTGGCAGACGCAACAGCGGACCCGCGGCTTTGCGCGCTCGACCTGCTGATTGAGTCCGAGCACGGGCCGGACAGCTCCGCGTTTCTTGTCACCTGGTCTGAGGATGTGGCTGCAAGGGCCAGGGAACAGTTGCCAGGCCTGATGGAGCGGATGGGAGAGACAAGGCGCGGGTACTGCGAGGCGGTGCTGTCGGGTACCAACGGCGGCATCGTCCTGGCCGGCAGCGAGGACGAGGCTTTCCGCTTCGTCAACGACTACGCGCCGGAGCACCTCCAGGTGATGTCAAAGGAGCCGGAGCGGCACCTCGACAGGATAACCAACGCGGCCGAGGTCCTGCTCGGCGAAAGGACGCCGGGATCGATCGCAAACTACATCATGGGCCCGAACTGCGTTCTGCCGACCAACGGCGCGGCCAAGGTCCACTCGCCGCTTTCTGTGCGGGACTTCCTCCGGTCAAGCACGGTGGGGCGGCTCGACGGGCAGGGATACGCGACGCTTGCGCCGCACACCAAGCGATTCGCGGAGTACGAGGGCTTCGAGGGACACGCCAACGCTGTCTCGGATGATCGATAGATTGATGCCGGAGCAGGCAGGCAGTCATTGATGTGCCTGAAAAAAACGCGGCCCAAAATTGGTTTCTGGACCTGACAATGGTCCAGATGATATGTTGTGGGATGAATAAAATCATACAAATTCCTGGCCAATTTGCCAATAATGCCTTCGTAATTTGACTTGTCAATGATATTGCTGTAGCATGTAAAGAACATGGCCGATACCGCTTCCTGAGTGATTATGCTTCAGCACGAACTGCGCACAGCTCTTGCAGGATATATTGCGGATCTCACAACAAAGGGGCTCGAGACTTTCTCAGCCGAGGAGGCCGAGGCAGAAATCGGCATGGAGCACAACACGTTTCTTCGCACGGCAAGAACGTTGCAGAAAGAGAAACTCCTCGCCACCCCCCGAAGTGGCTTCTATGTCATCGTGTCCGAAGGTTACAGGCACTTTGGTGCCCCGCCTCCGGAGCACTACATCGACGCCCTGATGCGTTACTTGGGCTCGCCTTACTACATCGGGCTGTTTACTGCGGCGTTCAACCAGGGCGCTTCGCACCAGGGGATCATGCTTGATCAAGTCGTGACTGACAAGCCAAGAAAGCCGATCAGCCTTGGCAGGAGCAAAATCAAGTTCATCCAGCGAAACAACATGGAAGAGGTTGCGCATGCGGTGAGATGGCATAACTTCATCGGTCCCCACGCCAACATGTCCACTCCGGAGCTCACGGCGCTGGACGTCATGTATTTCGGGCGTGCTGGATCTGTTAACTTCAAGGTGACTATTCTTTCCGAACTGACAGAGTACATCAGGCCCAAGGCACTGGCCGAGCTGTCTGTGCTGTTTGACAAGCCGACGGTGCAGCGACTGGGCTACCTTATCGAGTTCTTGAATTACAAGGACCATGCAAGCTGCCTTCATAAGGCTCTAGAATCCCGCGGTTCTCTGAACTGGGTCGAACTGAACAAGGGACAGGTTTTTGACCCGATCCTCACTCCGGATCCAATCGTGCTTGACAGGAAATGGCGCGTGATAGTCCGAAGGCTTCCGGATCCCGACGTTTGAATACGGAACTGAATCAGAGCAGATGACGGATATGTATTTTTTCCTCTGGCCAGTGTTTTTTCAGATAATCTGCAACCAAAAACCTGTGACAATGCTTGTCAGTGTCGCAAGCGCAAAGCAGGCAAGCATCCACGAATAACTGATGATCGAGGATTTTCTCGATCTGACGTGCTGCCATTAATTTGTTGAACTCTGGCACGTAACGCTTCCAAGCTTCCGCCTTGCGATACTTCTTGTCGCGAAGCTTGACAACTCGCTTCTGCGGCAGTTGGTCTCCCCACGCCTTGACTGATCCGCACCTGTTGCGAAACTCGTCCAGGAACCATTTCTCTGGAGCGAGGCTGGCTAAGTGCTGATAGCCGATGTTGTGCAGACCGAGGAAAAACTCCAGGTCTGGGTATCTTGCATATCCTGCAAGCTGCGACTTGTTGTTGAGTCTCGTGTCAATGACAGTTTCTACCTTGGCCTGTGCTAACAGGCTGAAAAAATTCTTTGCTGTCTTTTTGTTTGTGCCGATAGTGAATAGCTTCATTTGAAATGGTCCGCCGATCTGTGTCGATAAGCAAATTCTTGCTCCCTGATTGAATATGCCTGCTTAAGTTCTTCTGTCGCTGTTCCGCTTGGATGACGTGGATTATCTGGAAAGAAAAATCCAAAATCTTGTTTAAATCGGTGGATCTCAGATTCCGTATGTGGTTCTGGGGAAGACCGAATTACATCATTCGGATGAATGATGTGGTGTAATTCTACATGCTTTACCTCAAGAAAATATCTTGCGATCAGTATGCCCCTGTGGCACTTAAGTGGGTCCCTGCAAGAGCAAAGCAATGCCAACGAGCATAATTTGTGTATATCAAGAACTTTTTCAATTCCTGATACAAACTGCGTTGTGTTCATAAGACGTGTGTAAGAAACTTTGCCATCATCGTCATAACACGAAGGATCATCATAACTTCTGCCTCCCAGCTGCTTGCCGAGATACTGATATCCCAAGCCGTACTTTGGCAAATCTGGTTCCAGAGTTGAACTGTTGAAATCCGTCTGCCAGCTGCTGACAGGGGCAGATCTGACATCAACGACAATTGCAACTTTGTGTTGCTTCAATTCGTCTGCGAGAGCTCCGATGTCAGGGAGCCATAAGCCTATCGAATAAATCCGGTTCAAATCCTTGATGCCTCTTTTATTGGAATAACAGTGGCTACTATTTTGAATCGCTCCAGTGAGAGGCTAACAGTAAGATAGCAACCACTGTAGGAGCCACATTTTACAATGCGGTCAGTAACTGGTAAATCAAAAGTCTGATCATTGTGAATGAAGCCTATTCTGAATTGTTCGCCTCGGCCATATTTTTTTACTTTCAGAATATCCACATCGGTAGCGAATATTAGTTCCAAAGAATGTGTGACTCTTATTGAGGATTCCTTAACTTTATTCCGCAGTGACATCATTGCCTTGTCAGAATAGGTCCATAAATCGCTATTGGTTGTAATTAGCGGTAAATTGCTGATTTCGAAGCGATCAGTCTCTTTCTTGAGCCAATAGCCCCAGTTGATCTCCCAATTTTCTGTTTGATGCTCAATTGGTTTGTGACGAGATAATTGAACAGTCAGAACATCTAGTACGTTGAAATCACACTCATCGACCTCTAGGCCGATCACTTCGGGATCGGTGCTCATTGGTAACTCTGAATCCTCACCTACTAGACGTATCCAGCTTATCGGCACAATAGGATTGTTACCCTGATCGATCTCGACCCCAGCGACGCACCTGCGTCTGTTCATTTTTGAGTTTGCGAGACAGACTATTCTCTTTGTTATCATGTGAATTAGTGTGGAGCTGGTTGGTTTTCTATGTGTGAATATTGGCGGAGAGAGAGGGATTCGAACCCTCGATAGAAGGATCACTCCTATACTCCCTTAGCAGGGGAGCGCTTTCAGCCGCTCAGCCACCTCTCCGTATCATAGGTAGGTATTCTACCCGCTCGCCGGTCACGCTAGGCCTTGGCCATCGCCGGGCGCACTACTCCGACCTCGGGCTCGACGTCCAGCCCGAACTGCTTGTGCAGCTTGCGCACGGCGAGCTCGGCGACGTCCTCGTCGATGATCGCCGAGATCTTGATCTCCGAGGTCGAGATCATCTGGATGTTGACCTTGGACTTCGCAAGGGTCGTGAACATCTGCGCCGCGATGCCCGCGTGCCCGCGCATCCCGACGCCGACCAGCGAGACCTTCGCGACGTTGGTCGGGTCCTCGACCCGGCCGCCGCCGAGCTCGGAGGCGATCTCCTTCGTGGTCTCGTGCGCCTTGCCGGACTGGCTGCGGTGCACGGTGAACGAGATGTCGGCGTGCCCGTTGGCGGCGATGTTCTGGACGATGACGTCGACGTCGATGTCGCGCTCGGCCAGGCGCGAGAACAGGGTCGCGGCGATGCCGGGTCTGTCCGGCAGGTCGCGGACCGTCAGCTTGGACTCCTCGGTGTTCAGCGCTATTCCGGTTACGCTCGGGCGTTCCATGTCTTCCTCCGTCTCGAATGTTATCCTGGTTCCCGGCCTCTCGCTGTCGAAGGTCGACAGCACGCGCAGGTTGAGCCGGTTGCGCCCTGCGAACTCGACGGCCCGCGGGTGGAGCACGCTCGCGCCGAGCGCGGCCATCTCGAGGATCTCCTCGAAGTGCAGGCTGCCGATGATCGACGCCTTGTGGCAGACCCTCGGGTCGGCGGTGTAGACGCCGTCGACGTCGGTGTAGATCCGGCACTCGGCCGCCTTGAGGCCCACGCCGAGCGCGGCCGCGGTCGTGTCCGAGCCGCCGCGCCCGAGGGTGGTGACCTCGCCGTCGTCGTTGTGGCCCTGGTATCCCGCGACGACGGGCACTACTCCGTCGCCGAGCAGCCTCTCGATCCTGCCGGTGTCGATGCCCTCGATCCTCGCGTTGCCGTGCGGGCCCGACGTGCGGATGCCGGCCTGGAACGCAGACAGCGAAACGGCCCTTACCCCCATGTCGGCAAGCACCATGGCGAACAGGGCCGAGCTCACGAGCTCGCCGGTCGAGGCGACCACGTCCATCTCGCGCGCCGCGGGGCGCGGCGACGCCTGGTGCATCAGGTCGAACAGCGAGTCGGTGAGGTCGCCCATCGCCGAGACGACGACGGCGACCCTGCTCCTGCGCTTGATCGCCGCAAGGACGATCCCGGCCGCCTTGCGCACCATCTGGACGTCGGCGAGCGAGGTGCCGCCGAACTTCATGACTGTAGGCCTTGGCATGTGCTTAAGAGAGGGGATTCTATCTTTCCGGGAGGCGAAAAGTCCAGTGAATCACTGCGTTGCGCCTCATTCCGCCTTCGCTTTCCGAAATGCGGAAAAGGCCGTCCTGCGCAGGTTGCCGTCGATGAGGGCGATCGCGGCGAGGATCGTCGCGGTCCCGGCGGCGAACCATGCGTCGGGCCGCTCGCCGAGGACGAGAACGCCGATGGCCACGGCGTTGATGGGCACGATGAAGGTGGTGATCGAGGAGTTGGTCGCGCCGATCGCGCTGATCAGCCTGATGAAGATGCGGTACGCGACCGCCGTTCCGAAGACGCCCAGCGCGCAGCCCGCAAGGACCGGCCCCGCCCCCGGAGCCGCCTCGGGGATCCCGTCGACGGCGAGCGCCGCGGGCACCGCAGCGGCAGCGCCCCAGCAGACCATGCCGGTTGCCATGGTCGCGGGGTCGATCTCGCGCGAGACGCTCCTTGCCGCAACTGCGTAGGTCCCGTAGAAGACCGTCGCCATCAGGCACAGGAAGACCCCGAGCAGGAGTGAGCTGTCGCCGAGGCCGTCGGGCCCGAGCAGCATCGCCACGCCGGCGATGCCGACAAGCGCGCCGGCGAGCCTCAGAGCGCGGAAGGGCTCCTGTCCGGCGAGCACGGCAACAAGGAAGGTGAACGCCGGCATCATCGCGTTGATCACGCCGGCTGTGCTCGAGTTGACGTACTGCTGGCCCGTTGCGTAGCATGCGAAGGGCAGGGCGCAGCCGGCCAGGCCGAGCAGGGAGAGCCGGCCGCGGTGGCGCCAGATCGCCCGCGCCGACTCGGCCCTTCCCGGAAACAGCAGCAGCATGCACGCCGCGGCGGATGCGAGGCGGAGCGCAACGAGCGTGAGCGGCTCGAGGCCCTCGAGGCCGATCTCGAAGAGCATGAAGGAGCTTCCCCACAGCAGCGAGACGAGGTAGATGAGGCCCCACTGCCGTGCGTTGATCCTGTCCGCGTCCATGCCGTTGCGTCCCGGTCCGGAAGGCGCGGCGGAGCCGTCCGGTCCGGGCGGGCGATTGTATTGCTAGAATCATCGCGGATTTCCCTGGGGGCAACTTGCGATGAGCGACTCGATGAAGGTGGCCGTCACCGGCGCGGCCGGGCAGATCAGCTACTCGCTGCTGTTCCGCGTGGCCTCAGGGCAGCTGCTCGGCAACGATGCCAAGGTGACCCTGAGCCTGCTCGAGGTGGACGTCGACGCGGTCCGCAAGGCCATGGAGGGCGTCGCGATGGAGCTCGAGGACTGCGCGTTCCCGACGCTTGCCGGCTACGAGCTGCACACCGACCCCGAGGCCTGCTTCGACGGGGCCGACTTCGCCTTCCTCGTCGGGGCCCGCCCCCGCAGCAAGGGCATGGAGCGCAAGGACCTGCTCGAGGCCAACGCGGCGATCTTCAGCGCGCAGGGCAAGGCGCTGGCGAGCTCGGCGGGCAAGAGCGCCAAGGTCCTCGTCGTCGGCAACCCGGCGAACACGAACTGCCTGATCACCCAGAGGAACGCCAAGGGGATGGACCCCGCGAACTTCACCGCGATGACCCGCCTCGACCAGAACCGTGCGATGGCCCAGGTCGCCGCCCACACGGGCAGGCACGTGACCGAGGTCAGGAACGTGGTGATCTGGGGCAACCACTCCGCCACTCAGTTCCCGGACATTGCGCATGCGACCGTCGCAGGCGAAAAGGCGGCCGACGCGGTCGACGCGGACTGGTACCGCAACGAGATGATCGGCAGGGTGCAAAAGCGCGGAGCGGAGATCATCGAGGCGCGCGGGATGTCGTCCGCGGCCTCCGCGGCATCGTCCGCGATCGACCACATGCGCGACTGGCACGCGGGGACGGCAGACGGCGAGTGGGCGAGCATGGGCGTGGTGTCCAAGGGCGAGTACGGCGTCAGGGAGGGCCTGGTCTACTCGTATCCCTGCACATGCTCGGGCGGGGCGCACAGCGTGGTCGAGGGGCTCGAGCGCGGCGAGTTCGCGGAAGGACTGATGAAGGCGACCGAGCAGGAGCTTGTTGAGGAGCACGACGCGGTCTCGCACCTCCTGTGAGCCTGCCGCAAGCCCCTTTCGCAGCCTAGGTTCCCCTGCAGGTGTCGCAGGCGCAGGCCGGGCCCGCCAAGAAGGCCAAGGCGAAGCCCAGGCAAAAGCCGAAGGCCCCGTCGAAGGGCAAGGCCGCAAAGAAAAAGTCCGCCGGGAGGATGACCGCCGCGAAGCTCCGGCAGACGGCGCTGCGCTACCACATGAAGCCGAGGCCGGGCAAGGTCGAGGTTATCCCGACGAAGCCCGTGCGGGACGCGCGGGACCTTTCGCTCGCGTACTCGCCGGGGGTGGCCGCCCCGTGCCTAGAGATCCAGAAGGACGCGCAGAACGCCTACAGGTACACGAGCAAGGGCAACCTGGTCGGGATCATCACCAACGGCTCGGCGGTGCTCGGGCTCGGCAACATCGGCCCGCTTGCCGCCAAGCCGGTAATGGAGGGCAAGGCGATGCTCTTCAAGATCTTCGCCGGCATAGACGTGTTCGACCTCGAGCTGAACATAAGCAGCCCGGAGAAGTTCATCGACACGGTCATGTGCCTGTCGGACTCGTTCGGCGCGATCAACCTCGAGGACATCGCGGCGCCGATCTGCTTCCAGATCGAGGAGCGCCTGCGCGAGCAGCTGCAGATACCGGTCCTGCACGACGACCAGACCGGGACCGCGGTCGTCGCGTGCGCGGCGCTGCGCAACGCGATGGAGATCCAGGACAAGAGGCCGTCCGACATCAAGCTCGTGTGCATAGGCGCGGGCGCAGCCGGGATCGGGATACTCAAGCTCGCGCGGGAGTACTTCGGGCTCGCCCTCGAGCAGATCCACCTCGTCGACAGCAAGGGGCTGGTCACGGTCGACCAGGTCGAGATGTCGACCTACAAGCTGCCGTACGCGAAGCCGGCGACGAACGACACGAGCCTCAAGGAGGCCCTGCGCGGCGCCGACATCGTCATCGGGGTGTCGGCCAAGGGGATCGTCAACGCCGACATGGTCGCCTCGCTCGCAGGGCGTCCGATCATCCTGGCGATGGCCAACCCCGATCCCGAGGTCACGCCGGAGCTGGTGCACTCGGTCCGCGCGGACGCGATCGTCGCGACCGGCCGGTCGGACTACCCGAACCAGGTCAACAACTCGATCTGCTTTCCCTACCTGTTCCGCGGCGCGCTCGACGCGAGGGCCAAGAGGTTCACCCACGCGATGTTCAACGCCGCGGTCACCGCGATCTCGGACATGGCCCGCCAGCCGGTCCAGCCGTCCTTGCGTAAAATGTACCCGGGCGAGAACCTGAAGTTCGGTCCGGACTACATCCTTCCGAAACAGAACGACAAGCGCCTGCTGAAGATGATTGCGCCCGCGATCACCAAGGCCTACCGGGAGGCGGACATCCCCGCCCCTGCGGAGGTCCCGGTTGCCTGAGGCCGCGGCCGGGCGCCGGCCGAAGCACCTCAACCTGGCGGTCATCCGGCTGCCGTTGCCGGGCGTTGTCTCGATTCTCCACCGAGCGAGCGGGCTCTACCTGATCGCCGCGCTCCCGTTTTTGACCTGGGCTCTGGCCGTCGCGGTCCGCGACGCGGCCGGCTACGGCGCGGTCGCCTCGGTGATGGGCAACCCGCTCGTCAAGATCCTCATGCTCGGCGTGATCTGGTCGGTGATGCACCACCTGTGCGCCGGGATCCGCTTTTTGCTCATCGAGGTGCTGATCGGCATAGAGCTGCCTGCGGCGCGCGCCGCGTCCTGGGCGGTGATGGCCGTGAGCCTGCTCGGTACCGCGGCCCTGGGATGGGCCCTGCTGCTGTGAGCGACAACGAGGTGATTGTCGAAAGGCGCGGGGACGGGCCCGAGAGGCAGACCCCGCTGCAGACGCTCATCAGCCTGGGCACGGTCGCCGGCCTCGCGGCGTTCCTGCTGGTGCTGATGGTCGTCGGCTACGTGTTTAGCGCGCTGTTCGGGATCGTCCTGTTCGTGCTGGTTCTCGTCGCGCTGTTCTCGAACGCGCTCGTGAGGGTGCCGCGGCAGCACAAGTGGATGCTGTGGGTTGCGGCCGGCGTCCTGGCCCTGCTGATCGGGTGGTTCTGGCAGTGAGCTTTCGCATGCGCACCGTTGTGGGCACCCGCAAGGGGATGGCCTCGTGGGCCGGCCAGGGGCTCACCGCGCTCGTCATGCTCGCGGCGCTCGCCTGGCTGCTTGTGGCCTACGCCGCAGCCGGCCCGACAGGCCACGAGGGCCTGCGCGCGTTCATGGCCGCCGACTTCGTCAGGGTCCCGGCCTCGGTCGGGGCGGTCGCGCTGATCTGGCACGCCTGGCTCGGCGCGAAGAGCGTGGTGATGGACTACGTGAAGTGGCCGTGGCTCCGGACGGCGAAGTACGTCGGCCTCGTGATCTACCTGATGGCCTGCATGGTCTGGTTCATCGGGCTGGCCTGGTCGCTGTGACCGCGGCGTTCAAGCGGCGCTCATTCGACGCCGTGATCGTCGGCGGCGGGGGCTCGGGCCTGCGCGCCTCGCTCGAGTGCGCGCTGCGCGGCGCCCGCGTGGCGGTGGTCTCGAAGGTCTTCCCGACGCGCTCCCACACGGTGGCGGCGCAGGGCGGGATCACGTCCGCGCTCGGAAACGTCACGCCCGACCACTGGCACTGGCACATGTACGACACCGTCAAGGGCTCGGACTACATCGGCGACCAGGACGCGATCGAGTACATGTGCCGCAACGCGGTCGAGGTCGTCTACGAGCTCGAGCACTGGGGCCTGCCGTTCTCGCGGCTGGACGACGGGCGGATCTACCAGCGGCCCTTCGGCGGCCAGTCGCAGAACTTCGGCGGCCCGCAGGCGACCCGCACCTGCGCCGCGGCCGACAGGACCGGGCACGCGCTCCTGCACACGCTCTACCAGCAGAACCTGCGCGTCGGGACGCACTTCTTCGACGAGTACTACGCGGTCGACCTCGCCACGGACTCGCAGGGCAGGGTGGCCGGCGTGGTCGCGATCGAGATCGAGACCGGCGACGTCGTGCTGTTCGAGGCCGCGGCGACGGTGCTCGCCACAGGCGGCGGCGGGCGGATCTACAGGCACACGACCAACGCGTTCTCGAACACCGGCGACGGGCTCGGGATGGTCATGCGCGCCGGCATGCCGCTGCAGGACATGGAGTTCTGGCAGTTCCACCCGACCGGCGTGGCCGGCGCGGGGGTGCTGATCACCGAGGGCTCGCGCGGCGAGGGCGGCTACCTCGTCAACTCCGAGGGCGAGCGCTTCATGGAGCGCTACGCGCCCAACGCGAAGGACCTCGCCGGGCGCGACGTGGTCGCGCGCTCGATGGCGCTCGAGATCCTCGAGGGCCGCGGCTGCGGCGAGCACAAGGACCACGTCCTGCTCAAGCTCGACCACCTCGGCGCGGAGATCATCAACCACCGCCTGCCTGCGATCCGGGAGATCGCGATCAAGTTCGGCGGCGTGGACCCGATCAGGGAGCCGATCCCGGTGGTCCCGACCGTGCACTACATGATGGGCGGCATACCGACCAACAGGTTCGGCCAGGCGATCAGGACCGGCGACGGCGGGGCGGACGAGGTCGTCCCGCGCCTGTACGCGGTCGGCGAGTGCGCCTGCGTCTCGGTGCACGGCGCGAACCGCCTCGGCGGCAACTCTCTCGTCGACCTCGTCGTCTTCGGGCGCGCGGTCGGCCGCCACATCATGGACAGCTTCGGCGAGAACGACCATCCCGAGGACCTCGGCGAGGAGGCCGCGGCCACGGCCCTCGGGAGGATCGCCAAGCTCGAGCGCAAGGAGGGCGAGCGCCCGGACCTGGTCCGCGAGGAGATGCGCGACGCGCTGCAGGCCCACTGCGGGGTGTTCCGCACCGAGGAGAACATGCGCGCCGGCTGGGTGAAGTTCGAGCAGATCGCGTCGCGCCACGAGAACGTCGCGATAACGGACCACAGCAAGGTCTTCAACACCGCGCGCATCGAGGCGCTCGAGCTCGACAACCTGATGGCGATCGCCCGTGCGACGATCGTCTCGGCGATAAACAGGACCGAGAGCAGGGGCGCGCACGCCCGTGACGACTACCGCGAGCGCGACGACGACAACTGGCTCAAGCACACGACCTACCACCGCGAGCAGGACCGGATCGGCTACCGCGAGGTCGCGATGAAGCCGCTGACGGTGGACACCTTCGTTCCCAAGCCCAGGACGTACTAGAGGAGGGCAAAGGCAGCCGATGAGATTCTCGATCTACCGCTACAACCCCGAGTCGGGCAAGGGCCACGCCATGCAGGACTACAGCATCGAGGTCCGGCCGCAGTACAAGTTCCTGCTCGACGCGCTGCTGCAGATCAAGGACGAGGTCGACGGGACCCTGTCGTTGCGGCGCTCGTGCCGCGAGGGCATCTGCGGCTCGGACGGGATGAACATCAACGGCCGCAACGGCCTTGCGTGCATAACGCCGCTCGAGGGCCTCAAGGAGCCTGTCACGATCCGGCCGCTGCCGGGCCTGCCGGTGATCCGCGACCTGGTCGTCGACATGACGCAGTTCTTCAAGCAGTACCGCTCGGTCAGGCCGTACCTGGTCTCGGACGACCCGGTCCCGCTCAAGGAGCGGCGCCAGTCGCCCGAGGACCGCGAGGAGCTCGACGGCCTCTACGAGTGCATCCTCTGCGCGTGCTGCTCGACCTCGTGCCCGTCGTTCTGGTGGAACCCCGACAAGTTCGTCGGCCCGGCGGGGCTCCTGCAGGCCTACCGCTTCATCGCCGACACCCGCGACACGAGGACCAACGAGCGCCTGGACAACCTTGACGACGCCTACCGCCTGTTCCGCTGCCACACGATCATGAACTGCGTCGACGCCTGCCCCAAGGGGCTGAACCCGACCAAGGCGATAATCAAGATCAAGGAGACGATGCTCAGCCGCTCGATCTGAGCCTTGTCCGGCGGAGCTGAAGGCGGCGACGCGGCGCGGCGGCGCAGGCTCGCCTGGGGGTGCCGGCGCGGGATGCTCGAGCTGGACGCGATCCTCGCCCCGCTGGCGGAACGGGTAGAATCCGTTCCTGCCTCTGAGCTGGATGCGGTGGCGGCGCTTCTGGATAAGGAAGACGGAGAGCTGTACGAGATCCTGGTCCTTGGCACAAAAGAGCCCGAGGAGCCGCTGAGGGCGGTTGTCGGGCGCTGCGCCGCGGCTGTGCCTCGGCGCGGAAAGGACGGAAAAGGAGACTGACCTTGGCTGCAAAGGGCAACAACGGGCACAAGGACGCCGGCGAGGCGACGCTGCGCCTTCCCGACGGCAGGGAGATTTCCCTGCCGGTCTACAAGTCGACTGCGGGCCCGGACGTCATCGACGTCCAGGGCGTGCTCAAGTCGGGGTACTTCACCTACGACCCCGGCTTCATGTCGACGGCGAGCTGCACGTCGGCGATCACCTACATCGACGGCGGCAAGGGCGAGCTGCTCCACCGCGGCTACCCGATCGAGCAGCTCGCGAAGAAGTGCAGCTTCCTCGACGTGGCCTGCCTGCTTGTCCACGGCGAGCTGCCGAACAGGACCGAGTCGCGCGAGTTCGGCAAGAAGGTCCAGTACAACACGCTGGTCTCGGAGGGGGTGGCCGAGTTCATCCGCGGCTTCGACTCGACCGCGCACCCGATGGCGATCCTGATCTGTACGATCGGCGGGCTCGCGGCGTTCTACCACGAGCGCGCGGACGTCCAGGAGGGCGTTTCGCGCTACGACCACGCGATCCGCCTGGTCGCGAAGGTTCCGACGCTCGCTGCGATGAGCCTCAAGCACAGCATCGGGATGCCGTTCATGTACCCGCAGAACCGGCTTAGCTTCGTCGAGAACATCCTCTACATGATGTTCGCGAACCCCTGCGAGGAGTACAAGGTCGACCGCAAGGTGGCCAACGCCCTCGAGACGATCCTGATCCTGCACGCGGACCACGAGCAGAACGCGTCGACCTCGACGGTGCGCCTTGCGGGGTCGACCAACGCCAACCCGTATGCCTGCGTGTCCGCGGGCGTCTCGTCGCTGTGGGGGCCGGCGCACGGCGGCGCGAACGAGGCGGTCCTCAAGATGCTCGACGAGATCGGCACGGTCGACAGGATCCCCGGGTACCTCAAGGACATCCGTGACAAGAAGACGAACAAGCGGCTGATGGGCTTCGGCCACCGCGTCTACAAGAACTACGACCCGCGCGCGAAGGTCATGCGCAAGATCTGCCACGACCTGCTCAAGCACCTCGACCGCTTCGACGAGGGCGCCCTGAAGGTCGCGATGGAGCTGGAGAGGATAGCGCTTTCCGACGACTACTACGTCAAGCGCAACCTCTACCCGAACATCGACTTCTACTCCGGCCTGGTCCTGCGCGCGATCGGGATCCCGGACCCGCTGTTCACCGCGATCTTCGCAATCGCGCGCACCGCGGGCTGGATGAGCCACTGGCTCGAGCTCCACGACGACCCCGAGTTCCGCATCGGCCGCCCGCGCCAACTGTACGTGGGCCCGAAGCGCCGGAGCATGCCCAGGAAATGAGCGCCTTTTCAGACAAGCGCGGCTCGAGCATGCTGTATGCCTCGAACGCGGGCTACATCGAGGGCCTTCAGGACGCCTACGAGCGCGACCCGGCGGGAGTCGGCGACGGCTGGCGGGACTTCTTCTCGAACGGGATGGACGGCCTGCGCGGGCCGCTTTCCGTCGCGCGGCCGGCCTCGGCGGCCGGCGCCGCGCAGGTCGACGAGGGCTTCGCCTTCGCGCAGCTTGCGGTCTCGCGCCTGATCGCATCGTACCGCCAGCTCGGCAACCGAGTCGCGGCGATCGACCCGCTGTCGATCGACGAGCGCCCGCGGCACCCCTCGCTTGAGATGGCCTCGTACGGCCTCGGCGAGGCCGACCTCGACAGGAGCTTCATGACCGACATCCCGGGGATGCCGCATGCAACCCTGCGCGAGACGGTCGCGTTCCTGACCAAGGTCTACTGCGGGCCGTTCTCGGCCGAGTTCATGCACATCACGGACCCCGAGAGGCGCGAGTGGTTCATCGAGCGGGTCGAGGGCAGCGGCGCGGACCCCGGCTGCGGGACCGAGGAGAAGAGGCACCTGCTCGAGCGCCTGGTCGCGGCGGACGCGCTCGAGAACCACCTCAACACGAGGTTCACCGGCCAGAAGCGCTTCTCGCTCGAGGGCGGAGACGCGCTGATCCCGATGCTCGACGCGCTCACCCGGGAGGCCGCGAGGCTCGGCTTCAAGGAGACCTGCATCGGCATGGCCCACCGCGGCCGGCTCAACGTCCTGATCAACGTCTTCGGCAAGAGCCCGTCGGTATTGTTCGAGGAGTTCGAGGGCAAGCACAGCGACGACCACTACGGCTCGGGCGACGTCAAGTACCACATGGGCTTCTCGTCGACTCTCAACCTCGACGGCAACGTCATGCACCTTGCGCTGATGTTCAACCCGTCGCACCTCGAGATAGTCAACCCGGTGGTCGAGGGCTCGGTGTGGGCGCGCCAGGCTCGCCGCGGTGACGCGGAAGGGCTGCAGGTGCTGCCGGTGCTCATCCACGGCGACGCTGCGCTTTCGGGGCAGGGCATCGACATGGAGGTGCTCAACATGTCGCAGACCCGCGGTTACGGAACCGGCGGGACGGTCCACGTCACGGTCAACAACCAGGTCGGGTTCACTACCTCGCACATCGCAGACGCGCGCTCGACTTACTGGTGCACCGACCTCGCGAAGATGGCCGAGGCGCCCGTGCTCCACGTCAACGGCAACGACCCCGAGGCCTGCAGGATGGCGACCCTGCTCGCGTTCGAGTACCGCAACCGCTTCCACGCCGACGCCTTCGTCGACCTCGTCTGCTACCGGCGCCACGGCCACAACGAGCAGGACGAGCCGAAGGTCACGCAGCCGTACATGTACAGCAGGGTGGGCAAGCTGAGCAACCCGGCCTCTCACTACGCGGAGCGCCTCGTCGGAGAGGGCGTCATCGACGGCGGCGAGGAGAAGCGCATGCGCGCGGCCTACGTCGACGCGATCAAGGAGGGCAAGCCTGCCAACCCGCTCGCCGAGCAGGCGAACTCGAGCGAGTTCGTCGACTGGTCGAAGTACCTGCCGACGAAGAACAACTGGGACGACCCGCACGACACATCGATCCCGTCGAAGACATTCAAGCGGCTCGGCGAGGTGCTGTCGACGGTCCCCGGGGGCTTCACCCCGCATCCGCGGGTAAAGAAGATCATCGAGTCGCGGGCGGCGATGGCCGCCGGCAAGGCGGACCTCGACTGGGGGATGGCCGAGAACCTCGCGTACGCCTCGCTGATCGACGAGGGCTTCGGCGTGCGGCTGTCCGGCCAGGACGTCGGCCGCGGGACGTTCTTCCACCGCCACGCGGTGTGGCACGACCAGGCGCGCGACCGTCGCGAGGGCTACTCGCACTGCCCGCTCGAGCACGTGAGGGAGGGCCAGCCGCCCGCGAGGGTGGTCGACTCGCTGCTGTCGGAGTCCGGCGTGCTCGGCTTCGAGTACGGCGTCTCGCTGACGAGCCCCGACCTGCTCGTCGTCTGGGAGGCGCAGTTCGGCGACTTCGCGAACAACGCCCAGGTCGTCATCGACCAGTTCATCTCCTCGGGCGAGTTCAAGTGGGGGCGCCTGAGCGGGCTCGTGATGCTCCTGCCGCACGGCTACGAGGGGCAGGGTCCCGAGCACTCGTCCGCGCGCCTCGAGCGCTACATGCAGCTGTGCGCCGAGTACAACATGGCCGTATGCGTGCCGTCGACCGCCGCGCAGATCTTCCACCTGCTTCGGCGCCAGATGGTCAACCCGCTGCGCCGCCCGCTGATCGTGATGTCGCCCAAGAGCATGCTGCGCCAGAAGGAGGTCGCCTCGCCGAAGTCCGAGTTCACCAAGGGCTCCTTCCGGCCGCTGATCCCGGAGACCGACGATGACGTCAACCCGAAGAAGGTGCGCCAGCTCTGCGTGACCAGCGGCAAGCTCTACTACGAGCTCCGCGCCGCGCGCCGCGAGCGCAAGATCAAGGACGTCGCGATCGTCCGCCTCGAGCAGATCTACCCGTTCCCGCACGCCCTGTTCGAGGAGCAGGTCAAGCTGTACTCCGCGGCAAAAAGGGTGAGGTGGTGCCAGGAGGAGCCCGGCAACCAGGGAGCCTGGCACAGGATTCAGCACTACCTGCGCCGGCACATGCGCGACGGCCAGGAGCTGCGCTACTCGCTGCGCAGGTCGTCCGCCTCGACGGCCACGGGCCACGGCTCCTCGCACAAGGCCCAGCAGCAGGAGGTGATCGATGCGGCGCTTGAGTGAGGCCGGCCGCGGGGAGACAGCGACATGACCGACATCAACGTACCCGAGCTCGCGGAGTCGATATCCGAGGCGAGCATCGACACCTGGCACGTCGCCGTCGGCGACCCGGTCGCCGCGGGCCAGACGGTGGTCGAGATCGAGACCGACAAGGTCATGCTCGAGGTTCCCGCGCAGGAGGACGGCGTCCTCTCGGAGATCATCAAGCAGCCCGGCGAGGACGTCGCTAGCGGCGAGGTGATCGGCAGGATCGAGGCCGGCGCGGCTCCGGCGAAGGCCCCTGCGGCCGCTCCCGCGGCCGAGGAGAGTCCCGCTCCCGCGGCTGCCGCCGCGGACGACTCGCGGATCTCGCCCGCCGCGCGCAAGATCGCCCTCGAGCAGGGGATCGACCTCTCCGCGGTCAAGGGAACGGGCAAGGACGGCTTGGTCACCAAGTCCGACGTGCTCGCCGCAGCCAAGGGCGCCGCGGCGGCCCCTGCGGCCGCGCCTTCGGCGCCTCCGGCGCCCGCGCTTTCCGCGCCCGCGCCCGCGCCCGCGCCCGCGCCGGGCAGCCGCGGCGAGCGCCGCGAGCGGATGAGCAAGCTCCGCGCGAAGGTCGCCGAGCGCCTGCTCCAGTCGCAGCAGCAGGCGGCGATCCTGACGACGTTCAACGAGGTCGACATGACCGAGGTCATCGCACTGCGCGCGAAGTACCGCGACGCCTTCGAGAAGCGCCACGGCGTCAAGCTCGGCTTCATGTCGTTCTTCGTCAAGGCCGCGGTGGCCGCGCTGCGCGAATACCCGATAGTCAACGCGGGCATAGACGCCGGCGAGATCGTCCACCACGACTACTGCGACGTCGGGATCGCGGTCGGCTCGCCGCGCGGACTGGTGGTCCCGGTCCTGCGAAACGCCGAGGCGATGGGCATGGCGCAGATCGAGTCGACCATAGCCGACTTCGGAGCGCGCGCGCGCGACGGGAGCCTCGGGATCGAGGAGCTTTCCGGCGGGACGTTCACGATAACCAACGGCGGCGTCTTCGGCTCGATGCTCTCGACGCCGATCATCAACCCGCCCCAGAGCGCGATCCTGGGCGTGCACAAGACCGCCGAGCGCCCGCACGTGGTCGACGGCGAGATCAGGATCAGGCCGATCAACTACGTCGCGCTGTCGTACGACCACCGCCTGATCGACGGGCGCGACGCAGTCCTTTTCCTGGTCGCAATTAAGAACGCCCTCGAGCAGCCCTCGCGTTTGGTCCTCGAGGTCTGACAGCCGCGGCCGAGGGGTCAGCGCGCAGGCGGGCTGAGCGATGAGGATATCGGGTGAGACCTCGCCCTTCGAGGTGCTGGGCGTCGCCGAGACCGCCAGCGACGAGGAGGTTCGCGCGGCCTACCGCAAGAAGGCGGTTCAGTACCATCCGGACCGCAACACCTCTGAGGCGGCCGAGGAGCAGTTCAAGCGGATCCAGACGGCCTACTCGCTGATCAAGGACGAGGCGAGCCGCCGCCGGGTGCTGCGGATCCTCCACATGCGCCGCGCCGCGGCGGCGCTGGGCTCGATGGGCCCAGGCGGCGGGGGCGGCGTGCAGCCCGGCCACAGGGCGCTCGACCCGAACATAGCGTCGACGGACGACATCGGCGAGTTCGAGCGGACGCACTTCGTCCCGGAGAAGGTCTTCATCGCCGAGGTCTGGGCGTCGTTCATGCGGTCGATGCGCCTCGAGCGCTTCCCGTTCAAGATGCTCGGCTTCGTCCCGTTCATGCTGCTGCTCAACTGGCTGCACCAGGAGGGCATGCAGCTGCAGCCGCTGACTGCGCTCAAGGCGGTCGGCCAGGCGTGCGTCGGCGCGCTGCTGACCGACATGCTCCTGCAGGCCGCGTCGCGGACGACGCGCCACCAGCTGCGGTCGGCAACGAACAAGTTCGTCGGGTGGGCGGTCGTCGTGGCCCTGCTGATGCTGTTCGTCACGGTGGAGAAGCGGGTCGTTGCTTTCCTCGTCTACATCGGCCTCAACGAGTACATCATCCGCGGCCTTGCGGTCGTGCTGTTCACCCTGTCGGCCTACTTCTGGTTCGTGTTCTGCTTCTTGTTCCAGAGGCACCATCCGACCTGGGAGACCGCTTTCGTCTGGATCGGCGTGATGGGCGGGTCGTACTTCTACTTCTTCGTGATCCTGTGACGGTCCGCGCGTAGCCCGTTTTGGTTGTAAGATAGGACTCATGGACAAGGCCCTGGCCGAGCGGACGAGGGACGCCCTGCGCAACCGGGGACTCAGGGCGACTCGGAACAGGCTCGCGGTCGCCGGAATCGTCGCCGGGTCCAAGGGTCCGCTGGGCGTGAAGGACATTTTCGAGAGGCTGGTCAGGAAGGACTCCAGGGTCGGCCTGGCGACCGTCTACCGGGTGATCTCGGCGCTCGAGGAGGCGGGCGTGATCGCGCGCGCGCCGAGCATCGGCGGGACGGCCAAGAGCTACCAGGCCGCGGCAGCGGCCGCGGGCCTCGGCCAGGTGGTTTGCTCGCGCTGCGGGAAGGTCGAGGAGATCGCGGGCTTTCCGGGGCTCGACGAGCTGCGCAGGAGCGTCGTGCGCCAGAGCAACTTCGCGACGAGCGACCAGTCCCTCTACATAATCGCAGACTGCAGAAACGAGGAATGCGACTGAGGCCTGCCGCCGCGGCCGCGGCCTGCCTGCTTTTCGCCGCGCAAGCGCCGGGCTCCGGCCTGACCGACGAGCTCAAGGGCAGGCTGGACGCCCTCGGCAGCGGCACGATGGCGTTCACCCAGACGGTGGTCGACCCGGAAGGGAAGGTCACCGACTCGTCCGGGACGCTCGCCTACGCGAGGCCGTCTAGGTTTTCGCTCGAGTACGAGACCCCCGACCCGGTCCTGCTGGTCTCCGACGGGAGCACGCTGTGGGTGCACGACGTCGCGCTCAACCAGGTGGTGGTCTCGCGGCTTTCGGGATCTGCGATGGGGCAGGGCTTCCTGTCGGTGCTGTCGGCGACCGACCCCGCCTCGGAGTTCGAGCTCGCGAGCCGCGCGGAGGACGGCGCCGACTGGCTCGTCCTCACTCCGCGCGACGAGGAGTCGGTCGGCTTCGAGACGTGCGAGATCGGCTTCGACGGCGAGGGCCGGATCGTTGCGGTCAGGCTCACCGACCTGGTCGGAAACAAGGTGGACGCCCGCTTCCGCGACTCCGGCGGGCCGCCCCCGTCCGCGGCGACGTTCAGCTTCGAGCCGCCTGACGGGGCGGAGGTCATCGGACCTGGCGGCTGAGGCGCCCTGGGCGGACGCGCTCCGCCCGGAGACTCTCGACGAGGTGGTCGGCCAGGCGCACCTGGTCGGCGAGGGAGGCCCGCTCCGCGACGGGCCCGTCCACTCCCTGCTGCTGTGGGGGCCGCCCGGCAGCGGCAAGACGACGATAGCGCGCCTGCTTGCCAAGCGCGCCGGCGCCGCGTGGGAGGCTATCTCGCCGGTCTCGGCCGGGGTAAAGGACCTGCGCGCATGCGCAAAGCGCGCGCGGGAGAGGCTGGACGCAGACGGGCAGGGGACGGTCCTGTTCGTCGACGAGGCGCACAGGTTCAACAAGTCCCAGCAGGACTATTTCCTGCCGCACGTGGAGGAGGGCCTGATCACGTTTGTCGGCGCGACCACGGAGAACCCCTCGTTCGAGATCAACTCTGCGCTGAGCTCGAGGCTCGTGATCTACAGGCTGGACCCGCTCTCGCCCGCAGACCTTGAAGCCCTGCTCGGCCGCGTTGCGGAAAAGAAGGGCATGGAGGTGTCGAAGGAGGCAGCCGGGCTGATCGTCGAGGACGCCGACGGCGACGCGCGCAGGCTGATCAACACGCTCGAGAACCTCGCGGCCAAGTCGACGAAGGTCGGCGAGGATGATTACCGCAAGCTCGCGAAGGCGCGCCTGCGGCGCTTCGACAAGCGGGGCGACGACTTCTACGACCAGATCTCGGCGATGATCAAGTCGATGCGCGGCTCGGACCCCGACGCGGCGCTGTACTGGCTGTGCAGGATGCTCGACGGCGGGGCGGACCCGCGGTACCTCTCGCGCCGGGTGATCCGCCTTGCGACCGAGGACGTCGGGATGGCGGACCCGAACGCGCTCTCGGTCGCGGTGTGCGCCGACGAGCAGTACCGCATCCTCGGCAGCCCGGAGGGCGAGCTCGGGATCGCGCTCGCGGTGATCTACATGGCCTGCGCGCCCAAGAGCAACGCTGCGTACGTGGCGTTCGACCGCGCGATGGCCTCCGTGCGCGGCGGCGGGTCGCCGCCTGTTCCCATGCACCTGCGCAACGCACCGACCAAGCTGATGAAGCGCGAGGGCTACGGCAAGGGCTACCGCTACGCGCACGACGAGCCGCACGGCTACGCCGCCGGCGAGAGCTACCTGCCCGACGGCATGGATCCGATCGGCGCATACGAGCCCACCTCGCACGGCTTCGAGAAGGACATCCGCCGGCGGATGGA
>CAZDYI010000015.1:0-3152 GCA_964509765.1 uncultured Gammaproteobacteria bacterium
GAGAAGACGAACGCGGTGTTCTCCTCCTCGGACAGCTTCCGCATGATGTCGAGCAGGCCGAAGGCGTTCTCGGAGTCCAGGTTCGCGGTCGGCTCGTCGGCGAGCACGAGCCGCGGCTCGCTCGCGAGCGCCCGCGCCACCGCCACCCGCTGCTGCTGGCCGCCGCTGAGGGCGGACGGGCGCCGGTCGGTGAGCTCGCCAAGCCCGACCAGCTCCAGGTAGCGCCGCGCGCGCTCCCTGCGCTCGTCCGCCGGGCGGCCCTGGAAGACCATCACGAGCTCGACGTTCTCGAGCGCGCTGAGCACCGGCACCAGGTTGTAGGCCTGGAACACGAAGCCGAGCTCGTGCAGCCGGAAGTCCGACACCGCGGCCTCGCCCATCGCGGTGACGTCCCTGCCGCCGAGCGAGACCTTCCCTGCGCTCGGCGCGTCCAGCCCGCCGATGACGTTCAGCAGCGTGGTCTTGCCCGACCCGGACGGGCCGACCAGCGCGACGAACTCGCCCTCGCCGACCTCGAGGCCCACGTCCCGCAGGGCGTGGACCTCGCTGTCGCCCTGGCGGAAGACCTTTCCGACACCCTCAAGCCTCAGCAGCGCCACGTTCCCTTCCCCTCCTCAGGTGCGCAGCGCCTCGACCGGGGCGACCCTAGCGGCCTTGAAGGCCGGGTACAGCCCCGTTGCGAAGGTGGCGGCGAAGACGATCCCGGTTAGCTCGGCCACCCTCTCCCACGACAGCTCCGAGTAGGTGACCGGGTCCATGAACGTCCCGCCGATCGAGGTGTCGCCGCCGACCATGTCGGCGAGGCTGATCCCGTTGTGGGCGAACCACAGGTGGGTCCCGCCGCCGACGGTCCATCCCGCGAGCACGGCCAGCAGGCTCATCAGCAGGGTCTCGCATCCCACCAGCAGCAGCAGGCTGCCGCGCCCGAGCCCGAGGGCGCGCAGCAGGCCGAACTCGCGGGTGCGCTCGAGCACGCTCATCAGCGCGGTGTTGACCACACCGAACACGACCATTACCAGGATCAGGGCGAGGAATATCCGGTGGCCGGCCGAGTCCAGCGCGATCAGCTGCACGAGCTCGGGCATCATCTCCTGCCAGTCGAGGAGCTCGGCCCCGGCGAGGTCGAGGGAACCCGCCAGGCGCAGCTTCCAGCCCGGCGCCGCGTCCGGGTCGTCGAGGTTCACCGCGACGCGGGTGACGGGGCCATCCGCGAGCTGCGCGCCCTCGCCCTCGAGGAACCGGCGGGCGAGGCCGATGTCGGACAGGACCATGAAGTCGTCGAGCTCGTCGAGGCCGGTGTCGAAGACGCCGCGCACCCGGGCGAGGTGCGCCTGGGAGTCCCCGCCCTCGCTGCCCGCCATCAGCACGACCTTGCCGCCTACGCCCGCCTTGAGCCGGCGGGCCATGCCGTCGCCGATGACGACCCCGGTTTCGTCCCCGGCCTCGATCCACCCGCCCTCGACGACAAGCGGCCGGAACACCTCCGCGCGCCTGTCGGAGTCCGGGTCCAGGCCCTCCAGTCCCGCCCCGGTCGAGTTGTGCGGCGTGCTCGCGAGCACCCGGAGCGAGACCCGCGGGTCGACCCGGCCCTCGACGCCGAGGGCCTCGACCGCCCTGCCGAGCTCGGTCCCGCCCGCGATGTACTTGTGGTTGGCCGGGCTGTCGAAGTAGCCCGCGGGCTGGATCGTCAGGTGCCCCTCGCCGAGCCTGATCGCGTTGCGGACCATCGAGTTGTAGGTCCCGTCGCTGATGCCGATCGTGAACACCGCCAGGCCGAAGCCGATCGCGATCGACGACAGCGTGATGAGCGTCCTGCGCCGGCGCCGCCACAGGTTGCGCCAGGCCACCCTCAGCAGCATGACAGGCGCGGGGCTCCCCCTCCGCGCGCTCACCTGCCGAGGGCCTCGACCGGGCGCATGCGCAGCACGCGCCACGACGGGATCAGGGCCGCGAGCTGCGCGACCAGGACGACGACGGCGCAGGAGGCCGCCACGTCGGCGGCCAGGAGGTGGCCGCGGAAGACCGGCTCGAACGCGATCCCGCCCCAGTCGTAGCCGTCCGGGATGCTGTCCGAGAAGTCCAGCCCGGGGTCCTCGAACCAGCTGCCGGCCCACGCCCCGAGCGCCGCCCCGACCGCCACCGCGGCCAGCGACAGCAGGAAGGACTCGAGCAGCACCATCGCAAGCAGCCACCTGCCCTTCATGCCCAGCGCGAGCAGGATGCCGAACTCGTGGGTGCGCTCGTGCACCGCCATCATCATCGTGTTGAGCAGGCCGAGCGAGGCGAGCAGCACCAGCACCACGCCGATGACGTAGACGAACACCCTGCTGATGTCCAGCAGCTCCGCCACCGCGGGGCTGAGCTCGCGCCAGTCGCGCGCGACGGCCGGGCCGCCGAGATCGTCGAGCGGATCGGACGCGGCCAGCTCCGCGAGCGCGGACTCGATCCCGGCGCGGACCGCGGCAAGCCTTGCGGGGTCGTCCGCCGCGACCGCGAGCTCGTGGAAGCCGTCGTCGAGGTACATCAGCTCGCGGTAGGAGTCGACGGACATCATCACCCCGAGGCGGTCGAAGCCGGGGTCCAGCGGGCCGAGCACCGCGCCGACTGCAAACAGCCCGTTGCCGATGCTGCCGTCGGCGGCCTGGGTGACCAGCACCAGCTCGCTTCCGGGCCCGACGCCGAGGTTGCGCGCAAGCCGGCCGCCCACCGCGACCAGGCGGCGGCCCCCGCCGCCGGCCTCGACCCCGAGGCCGGGCTCGCCCTCGCGGACGTTGTCGGCCCTGCGCGTGACCCTTCCCTCGCGCGCGGGGTCGACGGCCTCGATCAGCACCCCGGTCGAGCTGTCCTCGGTGCTCGCGAGGCCCGCGGCGTACAGGCGCGGGGCAAGGCTCGCCCCTGCGACGGAGCCCTCGAGTGCGTCGAGGTAGGACCACGGGATCGTCGCGTACAGGTCGCGGTTGCCGACGAACTCGGTCCGGTGGACCTGCAGGTGCCCTGTCGTGAGCTCGGTGGCCTGGCGGAGCATCTGCCGGGTGAAGCCCTCGATCATCGCGGCGTACAGGATCACGAGCACCAGGCTGCCCGCGAGCGCCGACAGGGTGAGCGCGCTGCGCACCGGGTAGCGCCAGAGGTTGCGCCAGGCGATGAACAGC
>CAZDYI010000016.1:0-10345 GCA_964509765.1 uncultured Gammaproteobacteria bacterium
GACGTAGCGGCCGTGCAGGATCAGCCAGTGGTGCGCGTGGCGCAGGAGGCGCCTCGGCACGACCTCGTGCAGCCTGTCCTCGACCTCGCGCGGGGTCCCGCCCGGGGCGATGCCGGTCCTGTTGCCGATCCTGAAGATGTGTGTGTCGACCGCGATCGTCGGTTCGCCGAAGGCGCTGTTGAGGACCACGTTCGCTGTCTTGCGCCCGACGCCCGGCAGCGCCTCGAGCTCCTCGCGCGTGCGCGGGACCTCTCCGCCGTGGCGCTCGATCAGCTGCCTCGACAGGGCAATGACGTTCTTCGCCTTGTTGCGGTACAGGCCGATCGACCTGATGTGCCTTACGAGTCCCGCTTCCTTGAGCCGCACCATCGCGGCGGGATCGCGCACCTTTTCGAACAGCCCCTTGGTTGCGGCGTTCACCCCCTTGTCGGTCGCTTGGGCTGAAAGCACCACCGCGACGAGGAGCTGGTAGTCGTTGCGGTGGACCAGCTCGGTCTTCGGCTCGGGATTGCCCTTTGCAAGCGCCGCCATGAACCGCGCGGCTTGCCTTGCGTCCATGGCCGCGCCGTCCGCCGCGGCCGGCTTTTTCCGGGCGGGAGCTATGGCCTTCAGCTGTCCGCTACCGGCGGCATCGGGCAGCCGAGCACCGAAGAGAACACCCGCAGGATCTCGATCGCGTCGATCGACGCCGTGCCGTGCGGGGCCGCGCACTCAGCGGCTATCTCGATCACCCGGCGCTTGCTCTTGGGGTCCAGCTTCGCAAGCGCGGCGAACGACGACGACAGCAGGAAGTGGTCCGGCATCTCCGTCTCGTAGGCGAGGTTCAGGCCGTGCTTGGCGGTCGCCTGTTCGTACGCCGCTTCGGCCTCGTCGTCGCAGAACTTCGCAAGGGCGGACAGGGCGTACTGCGCCGCGTCGCGCCTCGACATCTTCTCGAGCTCAAGCGTGACCGTCCCGCTGTGGGACAGCTCGTGGAGGATGAGTGTGTGCAGGCACCACTCGTACGGCTCAAGGCTGTCGTCGGCCTCGATCAGCGCCTCCATGTTCGAGACGAACAGGGCCATCTGGGACTCCGACAGCCCGCGCAACGCAGGCACGCACAGCTCGGCGAGCGAAAGGCGCTGCTTGCGCGGGACCATCACGACGTCGGGCATGATCCTCTCAAACGCCGCGAACACCTGCGGGTCGGCCCTCCCGCGCAGGTGGTCGACCTGGGCCCTGCGGCACTCGTCGTTGTGGGGGTCGAGCAACAGGGCGTAGATCACCGCCCGGGCGCCGAAGGGGTCGCCGATCTCGGCCCGGAGCGCGGGCCTAAGCCCGCCGAGCATGCTCCGCGCGAACTCGCGCGAGCCGTCGGTCGCGTTGCCGACCGAGTTGACCGCAAGCGCCGCGCCGAAGCCCGCGACGGCGGCGCCCGACACGACGGCCTGTGCCGCGCCGGGCTGCCCGTAGCCGGCGGCCTCGTCCTGCTCGGCCACCTGGTCCCGGACCTGCCTTACCTTCGGGTACTTCCCGTCCCAGTCCGGTTGTACGGCCTTGATCCTCTTTTGCAGCGGCGGGTGCGTCGCGAGCGGGTTCGAGAAGCCGGAGACCGCGCCCTCGCCGAACAGCATGTGGCTGTACTCGGCCGCGGACGGCGCCGCGACGCTCCCGCCCGTCACCGCGAGCTTCTTGAGCGCGCTGCCGATCCCGTCCGGGTTGCGGGTGTACTGCACCGCCGACGCGTCTGCGAGGTACTCGCGCTGCCGGCTGATCGCCGCCCGGATCAGGTTGCCGGCCAGCACGCCGACGTATCCCGCTATGCTGAGCACAAGCCCGCCAACGAGGACCGCAGGGCCCAGTCGCACGTCGCGGCCGCGGAACAGGTAGAACGAGGTGCGCATCAGCATGTAGCCGAGGTAGCCGAGGATCGCGATCCCAAACACTATCCCGATCAGGCGCATGTTCAGGCGCATGTCGCCGTGGATGATGTGGCTGAACTCGTGGGCGACCACACCCTGGAGCTCGTCGCGGGTAAGCGAGTCGAGCGCGCCCTGGGTTACGCCGATGACCGCGTCGTCCTTGCCGTAGCCGGCGGCGAAGGCGTTGATCGTCCGGGTGTCCGGCAGGACGTAGACGTTCGGCGGCGGCATGCCCGAGGCGATCGCCATCTCGTCGACCACGTTGATCAGCCTGCGGTGGGAGGGCCTGTTCGTCGAGCGCGGAACCAGGACCCCGCCGAGCGAGGTCGCGACGCCGTCGCCGCCGCCGCGCGCGAGGGTCAGCACCCGCACGAGCGAGGCGAGCAGGACGAAGCCGACCACGCAGCCGGCGACGATCGCGAAGCGCTCCGGGTTGAACGGAAGGTCGGTCGTGAGCTCGCCCTGCCCGGTGTCCATGATCCGGTACGCGAACTCGGTCGCGTAGTACAGCAGGGCGACGATCCCCCCTATCGCGGCCATGAACAGGACGACCAGCCAGCCGCTCGAGCGGCGGGCGCTGTCCTGCGCGGAGAAGAAGTCCATCCCGGCCTGCCGCCCGATCAGGCGGAAGGTGCGCTAACTTCTGGCGTCCTTGCGCCGCGCCACCGCGAAGGCGGGGGCGGCTAGGCGAACGAGGCCTTGGGCGCCTCCTGGATCTGCTCGGCGTCTGCGAACTCGAGCATCGCCATCTCCTTCGCGTAGCCGAACAGGCCGGCGAAGAGGACCGGAGGGAACGACGCCCTGTAGATGTTGTAGTTGGTCGCCGCGTCGTTGAAGGCCTGGCGGGCGAAGGCGATCTTGTTCTCGGTCGAGGTCATCTCCTCGGACAGCTGCATCATGTTGGCGCTCGCCTTGAGGTCGGGGTAGGCCTCGACCGCAATGTTCAGCCCCGAAAGCGCGCTGCCGAGCGCGGCCTCGGCGCCGGCGAAGCTCTTCGCAGCGCCGGTGTTGAAGATGTTTCCGCCGAGCTCGCCGAGGAGCTTCTGCGCCTGGTTGCGCGCCTCGGTCACCGCGGTGAGGGTCTGCTGCTCGTGCTTGAGGTAGCCCTTGGCGGTCTCGATGAGGTTCGGGATCAGGTCGTAGCGCCGCTTGAGCTGGACGTCGATCTGCGCGAAGGCGTTCTCGCCGCGGTTCTTGAAGCGGACGAGGTTGTTGTAGACGACGATCGCGTAGCCGATGATGACCGCGATGATCGCCAGGGCGATGTAAAGGGTGTAGTCCATCTCTCCCTCCTGATTATATGTCCGCTGCCTGCGGGACTCAAGGGCGGGCGCTTCTTTAAAATCCCCTCGTGATGGCGGGGGCGGCACTCTCCGGCGAAGGCGGCCCCGCGGTCGACGGCTTCCTCGACTCGCTGATGCTCGAGGACGGGCTGGCCGACTCCACGCTCTCCAGTTACAGGACCGACCTCGCCGGCTTCGCAGGCTGGCTGTCGGAGAACAAGGGCAGGCCGCTCGCGGGAGCGAAGGCGGAGGACATCCTGCGCTACATGGCAGCGCGCGGCGACGCCGGGATCTCCAGCCGCTCGCTCGCGCGGCTGACGAGTTGCCTGAGGAGGTTCTACCGCCACCTGCTCCGGGAGGGCGCCATAACCGCCGACCCGACGGTGCGCCTGAGGAGGCCGCGGCAAACCAAGAGCCTGCCGAAGGCCCTTTCCTCGGACGACGTCGAGGCGCTCCTTTCTGTCCCCGACGCGTCCACCCCGCTCGGACTGCGCGACAAGGCGATGCTCGAGCTGATGTACGCAGGCGGCCTGCGGGTGTCCGAGCTGGTCTCGCTCGAGCTCGGCCAGCTCGGGCGCGACGCGAACTGCGCCCGGCTCGTCGGCAAGGGCAACAAGGAGCGGCTCGTCCCCTACGGCGAGGAGGCCGCGCACTGGCTCGAGCGCTACCTGCGCGAGGGGCGCGCCGCGCTCGAGTCCGGAAGGAAGAACAGCTCGGTGTTCCTGTCGCGGCGCGGGACGGCGCTTACCCGGCAGATGTTCTGGGTGATCGTCAGGAAGGCCGCGGCCGCGGCGGGGATCAAAAAGGCGGTCTCGCCGCACGCTCTCCGGCACTCGTTCGCCACCCACCTCGTCGACAACGGCGCCGACCTGCGCAGCGTCCAGCTGCTGATGGGCCACAGCAACATCTCGACGACCCAGATCTACACCAAGGTCGCGCAGGCGCGGCTCCGCAAGCTGCATGCCGAGCACCACCCGCGCGGCTAGGGGCCGCGGCCGCAAGGGCGGCTGGCAGTTCTGGGTCGACCGCGGCGGGACGTTCACCGACGTGATCGGGATCGACCCCGCCGGCCGCCTGGCGACCGCGAAGGTGCTCTCGGAGTCGCCGGGACAGAAAACAGACGCCGCGGTCCTGGGGATCAAGAGGCTGCTCGGCCTGGGCGCGCGGGACGCGGTCCCGGGTCGGGAAATCGAGCTCGTGCGGATGGGAACGACGGTCGCGACCAACGCCCTGCTCGAGGGGCGCGGCGCGAAGGTCGCACTGGTGGTGACGAAGGGCTTTCGCGACCTGCTAGCGATCCGCGACCAGAGCAGGCCCGAGCTGTTCGACCTGTTCCCTAAGCGGCGCAAGCCGCCGTGCGCCAGGGTGGTCGAGGTCGGCGAGCGCGTCCTCGCCGACGGAACCGTCGAGCGCCGGCCGGACCTCGCAGGCCTCGAGAAAAAGCTCGCGGCGGCCAGGCGCGCCGGGATCGAGTCGGTAGCGGTGGTCTGCGTCCACGGCTACAGGCACGCGGCCCACGAGCGGGCGATCGCGAAACTGTGCGGGAAGGCGGGCTTTCGCTGGGTGGTTCCGTCGTCGGGGACTGAGCCGCTTGTCGGCGCGGTCCGCCGCGGCGAGACCGCGGTCGTCGACGCGTACCTGACCCCGCTGCTGCGCCGGTACGTCGACTCGGTCTCCGAGCAGCTCGGCGGCGTGCGGATCCAGTTCATGCAGTCGAACGGCGGGCTCGCCGAGGCGGCGTCCTTCCACGGCCGCAACGCGGTGCTGTCCGGCCCCGCCGGCGGGGTGGTCGGCGCAGTCGAGGCGGCGCGGATAGCGGGCGAGCGGCGCCTGGTCTCGTTCGACATGGGCGGGACGTCCACAGACGTCGCGCACTTCTCCGGCGTGCTCGAGCGGACGTCCGAGTCCGAGGTCTCGGGTGTGAAGATCGCCTCGCAGATGCTCAGGGTGCGCACCGTCGCCGCGGGCGGCGGGTCGGTGTGCTGGTTCGGGACCGGCCGCATGCAGGTGGGCCCGCGCTCCGCGGGCGCCGACCCGGGCCCGGCCTGCTACGGGCTCGGCGGCCCGCTCACGGTCACCGACTGCAACATGGTCCTCGGCCGGCTTGTCGCCGGGGCCTTCCCGAAGGTGTTCGGCCCGAAGCGCGACCGCGCGATCGACCCCGCCGCGTCCGGGCGGAGGGTCGCCGAGCTTGCGAAGAGGGCGGGCAGGCCGAAGGAGGCGCCCGAGAGGGTCGCGTCCGACTTCGTCGACATCGCCGTTGAGCGCATGGCGAAGGCGATCAAGGGCATCTCGGTGCAGCGGGGCCACGACCTCGGCGCGGGCTACGCCCTGGTCTCCTTCGGCGGGGCCGGCGGCCAGCACGCCTGCCAGATCGCCGAGCGGCTCGGCATCGAACGGATCGTCGCGCACCCGCTGGCCGGCGTGCTGTCTGCAGCCGGAATCGGGATCGCGGCGACGAGGGCAGTGCGCCAGAAAACGCTCGAGGTCCCGCTTGCCGGCAACGCGGGGCGGGTGCGCACCGAGCTTGCGAGGCTTGCAGGCGCCGCGGTCCGGGAGGCCGGGCGCTCGAGGCGCAAGGGCGAGGCGGTTTCGGTTGACAAGAGGGTCCTGCTCAGGTACGACGGCGGTGCCGCGGCGGTCGCGGTGCGGCTGGGGACGGCCGCGGCGATGGCGAGGGACCTGTCCGCGGGGCACCGGCGGATGTTCGGCTTCGACCGCAGGGGCGCGAATGTGATCGTCGCCGGGATCGAGGCCGAGGCGCACACGAGGCAGCGCGAGCTGCGCGGGCTGTTCCGGGTTCCGCGCGGGCCGCTGCCGCCGCCGTCGTACAGGACGGAGGTGTACGCAGAGGGCAGGTGGCAGGCGGCTGATGTGTACACGCGCAAGGACCTGCGGGCGGGCAACAGTTTCGCCGGGCCCGCGCTTGTGCTCGAGGACACCGCGACGACATACGTCGCGCCGGGGTGGGGCGCGCAGATGGGCGCCGACGGCGTGCTGACCCTGGAGCGTATGGGCCGGGCGGCGAAGTCCTCGGCCGGTCTTCGCAGTGCGCGTGGCCCGGACCCGGGCAGGCTCGAGGTGTACCACAGCATCTTCACCGGCATCGCCGAGCAGATGGGCCACGTCCTGCGCAACACCGCGATGTCGGTCAACATCAAGGAGAGGCTGGACTTCTCCTGCGCGGTGTTCGACCGCGACGGCGGGCTGGTCGCGAACGCCCCGCACATCCCAGTCCACCTCGGCTCGATGGGCGCGACGGTCCAGGAGGTGATCAGGGCAAACCGCGGCGCGGTCCGCCCCGGCGACGCCTGGCTGGTCAACGCCCCCTACGCCGGCGGCACCCACCTGCCGGACCTGACCGTGGTCTCTCCTGTCTTCCGCAAGGGCGGAAGGAGGCCGGACTTCTTCGTCTGCTCGCGCGGCCACCACGCCGACGTCGGCGGGATCACGCCGGGTTCGATGCCGGCGAACTCCTCGAGCCTCGACGAGGAGGGGGTCCTGTTCGAGAACTTCAAGCTCGTGCGCTCCGGCAGGTTCGCCGAGCGGGAGCTGCGCGCCCTCCTTGCCGGGGGCCCGCATCCGGCCAGGGACCCGGACCAGAACGTCGCCGACCTGCTAGCGCAGCTTGCGGCCAACGCCAAGGGCGCGTCCGAGCTCGCCCGGGCGTGCGGCGAGCGCGGCGACGCCGAGGTCAGGGAGTACATGGGGCACATCCAGGACAACGCCGAGCTTGCTGTGCGGGAGCTGGTCTCAAGGATCCGTCCCGGCTCCTTCGAGGTCCGGACGGACGGCGGCGGCAGGGTTCGCGTGTCCGTGCGTACCGACCCCCGCAATAAGCGCGCGACATTCGACTTCAGCGGGACGAGCCGCCAGGACCCGGGCAACTTCAACGCGCCG
This sequence comes from uncultured Gammaproteobacteria bacterium, assembly GCA_964509765.1. Classification (GTDB taxonomy): domain Bacteria; phylum Pseudomonadota; class Gammaproteobacteria; order Tethybacterales; family Tethybacteraceae; genus CAZDYI01. The sequence goes on from CAZDYI010000016.1 coordinate 7,085, forward strand.
CTGTCTGTGGTGCACGCCGCGGTCTACTACGTCCTGCGCAGCCTGCTCGACGCCGAGATCCCGCTGAACTCGGGCTGCCTCAGGCCGGTCCGGGTCGTCGCGCCGGCTGGGTCGATGGTCAACCCCGGCCGCGGCGCGGCGGTCGCGGCGGGCAACGTCGAGGTCTCGCAGATGGTCGTCGACGCGCTGCTCGGCGCGCTCGGGGCCGCGGCGCAGTCGCAGGGGACGATGAACAACCTGACCTTCGGCAACGAGCGGCGCCAGTTCTACGAGACAATCTGCGGAGGGGCCGGGGCCGGCAGGGGGCATGCCGGCATGGACGCGGTCCACACCCACATGACGAACACCCTGATCACTGACGTCGAGGTCCTCGAGGACCGCCTGCCGGTCGTCGTCGAGGGCTTCTCTGTCCGGCGCGGCTCGGGCGGGCGGGGGCGCTGGCGGGGCGGCAACGGCGCCGCGCGGACGATCCGGTTCCTCGAGGCCATGGAGGTTACGATGCTCGCCAACCGCCGCGAGGCCGCCCCGCGCGGGATGGCGGGCGGCGGTCCCGGCCGGCCGGGCGCGAACTGGCTGCGCACGGCCTCCGGGAGGAAGGTCAAAGGCGGCGGCCGGGCGACGTGGCAGGCGGAGCCCGGCGACGCGATCGAGATCAGGACCCCCGGCGGCGGGGGGTGGGGCAGGGAAGATGGCTGAGCTCGCGATCGCTGCCCTCGCCGGCTTCGTCGCCGGGTCGGTCCCGTTCGCGGTCCTCGTCGCGAAAATGATGGGCCTGCCCGACCCGCGCGGCTACGGCTCAGGCAACCCGGGCGCGACGAACGTGATGCGCTCGGGCAACAAGTGGGCGGGGCGCCTGGTGTTCCTGCTCGACTTCGCCAAGGGCCTTCTTCCCGCGCTCGCATGCGAAATATTCCTGGAGGCCGAGGGGATGGGGTCGGTCGCGGGCTTCGCCGCGGTCGCCGGACACTGCTGGAACCCGTGGCTGGGGTTCAAGGGAGGCAAGGGCGTCGCGACCGGCTTCGGCGTGCTGCTCGGAATCGACTGGCGCGTCTTCCTGTTCGCGGTCGCGGCCTGGGCGGCCCTGTTCCTCGCCTGGCGCACCGTGTCGGTCGCGTCCGTCGCCTCGGTGATGGCCGCGATGCTCTTCGCCCAGTGGCTGCACGAGTCCGGTTCCTACCCCGCCGTCTGCATCGCGGGGATGGCGATGGTCATAACGATCAGGCACCGCCGCAACATGTCAGACTTGATCGCCGGCAAGGAGAGAAGTTTCGGGGGCAAGGGCGCGGACGGGAGCGGAGAAATAGAATCTGCGCCCCGCCCAGTTGAGGGGAGCGGGAACCAGGAGGAGGAAGATGACCATAGACGAGGCGACGGCTAGGTCGCGCCACATACCCAGGGAGGACTTCAAGCCCTGCGCCGAGGCGTTCATCGACCGGCGCAACCCGAACTCCGAGGGCAAGCTCAACTACAGCTTCATCGGCCCCGGCGTCGCGCAGAGCGACACCCAGGAGGTCAACATCGTCGAGGCCCACGGCTACAACGTCGGCGGGGTGACCCTTCCGGTCGACCGGCAAAACAACCTCCACCTGCACTTCACCGCCGAGGTGTTCGTGTCGGCCGCGGGCAACTGGGAGTTCATGTGGGGCAACGACGGCGAGGGCCGCGTCACGATGGGCCGCCGCGACGTGTTCACCATCCCGACGTGGATCTTCCGCGGCTTCTTCAACCGCGGCGGCGGCGACGACCCGTTCATGTTCGCGGTGATCGGCGAGGACGACCCCGGCGGGATCATTTGGAACCCCAAGGTGCTCGAGGAGGCCGAAAAGGCCGGCCTGCGCCTGAGCGAGTCGAACATGGTCGTCGACGTCGAGGCCGGCGAGGGCCCGCCCGACGGCGAGGGCTTCCTCGCTCCGATGCCCGAAGACGAGATGGGGCGCCTGCCGACGTTTTCCGCCGGGCAGGTCGAGGACAACATCGTCCGCTGGGACGAGCTCGACTGGCGCGACGACGCCCTGCCCGGCGGCGGGAAGCTCGCGGCGGTGCTCAGCCACGGGATGACCGCGTCGCGGCACCACTACCCGAAGGTCGCAAGGCCGCACGGCTTCAGCATCGAGTGGCTGCGGCTCGCGCCCGGCGAAAGCACGGGCTCCTGGCGCACCGACCGCTCCTTCGTCGCCTTCGTCTTCGACGGTGCGCCGAAGGTCGCCCTCAACGGCTCCGAGTCTCCGGTCGAGGTGCAGCTTGCCGAGCGCTCGATCTACACCGTCCCCGCCGGCGCGTGGCGCGGGTTCGAGAACGGCGGCGGCGAGGAGGCGGTGCTGATGCTCGTCAACGGCGGCGACGAGCGCGTGCGCCGCGAGTGGGACGCAGCCACGCTCGAGGCCGAGTCCGGCCGCGGCCTTGCGCTCGACCCCGACGGCTTCCTGTCGCCGCGCGCGGTCCTGGCAGTCAAGTAAGGGAGCGGGAAACGTGCCGCTTGACGGATTCGACCCGGAGTTCCGGGACCTTCCGCACTACATCTACGCGATCACGGCGAGGATCTGGGAGGGCCGCGGCATCGACCTGATCGACAAGTACTACGCTGCGGACTGTCCCGTCCGCTCGCCGACGGGGCTCGTCGTCGGGGCGAAGGACGTGATCAAGGCGACTGAGGCCACGCTTGCCGAGTTCCCCGACCGCAGGCTGCTCGGCGAGGACGTCGTCTGGAAGAAACACGGCAAGGGTTACCTGTCCTCACACCGGATCATCTCGACCGCGACCCACTCAGGCGACGGCGCCTACGGCAAGGCAACCGGGCGCAGCATGCGCTACCGGATCATCGCCGACTGCTGGTGCGTCGGCAACCAGGTTGTCGAGGAGTGGCTGATCCGTGACCAGGGAGCGATCGCAAGATGCCTCGGCATGAAGCCGCGCGAGCTCGCCGAGGCTCAGGCGGCAAGCGGGAACGCGGGCTTCTTCCTGCCCAGGGACGACGTCCCGAGCGAATACAGCCCGGAAGAGACGGGCGACGAAGACGCAAGGGCTTACGCCAGGCTGTGCGAGGCGGCCTGGGCGGATGGCGGCCTGGGGGCGACGGCCGAGCGCTACCACCACGCCGCGTCGGTGCGCGGCCCGGGCGGAATCGAGTGGACGGGGCGCGACGGCGCCGCGCGGTTCTGGGAGTCTCTGGCGACGGCGGTCGAGGGGCCGGCCTTCAAGGTCGAGGACCTTTTCTGCTGCGACAACGAGCGCGGCAGGAACGTCGCGATGCGCTGGTCGGTG
>CAZDYI010000017.1:0-5984 GCA_964509765.1 uncultured Gammaproteobacteria bacterium
GTGCCTGCGGGCCCACTGCTGCTGCTGTCGTCCTTCTCGGTCATGACGGCGTCCCGGCACCTTCTGAGGGTGCGCCCTTTAAATATGGGTTCGAAGCCATGAAAATCAAGGATTCTCTTATGTATCCGCCGATTTTCAGCCGGTAACCGTCAGCCTGGCCCCGTGGCGCTTGCCGACGCGGACCACAACGGTCTCCCCGGGCCTGAGCTCGCGGTCCTCGGACACCTTCTCGTCGCCGATCCTGATCCCTCCCTGGGACAGCAGGCGCCGGCCCTGCGAGAGCGACGGGACCAGCCCGGCCTCCTTGAGCGCCGCAGTAAGTGCGATGCCGCCGCCCTGAGCGGCGACGGTGACTTTCGGAAGGTCGTCGGGCACCTCGTGGTCCCTGAACGCGGCGCGGAAGGCCTGCCGCGCGTCCTCGGCCGCCTTGTCGCCGTGGTAGCGCGCGGCCAGCTCGTAGGCGAGGGCGTCCTTCGCCTCCATCGCCTTCGGCCCCCCGCCGCCCGCGGCCTTGCGCCGCCTTTCGATCTCCCCGCTGTCCGCCAGCGAGAGCAGCTCGTAGTAGTGCCACATGCGCCCGTCGGTGATCGACATCAGCTTTGCGTACATCTCCCGCGCGGGCTCGTCGATGCCGACGTAGTTTCCGGAGCTCTTGGACATCTTCTCCTCGCCGCGGATGCCCGACAGCAGCGGCATGGTCAGCACGACCTGCGGCGCCTGGCCGGCGCGCTCCTGCAGCGCGCGGCCGACCGTCAGGTTGAACAGCTGGTCGGTCCCGCCGAGCTCGACGTCGCACTCGAGCATCACCGAGTCGTAGCCCTGGACGATCGGGTAGAGGAACTCGTGGACCGCGATCGGCCGCCTCTCGCGGTAGCGCTGCGCGAAGTCGCGCCGCTCGAGCATCCGCGCGACGGTGTGCCCCTGGGCAAGGCGGATCATGCCGTCGGCCCCCAGGCCGCCCATCCACTCGCTGTTGCGCCGCACCTCGGTCTTCTCCCGGTCGAGGACCTTGAAGGCCTGCTCGGCGAACAGCTCGGCGTTGCGCTCGATCGCCTCCCGCTCGACCATCGGCCTGGTCGCGTTCTGGCCCGTGGGGTCGCCGATCATCGCGGTGAAGTCGCCGATCAGGAAGATCACCGTGTGGCCGAGGTCCTGGAACTGGCGCATCTTGGTGAACAGCACCGTGTGGCCGAGGTGCAGGTCGGCCGAGGTCGGGTCGAAGCCGGTCTTGACCCGCAGGGGCCTCCCGGAGCCGAGCCTCTTCTCGAGGTCGTCCGCGTCGATCAGGTCGACGGCGCCCCGCGTCAGGGCCGCCATCTGCTCCCTCGCCGGTCTCATTGCGCCGCGGCCGCCTCCTTGGCCCAGTGCTCCCTGCGGCACAGCCCGCCGTAGGGACAGTGCTCGCAACAGTCCGCCGTTCCGTTGGCCGGCAGCGGCGCTCCGTCCATTGCCTCGCCGAGTATTTCCTCGATTACACCAAGGATCTCGTGCGCGAGCACGGCGCCGGAGTCGTCGAGGTCCACGTTCCAGGACTCGATCCTGCCCTTCTCGAGGTTCAGCCCCCAGTAGCCGGCATGGTCGCAGCCCGAGAAGGTCTTGCTCATCGCCACGTACATCGGCAGCTGGGGATGCTCAAGGTGGTTGCTGTAGCTCTGCTTGCTGCCGGTCTTGATGTCGACCACCGAGACCACCCTCTTGCCGCCCTTCTCGCGGGCGTCGAGGCGGTCGCAGATCCCGCTTACGGTCACCGCGCGGCCGCCGACCGATATCTCGGCCTCGAACCTCTTCTCGACCGCGTCGATGCCGATGAAACCCTCAGACCTGAGCAGCCCGCGGATCCGGTCGACGTACTCCCCCGCCGCGTGCGACCACGCCCACGCGCTGGCGCGCAGCGCCTCCGGTGGCTGCGAGGACAGGTCGCTGCGGCTGTCCGGTTCGAGCTCCGGCAGCTCGCCGCGCGCCGCAAGATCCGTCAGGCGCGTGAGCTCGGCCTCGAGGTCGATTTCCGGGTCCTCCATCACGGCGAGGTGGAAGCGGGCGAGGACCTCGTGGACGAAGCTGCCGTAGAGGTCGGCGCGGCCGAGCGGGTCCCTGGGGTCCTCCTCGAGGCGCAGCACGCTCTGCGAGTGGTAGCGGTACGGGCAGCGCAGGAGCGTCGTGAAGCCGCTCGGGCTGATCCGCGCCGGAAGCTCGCGCAGGGCGGTCCCGTGGCCGCGCGCCGCCGCCGAAGCCGGCCTGCGCTCCCACTGCCGGCCGAGCGGCTCGAATCTCCGCGGCCCCATCAGCTCGAGGTACGGGCTCGCGTAGGCCTTGCCGCTCCAGACCGCGGCGAGGCGGTCGTGGCGCGACAGGCGCAGGGCGGCCGCGCGCCGGTGCCGGGCGATCTCGTCGTCCGGGGTCTCGAGGCCGAGAGCCTTGAGCACCTCGGCCCCGAAGAAGCCGGGCGGCGGCGTGCGGGGCAGGGTGTTCTCGTCGGCGCCGAGCAGCAGCAGCGCGTCGAAGCGCCTCGTCGAAAAGCTTGCCGGGGGGACGAGCTCGATGGGGCTGTCGGCGACGTCGCTGTAGAGGGTCGTCTCGCCGAGCGCGTCCAGCAGCAGGCCGCGGACCTCGCGCAGGCCCATCCCGGCCGCGTCGGCGCCGTCGAACTCGTCGGCCATCAGGCGCAGCAGGCGGCGGATGTTCTCGCCTGCGGGGTCGCCGTCGAAGAAGGCCGAAAGAGGCCTTTGCCCCGTGAGCTCGGCCAGGCGCCCGAACCAGTCGGCCGCGCGCTCGTCGTGCGCGGCGGTCTGCTCCAGCAGGGCCTCGAGCTCCGCGGTCGCGGCCTCCCTGCGCTCGGCAAGCCGGCGGGGAAGCCTCCACCAGCCGTCGCCGCCGACGTGGGCCATCACCTGGCGGAGCCTTGCCGCGAGCCCGGCCGCGGTGTCCGGCGCCGCGGCGACCGCAAGAAGCGCGCGGCCGACAAGCAGGTTCCTCGCCAGCCAGCCCGAGCCGTCCCTGATGTGCAGGCCGCGCTGCAAAAACAGCGAGTGCACCCTCCGCACCAGGAGCCTGTCGTAGCCGACGAGGCCTATCGAGCATTCGTCCCCGCCGCCGGACTCGCCGATCCACCCGCCGACGATCGCAAGCGCCGCCTCGGCCGCCTCCTCGAGCGATCCGGAGTTGTACAGCAGGGGCTCGGAAAACGCACCGCCGCCGCGGGGCGTTTTTTTTCCTTCGCCCCGCCACAGCCCGTCGAGCGCCTCGGACCTGTCGTCGAGCGAGGCCTCGACCCGCGTCGCGCCCGCGCCTCCGGCCGCCGCGGCGTCCAGGAAGTCCGCCACCCACGGCAGGGGGCGGTCCCAGTGCATGTAGACTGCGGGGCCGTCGAGCGAGGCGGCCAGCTCGCCGAGGGTCTCGCGGCGGCTTGCGTGCTCGTCCGCGCACAGCGCGTCCCACAGGCCGAGCAGGGTCTCGAGCTCAACCTGGTGCCTGCCGTGATCGGCGGCGAGCGCGTCGCGGTCGATGCCGTCGGGGTCGGCCGATGCAAGCCCGTCGAGCGCGTCGCGGAACATTGACGACAGCGCCACGGGGTTGCGGAGGTCGAGCTCCCTGATGTGCCGGTAGACCCGGGCGAGCAGCCGGGTCCGCGCCGCGGACCTCCGCAGGGCGGAGTTGTCGCCGTCGAGCGATGCGAGCAGCGCGGTCGTCCCGCCGCCCGCGCCGAGCGAGGCGGCCGTGCGCAGGGCTTCTGGGGAGACCGCCCGCGCCCCGATCCTGCCTGCAAGCGAGCCGTGCGAGAGGACCGCCTTGCGCGCGTCCGCGCCGTCGATGACGGCCAGCGGCCGCGCCTCCGGCGGGCAGGCGGCCATCGCCCGGGCGACGGCGCCGGCCGCTTCGTCTGCCCCGGCCCCTTGGACCTCCGCGCCAGGCAAGGCTACTCCTCGATCAGCTCGGTCTTGCCGCCGACGCCCTCCCACTTCTTGGCGTCCGCGGGCGGGTCCTTGCGGGCGAGGATCACGGGCCAGCCCCGGGACAGGCGCTCGTTGATCTCGAGGTAGCCCTCCTGGCCCTGCGGGACGTCGTCGCTGTAGTAGATCGCGTCAACCGGGCACTCCGGCACGCACAGGGCGCAGTCGATGCACTCCTCGGGGTTGATCACGAGCATGTTCGGCCCCTCGTGGAAGCAGTCGACCGGGCAGACCTCGACGCAGTCGGTGTACTTGCACCTGACGCACTGCTCGGTTACGACGTAGGTCATGAAGGCGGCCGGGCGCCAGGCGCCCGCGCGGAAATTCTAAGTTGCGCCGCCGCCGGGCTCAGCCGCCTAGGCGCGCGGTCTCCTCGTTGACCCACCGCTCAACCTCGGCGGTCACATCCTTGGTGCGCCTGCCCTCGGTGGCGATCGCGGGGCCGATCGAGACGGTGACCGTCCCTGCGCGCTTGAGCAGGCCGAGGTTCGCCTTCGGCCAGAGCCTGCCGCTGTTGTGGGCGACCGGGACGATCGGCACGCCGGCCTCGACCGCGAGCATGCACGCCCCCGGCAGGAACTTGCGCCGCTCGCCGACAGGTACCCTGGTGCCCTCGGGGAACACGCAGACCGGAACGCCCTCGTCCAGCCGGCTCTTGCCGACCGACAGCACCGAGCGGAACGCCGACAGCTTCGCCGAGCGGTCGATCGGGATCGGGCTCATGCACAGCCGCAGGCCCCAGCCGAAGAACGGGATCCACAGCAGCGAGCGCTTGACGACGAACGAGACCCGCCGCCTGAATATCCCGTAGTAGGCGATCGTCTCCCAGGCCGACTGGTGCTTCGAGCAGATCACGTGCGGCCCCTGCGGCAGGTTCTCCCTCCCGAGCACCTCGTGGCGAATGCCGCACAGCAAGCGCGCCATGAGCATCACCGTGCGGTTCCACTGGCCGATCGCGCGGTAGCGGAACTCGGCCGGAGCCCAGAATATGAGCAGGGCGAGAAGGGAGAAGGGCGGCGTGACCACGCACAGCCCGAGGAAGAACAGGGCCGACCCGACGGGCCGCAGGGGCCCGGCCGCGGGGCCGGCTTGGCCGTCGCCTACAGGTATTCCTTGGCGTTGCTGAGGGAGATCGCCTTCCAGTCCGTGCGCTGGCCGCGCACGGTGCGCTGGACGGTCTCCCAGGACCTGTTGTCGACCACCGTGCCGACGAAGCCGCGCTGCTCGTCGCTGAGCAGGGTGATGTCGTCGGGCTGGTACATCCTCAGGATCTCCTCGGACTCGGCCTTGAAGTTGCGCTCCTGGAAGATCGCGAACTGGTTGTCGCTGAGCTCCTTGTCGGTCATCTTGAGCATGTTGCGGGCGATGCCGATGATGTGCCGGCCGAGCGTGTCTAGGGTCCTGTTGTCGTCGGGGCGGACCTTCTCGCCCAGCGTCGATAGCTCGGGGAAGTACTCCTTGAGCAGCTTGGAGACGACCTCGTGGGACATCTCGCCCTGGTCGATCGCGACGAGCCTGGCCATGGCCTCGGGGTCCTCAAGCCTTGCGTAGGTGCTGACGTCGGCGGCGTCGGCCTCGATCCTGGCCTCTTCCTCGGCCGCGACCGCGGGGTCCGGGGATGCGGGCGCGTCCTGCGGGGAGGCCGCGGAACTCTTGAGGGCCTGCATCTTGAGGGCCTTCTTGGCGTCGGCCTGCGAGGTGTCCTCCTTCTTCTCCTTCTTGGCGCCCTTGGGCGGCCACAGGACTATGGCTGCCACAAGCAGGATGACCGCAGCTGCCGGCAGCGACCAGAGCGGGACTGTCTCAACCCCCGGCGCGTCGAAGGGCAGCTTGATGCTGACGTTCAGGACGTCGGCGATGCCGGCGTCCTTCTGGGTCAGGATGTAGACGACGTAACCCGACCAGCCGCCGGCCGCGACGGCGGCAAGCAAGGACAGGATCGAGAGGATGATCCGCAGGAATCTCATCGGTGGGCGGGGCTCCGGCTGCTGTCGGGGTTCTGTCCGCTGCCGCATGCCGTGAGGGCAATGCGGCAGG
>CAZDYI010000018.1:0-4929 GCA_964509765.1 uncultured Gammaproteobacteria bacterium
CTTCCACCCGCAGGCGGTCCCCGCCCTGCCCGCCCACCTCGCGGCGCTTATCCGGACCAACGTCAACGTCCAGGAGCTGACGGTCGACGCGGTCCTAGAGGGCGACCGCGAGCGCGTCTACCACGCGGCGATGGTCGACCCGCACACCGCCGCCGAGCTGTCGCTCGACGAGATCTGGCGCCTCGTCGACGACATGATCGAGGCCCACGGCGACTACATCCCCGCGAACCTGCGCGGCTAGCGACAGGTGGCAGAGCCCGCGCCCGCGGCCGGACCGGCCGGAAAGAGAATCGTCATAGTCGGCGGCGGGACCGCCGGCTGGCTCGCGGCGTGGGTGATCTGCGGCGGGATAGCAAGGCGCAAGGCGCCCGTCGAGGTGACCATGATCGAGAGCTCGGCGATCCCGACCATCGGCGTCGGCGAGGGCACAACCGCCCTGTTCCACGCATTCCTGCAGCACTTCGGCCTCGACGAGATCGAGTTTTTGCGCGAGACCCGCGCGACGATCAAGCTCGGGATCCGCCACCGCGGCTGGAGGCCCGGCGAGCCCTACTACGACGGGCCGATAGACGACCCGCACTGGCAGGGCGACGTCCCGGGCGCGCCCGGCTCGGAGCTGCTGAACATCCACGCGGTCGCCGAGGGCAGGCGGGTCGCGCAGAGCCACCACTTCGCGCACCTGATGCGCGCCGACAAGGCGCCCTTCCGCCGCGCCGACCGCGGCGGGGGCCTGTGGCGCACCTCGCCGTTCCACAACGCCTACCACTTCGACAACGCCCTGGTCGCGGCCTGGCTGCGCAAGCGGCTCCCGCAGCTGAAGGTCGTCGACTCGACGGTCAAGGACTGCGCCGTCGCCGACGGAGGCGGCAGCGTAGAGGCGCTCGTCCTCGAGGACGGCAGCAGGGTCGAGGCCGACCTGTTCGTCGACTGCACGGGCTTCCGCCGGGTGCTGTCGGGCGCGCTCGGCGTGGACTGGGTCGGCTACCGCAAGGAGCTGCCGCTGAACCGGGCGTTCCCGTTCCAGCTCCCGCACAGGGATGACGCGCCGGTGATCCCCTACACCCACGCCTGGGCGCTGGACTGCGGGTGGATGTGGCAGATCCCGACCCAGGACCGGCTGGGAAACGGCTACGCCTACTGCGACGAGTTCACGACGCCGGACGAGGCGCAGGCCGAGGTCGAGAAAAAACTGGGGACGAAGGTCGAGCCGCTTGCGGACATCAGGTTCGACAGCGGCCGGGTCGAGCGCGCCTGGCGCGGCAACGTCCTGGCGATAGGCCTGTCGGCGGGCTTCCTCGAGCCTCTGGAGGCGACCTCGATCCACTCGACGCTGATCCAGCTGCTCTTGTTCGAGGAGACCTGCATGGAGAGCGCCTTCGACGCCGAGGAGGGGCTGCGCGAGGAGTACAACGACAGGGTCGCGCGGCAGTTCGACGACTTCCGCACCTTCCTCGTGGTCCACTACCGCGGCGGGCGGGCCGACACCCCGTTCTGGAGGCACGTCCGCGACGATTGCAGGGAGGAGCGCGCCGAGGAGCGGCTTGCGGCCTGGCGGGAGCGCATGCCGTCCGCCGGGGACTTCGAGAAGTTTCTGGGCTTCCTGCCGCACGTCGAGGCGCAGCTCTACTACCCGGTGCTCAACGGACTGGGCCTGCTCGACCGCAAGGTCGCGCAGCGGGAGCTCATGGCCTCGGGCCTGGCCCGCGACCTGGCCGGGTGCTGGCGCCACAAGCTCGCGCAGGCCAAGGAGGTCGCGAGGATGTCGATGAGCCACGCCGCGTTCCTCAAGGCGATCGAGGCCGGCGAGCAGGTCGTCCCCTACGAGCCGCCGGGGGAGCAGTGAGCGGGACCGGCGCAGGCCGGCGACGGGAACGAGGCCAAGGCGCGCCGTTCGGAATGCCGAAGGCCTTGGGGCGGGCGCTTCCTTCCGGGCGCAGGGGCGCACAGGATACAGCGGCCGTATGGCGGAAAGACATCGCTGCTTGACTTTTCGCGTGAGAGGTGCTATGATAGACACGTGAGCAAGGCAAAGGCGAATAGCGAGGCGCCTGAGGAACGGCGCCTGCCGGAGAAAATCGACGTGGAGCTGTCCGGCCTGACCATGGCGGCGCTGCTTCGCATCATCAACGGGCTCGGTGAAAGCGACGAGGTGTTCCTCAAGCGCGACGGCCGCCGGTTCATCCACCTCAAGAGGGCAGAGTGGCCGGACACCTTGACCGAGGAAGAGCGCTACGCCAGTCCCGAAGAGGTGCGGGCCAGCTTGAAGAGGACGAGGGAAGCGTGCAAGGGCGTTGAGCGCCCGCTTCCGACCAGGAAAGAGATCTGGGACGAGATTCTTGGCACATAAGTGGGGGAGGCACCTCTCCCTGGACACAAACGTGCTGATTTATTCAGCGACTCCCTACGAGGACTTCCGCAGCGAGGTCGCGGAGGAGATCGTCAATGCACTTACCCACAAGGGTGCCATGCTCACCACTCTGTCCCTGACAGAGTTCTTCCACGTGGTGACCGAAAGGAAGTTCCGCGTGGACAAGGGCAAGGCACGCGCTGCCGCAATCGACTACAGCAAGTGGTTCGAGATTGTCCACAACTCCCTCCAAGACTACCACGAAGCCTTGGACCTTGCCGCGGAAAACGACCCAATTTCCATCTGGGATGCCACTCATCTTGTGACCCTGAACAGGATGGGATGCAGGTACTTCCTGACGGAGGACAAGGCCTTGGTCAAGCTGGGCAGATACGGCAACCTGGAGATTCTCAGCCCTTTCGATGAGGGATTCGACCTCGAAGCCATCGTGAATTCCTGCAAATCACTGGCCAAGCCGGATTACCGAGCCGAGCCGGAACTTTCCGGCGTCGAGGAGGTTCCGCCCAACAGTTACATCCGCAATGATGACCCGAACTGCGACTTGCCGCTCATGCTAGGCCTGATGCTGACCAAAATGCCGGGCGCCACATCCATAGCGAGGGCCACTTTCGAACTCCGCGGCATTGACGAGGAAGCTGAACAGAGCTCCGGCAGCACGAGCCCGGGCTTCATCAAGAGCATCGAAGCGCAGCTTCTCAAGGTCCACCCGGAAAAGCCCGGCAAGCGGACAAAGAAACGCAAGCCGTAGGCGGCGCCGGCCCGGCGGCCGGCTGACCGTAGCTGCAGCCTAGCTCCTCAGGCTCTTCGGGATGTAGTCGCCGTGGGCCTCGATCAGCTCGTCGACCAGCTTCCAGATCTGGTCGAGCGACAGCTCTGCGGCCGTGTGCGGGTCGAGCATGGCGGCGTGGTAGACGCGCTCGCGGTCGCCCTCTAGGACCGCGTCGACGGTCAGCTCCTGGACGTTGATGTTGGTGCGCATCAGCGCGACGAGGTGCTGCGGGAGCGGCTCCACCATCCGGGGCCGGATCCCGCCCGAGTCTACGTCGCAGGGCACCTCGACGCAGCAGCTGCGCGGCAGGTTGGGGATCAGCCCCGCGTCGTTGGGGACGTTGCCGTTGAAGACGGCCGCCTTGCCGGTCGCGACGGCAGACGCGATCAGCGAGGCGTACTCGTGCGACTCCCTCACCTCGACCTTGGACTCCTCGTCGATGGCCTTTGCGAGGTCGTCCCAGCGGCTGATCGAGCTCTCGCAGCGGTCGATGTACTCGTCGAGCGGGATCTCGAACCGCTCGAGCAGCTCCTCGCGGCCCCGCTTGATGAACCACGGGACGTACTCGGCGAAGTGCTCGGAGCTCTCGGTCACGAAGTAGCCGAGGCGCAGCAGCATCTCGTAGCGGACCTTCTCTGCGAGCGCCCTGCCGTGGTCCATCGGCTCGTCGGAGCGCGTCGACTTGCGCCTGCCTTCGACGATCTCCCGGCCGACCTCCCGCAGGCGCGGGTAGAGGTCCTCGGCCGCGCCGCCGTTGGCGCGCTTCTCGAAGCGGGTGTAGAACGCCATGTGGTTGATCCCGGCGCAGTCGAAGTCGATGTCCTCGACTTTCTCGCCGAGGTCGGCTGCGAGCATCTCGGCTGTGCCCTGGACGGAGTGGCACAGGCCGACGGCCTTGAGGCCGGGGTGCCTGCGGCCGATCGCGATCATCAGCATGCACATCGGGTTGACGTACTGGAGCCAGACCGCGTCGGGGCACACCTCGGAGACGTCGTCGGCGATCTCGAGGATCACGGGGATGGTCCTAAGCCCGCGCATGATCCCGCCGATGCCGAGGGTGTCGGCGATAGTCTGGCGCAGGCCGTGTTTCTTGGGGACCTCGAAGTCGACGACCGTAGAGGGCCTGTAGCCGCCTACCTGGATCGAGGTCATCACGAAGTCGGCCCCCTTGAGGGCCTCGCGGCGGTCGGAGTGGGCGGTCACCCTGCCGGTCGCGCCTAGCTGAGCGGCGACGGCCTCGATGACCTTCTTGGACGCGGCGAGCCGCTCGCCGTCGATGTCCATCAGGGCGACGTCCATGTCCTTGAACTCGTCGCGCAGCAGCATGTCGCTGACGACGGTCTTGCAGAACACCGTGCTTCCGGCTCCTATGACGCAGATCCTGGCCATTTTTCCTCCTCTTGCCCCGTTGGGGAAGGCGGAATTCTACATCCGGCGGGGCGGGCGGCAGGCGGCCTTCCCTGCCTGGCCGGGGCCGGGCCGCCCCATGAGGTAAACTACCCTACCCGCAGCCCGAAGGACGGAACGCCATGATCATCGTAACCACTTCCCATGAGGTCCAAGGCAAGAGGATAACCGCCAACGACGGGGTGGTGTCCAGCTGGACCTGGTTCGACCCCGACGGCGACGACGCCGCGCAGCAGGAGGCCTGGGAGGCCGCCCTCAACAAGATCATGAAGCAGGCGCGGTTCATGAACGCCAACGCGATCATCGACCTGGCGGTCTCGTACACGCCGTGCGGCAAGGACGGCAAGCTGATGCTCAACATGATCGGCTCTGCGGTCTCGCTCGG
>CAZDYI010000019.1:0-4546 GCA_964509765.1 uncultured Gammaproteobacteria bacterium
GACCGCGAGCATCGCGGCGCCCCACCGCGCGGCCTTCCTGAGGAACGCGCCGCCGTTGCCGGCGGCAAAGGCCTTGCCCCTCAAGGCCGGGCCGGGAGCGGGCTCAGTCCCACAGCGGCAGGTTCGCCCAGAGCCTGCAGCCGGCGAAGAACTCCTTGAGCGCCTTGCGGTCGCCCTCTTGCGCGGCATACGAGGGGATCTCGCTTTCCATTGCGTCCGCAATCTCGACGGCGCAGCCGGCGTAGCCGCCCTCGCCGAGCGAAACCTTGGCGAGCGCCTCGGTGAAGCTGTCGACTATCCGCATCCCCATCATCTCGAGCTCGAGGTCGCGGAACAGGTCGTGCTCGTTTCTGTCCTGGCGCACGAGCGGGTTTCCGTACGACACGCCCTCGCCGAGGCGGTCGGCGATCCGCTTGACGATGAAGCTCGCGAGGATGTCGTCGAAGCGGCCGACCGACGGCGAGAGGAAGTACGCGGGGACCGCGTGGCGGGCGATCGCGGTGTTCTGCGAGTTGAACGGGGTGAGCGCGCCGGGTGCGACGAAGAAGTTCTCCTCCGCCGTGCATCCCGTGACCTCGGGCCGGCACGCGAGTCGGGTGACCGCGTCGATGTCGGGGTCGCCGAGCCACAGGCCGGCGTTTACCGCAACCCTCCTTTTCCGCTTTCCGTTTCCGGACAGTTCGGACCTTGCGTCCGGCAGCTCGGCGCGCGCGGCCATGCCGTAGCCGCGGGCTACGAACTGGTAGTTGTTCTTCGTCTCAAGAAAGCGGCAGACGTTGAACCACTTTCCGTCCTCGCCGAAATCCTCGAGCTCCTCCTCACCGCCGACGTCGCCGTGGCCGCCGAAGTAATCTTTCCGTGCGACAAGGTTGTCGTCGTCGATGGTGATGATCGAGCCCGCTCCGTCGGCGTACGCCTTTAGGACGGCGACGTTGCGGCGCTGCACGCAGTCCCACGGCAGCAGCTCCGCTAGCCCGGGCCAGGGCTCGAGGAACCTCTCCTGGTCCTCGACGCCCATGTACTCGCAGGGCACGCCTGTCTCCCTCTCGACCTTCGCGCAAAACACCGCGGCCTCGGGCGGCGTCTTGCGGTCGCCCGCCACGCAGACCTTCACGTCGCGGCCGTGCTCCTTTGCGTCGCGGGCGTAGTCGAGCAGAAGCTCGGGAACGTTGATCGTGGTCGTTATCAGCGCGGTGTGGGCCATCTCACTCCCTCCACTCGACGCCGCGCCGGTCGAGCGCCTCCTGCAGCTCCGCCACAGCCTTGCCGATCGACTCGGGGTCGTCGCCGCTGATGACCAGCTCGGCGTAGTGGCGGCCGTGGTCGTCCTGCGGGTAGCTGCCGACCTCGAGATCCGGGTGGCGCTCCTGGACGCCGGAGAGGTCGGCCGCGACCTCGCTCTCGCCGACCTCGACCGTGACCGTCCGCGAGACGATCTCGGGGCGCGGCTCGATCGAGCCGATCACCTCGTCGAGCATCGACTCGAAGATGTACGGAACCCCTGCGAAGACGCACACGTTTTCTATCCGGTAGCCAGGGGCCGCGGTCATCTCGCAGTAGACCGTCTCGGCACCCTGCGGGATATCGGCCATCGACAGCCGCCCGGGGTTGGCCTCGCGGCCGATGCTCACGTAGAAGTCCGTGAGCGTGCGCTCGGCCTCCGCGTCGCGCACGACCGGAACGCCGAACGCCGCCGCGACGCAGGCCGTGGTGATGTCGTCGTGGGTCGGGCCGATGCCGCCCGAAGTGAAGAGCAGGAAGTGGCGCGCGCGCAGCTCGTTGACCGCGGCGGCCACCGCGTCGAGCTCGTCGCGCACGACCCGGACCTCGGCGATCCGCCGGCCGCGGGCGCGCAGGGCCTTGGCGAGCGTGCGGAGGTTCGCGTCCTGCGTCCTTCCGGAGAGGATCTCGTTGCCGATTATCAGGAACGCGGCGTCCGGCGACCGGTCAGCCATCGGCGATTTCTATCACCACCCGGCGGTTGAGCCTGCCCTTCTTCTCGACCTTGGCTATCCGGACCTTGCCGACCTCGGCGGTCGACCGCACGTGGGTGCCGCCGCAGGCCTGGGTGTCGATGCCGTCGATGACGACCAGCGAGACCTTGGCCTGGTCGGCCGGCGGCTTGACCGCCATCGTCCGGACGAGCTCGGGGTTGCTCTCTAGGTACTCGCGGCCGACCCACTCGGTCCGGACCTGCGCGTCCGCGGCGACGAACTCCGCGATGCGCGCCTCGGCCGCCTCGCGGTCCGGCGGGTCGGGCAGGTCGAAGTCGAGCCGGCCGCGGCCGGGGTCCATCCGCCCGCCGGTCACCGGCGCCTTGAGCGCGGCGTACAGCAGGTGCAGGGCGGTGTGCGTGCGCATCGTAAGGTGGCGGCGCTGCCAGTCGAGCGTCGCGGTCACCTCCGCGCCCTCCTCGACCGGCTCGGCGACGACGTGGCGGATCGCGGACTCGCCGCGCCCGCGCACGGCGTCGGTCACCTCGACCTCCCTGTCGCCAATGCGCAGCGTGCCGATGTCGCCGGGCTGGCCTCCGCCCGCGGCGAAGAACACGGTCCTGTCGAGGACGACGCCCTCATCGTCGCTGCGGACTACCTTCGCCTGGCAGGTCTTGAGGTAGGGGTCGTCACGGTACAGTGCCTCGGTCACTTTTCATCCCCCCAGCCCTCGAGCGAGCGGCATGCGACAGATGAATCGAGGTCGCCCATTCCGCGCTCCACGACGTCCTCAAGCCGCGCCTTGGTCTTCTCGGCGGCGGGCAGGCCGACGCCGGCCTCCGCCGCGGCGTCGAGCGCGATCTTGATGTCCTTGAGGTGCAGGCGCGCCTTGAAGCCGGGTTCGTAGCTGTCGTCGATCATCCGCTTCGCGTGGACCTCGAGGACCTTGCTTCCGGCGAAGCCGCCGGCGATTGCGTCGCGCACCCGCGCGGGGTCGACGCCCAGCTTGCGCGCGAGCATGAACGACTCCGCGACCGCGTCGACCGTCGCGCCGATCAGGACCTGGTTTACACACTTGGCAACCTGGCCCGCGCCGCACCCGCCGACCCGGACGATGCTCGAGCCCATGACCTCAAGAATCGGCTTGGCCTTCTCGAAGTCAGACTCGGAGGCGCCGCACATGAACGCAAGCGTGCCTGCCTCGGCGCCGGCCTGCCCGCCCGACACCGGCGCGTCGATGAAGCCGATGCCCTTCCCTGCGAGCTTGGAGGCGATGTCGCGCGCTGCCGCAGGCGCGATCGTGCTCATGTCGATCACGACCGCGCCCTCCGTAAGCCCCTCGATGTAGCCGCCAGGTCCGGTGATGACCTCGATCGCGTCGGGGGTGTCGGAGACGTTGGTGAACGCGAAGTCGCAGCCCTGGGCTGCCTCGGCGGGGCTTGCGCAGGCGGTGGCGCCGAGATCGACGAGCGGCTGAGCGGCCTCGGGTCGGCGGGCGTGGACGCGAAGCTCGTGTCCCGCCTTGATGAGATGGGACGCGGCGGGCCGGCCCATGATGCCGAGGCCGACGTAGGCTATATTCGCTGACATTAGATCATTTCCTTGAATTGCTGTTTCTTTGACTCTAGGCCGCTCAGTTCGTTGACTTGGAGCACCTACTAATTTCCCTACCTAATTTCAATCCCGAAAACTTTAGCGCACCGTTGTTGAAATATAGTTATCGCTTCAGATGCTCCGGCCAAGCTAATATCCAGATGAGCATAATCCCAACCGCTATCTCCACTCGCTTTAGATCGCATCCTCAATCTAGATCCCGATTGTAAGTCCACAATATATTCCAGCAATTGCATGTTCGAACCATCGATATCTTTTATTCCAGTAACTAACGCATACATTGGTGAAATTACCACCATCTCAATGGTTTTGATCTCGCCATTATCAATTCGGTATTCTGACATCGTAATATTCTCGCCCGATAGTTCAGACTTTACTGAATCAAGAATTATCTCTCCAGGTCCTGGCTTATCAGGCCAATAAATTTCGAGTTGAAGACCCTCTTCATTGCAAAGTATCTCAACGAGAGGAACAGGAGTTGTAGGGTCCGAGTTGGACATGACTTTCAGTGCCAAAATGGCATCAGTAAACTCGTCTTCACGGACGAACGCATCCCATTGAGCAGACGCAGGCACAGTAGCCAACACTAGCAACGTAGCCGCTAGCCACATGATTCCTGTCAAGACTGAATTGACCGACACCGGATGATTGAGGACGATCTCCTTGCTGTCCTCGCCTTCTTTCTTCCTTGCTGATTCCAGCTGTGTGTTCACTGATTCAACAACTGGGGGACGGTGAACATCTGCACACACTTGACGCCGAAAAGAGCGAAGACATCGTCCGACTTCTCCAGGTTGACGTCAACCATGGCTCCGCCGTCTGCGCCGGAGGCGGCCGGCGCGCTCATGCGCAGCCTCGAGCCGTAGCTTACGTCGGACATGAAGTCGAAGATGATGTCCGTGCGGTTGCCGATGAACGAGGCGCCCGGAGGACCGTCCTTCTCGACGAGCATCACGAACGGCTTCGGCTCGCCGTCGTCGATGCGGTACTCGGCGTCC